>CAJODA010000010.1 GCA_905233745.1 uncultured Bacteroidales bacterium
GCCCCGCAACGCGCCCGCCAATCCGACGGACGGATGTTCTTCAAATTTGTGCTTCCCGCAAGAATCTCCCCCTTTCTCGGTGGATAAAAACCCAACAACAATTTCACCAGCGTGGTTTTGCCGCTGCCGCTCATCCCCACGATGGCTGTCACCTTGCCCGCCGGAATTTCCAACGTGATGTTCTCCAGCACGTTGTCCGACAATTCATCGTAGCGGAACGTGACGTTCTCTACCTGTAGATACCCGCCATTTTGTAGAGACGCGCCATTTTGTAGAGACGCGCCATGGCACGTCTCTACACCGTGGGCATTCCCAACATCGTGAACATTTCCGACAACATTCATTCCTAATTCCTCATTCCTAATTCCTAATTGATTTTCGTCCTCGCGGTTGTGGATTTCACCCAAACGTTCCAGACTGATTTTCGCGTCTTGGGCCGACTGGATGAACCCGATCATCTGGTTGATTGGCGCATTGAGCTGACCGATAATGTACTGCACAGCGGTCATCATACCCAAGGTCATGTCGCCCTTTATGACAGCGGCGGCGGAGACAAACGAGATAAGGATGTTCTTCGTCTCGTTGATGAAGAATGCGCCCGACTGCTGGTACTGGCTGAGCGCCAGCCCTTTGATGCTGACGCGGAAAAGTTTGGCCTGTATGTTCTCCCACTCCCAACGTTTCTGTTTCTCGCAGTTGTTGAGTTTGATCTCCTGCATTCCCGTGATAAGCTGATAGAGGTTGCTCTGCTCGGCGGAGGCTTGTGCAAAACGCTTGTAGTCCAACTCTTTGCGCTTTTTCAGGAAAATGGTAATCCAAAGCACATATAGGACAGAGGCGATGAGGAACACCATAAAAAGTTTGAGATTATAGAGCGCGAGTACGATGCTGAACACAATCAGGGTGACGAATGAGAACAGCGTGTTCAGCGTGGAGGAGGTGAGGAATGCCTCGATGCGGCTGTGGTCACCGATGCGCTGCATGATGTCGCCGATCATCTTGGTGTCGAAGAAGCCGATGGGCAGCTTCATCAGTTTGATGAGGAAATCGGAGATGATGGAGATGTTGATGCGGGTGCTGATGTGGAGCAGAATCCACGAGCGGATGAACTCCACTGCCGTCTGAGCAAAATAGAGGGTGAGCTGGGCGATGAGAATGACGACCACGAAGCTGAGGTTGTTGTTGCCAATACCGTAATCGACGATGCTTTGGGTGAGGAATGGGAAGATGAGTTGGAGCAGCGTGCCGAGAAGCATCCCGAGGAAGAGCTGCACGATGAGTTTCTTGTAGGGCTTGAGGTACTGCAGCACGAAGCGGAGTTTGGTCTTGTCTGGTTTCTCGTCCTCCGCTGCATAGAAATCCGGGGTGGGCTCTAACAGCAGGGCCACCCCCTCGTCCTGACCTTCCGTCTTGGTGCTGAGCCACCCCGACAGGAACTCCTGCACGGTGAATTTGACGAGGCCTTGTGCAGGGTCCGCCACATAGACCGTGCCCTCGTATGTTGCCTGTAGAGACGTTCCATGGCGCGTCTCTACATCGGAATTTTCCCATTTTTTCCTGATTTTGATGTCATAGACGACCACAAAATGGTTCTGTTTCCAATGTACGATGCAGGGCAGCGGGGCCTCGGCCAGCTGCTGGAACGAGATATGCACGCCTATGGTGTGGAAGCCGATGCTCTCGGCGGCGGTGCTGATGCCGAGCATACTCACACCCTCCCGCCCGATGAAGCTCTTTTGCCGGAGCGTCTCCAACGAGTAGTGTTTGCCGTAATGCTTGGCCACCATCCGCAGGCAGGTGGGGCCACAGTCCATGGCGTCGAGTTGGTGGTAATATTCATTCTTAATTCTGCATTCTTAATCACTCCTCTCCCCAAATCTTCTTGTTCAGCTCCGCAATCCGTTTCTTGTCAGGCACGAACCCCGTCTCGCGTGAATAGGTGCCACACTCCTCCACGGGCACGTAGCCCTCTTGCCCTTCCCACAGGCAGATGTATGGGTTGTAGGTGCATTTGGCGGGCTGGGAGTAGATGTTGTCCGGATCTTTGATGAAGCAGCGGCAGTCGGTACACATATAGCGGAACTCACAATCCTTGCAGACATCAATCTGGTCCTTGCAGATGTACCACAAATCCTTGAACCCCGGCTTGTTGATGGCTTCCTCCAAAGTGGTGTCTTTAATGTTGCCGTAGCTCATGGCCATGGCCGGACAATTCTTGATGTTTCCTTCCGCATCGATGCAGATTTTGCGGTTGAGGCAGGTGTTGTGGTACTGAGATTCGGTGAAAAAGGGGAGATTGTTGGTGAAATGTAATGGGTGAACCTCTCCACATATTTCGTACGAAAACGACTCCGTTGCAAAAACCACGCAATTATGATGCATGGCGTCTGTGAAAATCCGTTTGCTTTCGGGAGCTTTTAGAACCACTACTTTTTGTAGTCGTTTAAACTCATCAAATATGTTTTCCCAGACATTTGGAGCCACGAATTCTTCGACAAATGGGACAATCACTTCAATGTGTTGTGCTACGCTGTCATCGAACAAGTGCAACAGAGCCTCAAGTCGCTCCATAGAAGCACGCGCAGGAACGTACAGCTGTATGTTGTCGCATTGCAGCTCATCGATTTCCGAGAGAAGCGTTTGTCCAAGGACATCGCCTAATATTATCATGTTAGTGATTCGAGCGGGGTAGTCAAAGTGCATTTCGATATTTTCGTATGGAATGTTGGTGTTTGACCATTTTGCAAACTCATTCTGAATTAGGAAATCAAGGAACTCCCGGAGCTCATCAGGTTGTAGCGTCCCTGCTCTCTCAGCAATGTCTTTTCTTTCAAGGCCGTTTAAGACAGGCAACATATCCGTCAACCAAAGCGGAGCCAATTGATATCTGTTTCGGAAAGAATCGATCATCACGCATCGCGAATACCCTTTGATTGCATGGCAATGAGGATATATGTGTAGGTATTGTTTCATATGCTGAAAATGGAAATGTTCTTGTAAAATTTGCCACAATGGTATGACTGGGTCTGATACCGGGTGCAGGTGACGTATTTGTCCAAAACTTTCAGTACAGGAGTTTTGGACAAATGCTCAAACATTAATGGGGTTTTCCCTTTGATTTTTTTTCTGATATTCATCGTTTCAATTTTGAAATTAGGGCTTCGGCTATAAGTTTGTCAGGATAGACATTGCAAGTGTTGAAAATGTCATATTGTCCGCAGGGGTTCACTTCCAAAAATACGTATTCTCCGTCAGGTGTAAGTATAAAGTCAAGGGAACCAGTCTGCAAGTTCATTTGTCGCATAAAAGTGTCAATCTTAGATACAATTGTTGTTGGAATTTTACATGGCTCCAATCGGTTTGGGTGTCGGTAATCATACTTTCGATAGTCTGTTTGTGTCTTTTTGTTGTCTTGCGAATGAATCAATAATGCATGACATTGCCCCAGAAGATAGAACACCCGTACTTCGGCCTCCTTGGGAATGTTCTCTTGGATAAAACTCACGAAAAGATCATCATAAGATTCTGTTCCAGTCAATTTACTCGTGTAATTGGTGTAGATGGTGTTGTTGATTCGTATATCACAACAATTGCTTAAAGGTTTGGTAATGCAGTCCTTTGCATTAACCTGCGGTGAATAATAATTGAGGATCCATGATGTCGGTATTGTTAATCCAATTTCCTTGGCAATTGTTAATTGAATAAGTTTGTTGGGTGTGACATATTGGGGATGATTTAGCCAAAAAACATCAGGATTTCGATTTATGGAGAAAATGCAGTACTCAAAAAGAGCATTTAATTCCCTCGACAGTTGAGATTGAATTGTCCCCAATTGGATGTCTGATATAGAAGAAGAAGATATGTCGGCCACATCGTTGCTCCATTTTCTAGTCCATACGGCACCGATCTCGTTTCTTTTCATTTCTCCGTTTAGCAAGTCGGTTATTGCATCGTCCTGTGAGATATTAATTTCTGTTTTATAGTCTATAAAAACATTTGGATGGATACAAATCACATCATTGCTATCGTAAGCGCATTTTAACCATCTCATCACATTTATTGAGGAATAATCGTGATTATCTGTGATTATTAATATTTTTTTCATCTTTTATAGTACTTTTCTGGAATGATACAATCTATGGATTTAGCATATTCTTCTATACTAGTGGTGATGCCGACATTTTTTCTTCGTTCATTCACGTGCTTAAAATCCTTCACTGGCCAGATAATTCCATGACCGCCATATTTTTTTTCGATTCGCTTATTCGCAAAGCCTTGTGTGCCATATATTTGTTTTTTCCTTTTTTGCATCAAGCATCTATCCGTCATCATGGCATATTGCTGCGGGATGACATCCCCTTGCTCGTAACCATTCTTAACGGCTTTATAGTATTTGTGGATTTTATGCGAATGTTGTACTAATAGAAACGCGGAAGTGCTTGCCAATTTGCCAACCATAGAGATGCCTGGGAAGCCATAATGCCTGATAATCGAGTCAATCTGTTGAGACAGAAACAGGTCTAAATCAAACGACTCTATATACAAAGTGTCACCATCTGGCAATTGTCTTAATATTACCCCATACAATCTATACTTTTGATCTAATGCGCTTAAGTAGAACAAGCGCAGTGCCAATTTTTTATTAGGTACTGAATCAATACATTGTAAAAACGCTGTTTCTATTTTATTGATCAAACTATTCCATTGTGCGGTATCTTTTCTTAAGACATCCCATCTGTTGTCCACAAAGATTATCCTGTCATCAGGGGAAGTGTCTATAAATTTATTCAAATACAAAAACGATGAATCTATTTCACCTAATAGAGCATAGTTGGCGGCCAATTGATAGAACTTAATATACTCCAGCTGAATAGTATCCTGTTTCAGTTTGATTATTGCTTCTGTGTATTGACCAAGCAAAAACAACGAATCAGGCGCAAAACAAGTAATAGTCCCCAAACTGTTTCTGTCTTCGTAGTTTTTGTGGCACGTTTCTGACTGCCCTTGCGTATACGAAAAGCAAGAACTAATAATTATGAATAATGTGACAATTATCTTTTTTTTCATTATAGTTCAAGATGTTTCCTCTGTTTATTCCAATGTTTTATATACTTTTGGGGAATTATTGCATTTTTGTAAAGAATGGATTTTTCGATGGGGTCAAGTCCGATACTTTTTCTTCGTTCATTCAAGTGCTTGTAATCTTTAATGGGACGAATCAAAAAACGTCGTCCATATTTTTTTTGGGTCTTGTCGGTGCTATAAAATTGAGTGCCATAAATTTGTTTCTTCCCATTCTGTACAAGATGCCGGTCTATGCACATAGCATACTGCTCAGGTTCAATATCCGAGTTGCTGAATGCCTTTTCAATAGTGTAGTAGTATTGGTCAATATATGGGGAGTGTTGCAGCAAAAGGAATGCTGCTGTGCTTGCCGTTTTGCCGACCATTGATACACCCGGGAAACCGTATGTGTTGTATATGGCTAAGGTTTGCTCAAACAGATAATTTTGTTCCGCATCTGATAGTACCAGCCCAGCCGAATCTGTTGGAAGTTGTCTCAATGTATTCCAATACACTCGATATTTTTGATCAAGTACACCTAAACGGAATAAGCGAAGTGCTAGTTCCTTGTTTGTCGCATTATCTAAACAACTCAAATAGCCATCTTCTATTTTATCTATTAAGCTTTTCCTTTGTGCTGTGTCTTTTCTCAACACATCCCATCTTTTGTCAACATAGAGCATTCTGTCATCGGGAGATGTCTCTACAAATCTGTTCAAATAATGAAAAGCAGAATCAATTTCATTTATGAGGGCATAATTTACAGACAACTGATAATACTTGTAATAACATGGTTGTATCGTGTCAGATTTAATGTGTTGTATTGATGCCTCAAATTTTCCAATAAGGGATAGAGAGTCTGGAGCAAAACAACAACAAACACGCCAATACCAAGTCTCATACTTCTTGATGGTGTCACAAATAGTTTGAGAAAAGAGGTTTGAATTAAATGATAAAAGAAAGAAGAAAAAAATTATGTGTCTTTTCATAATTCAACAAAATAGAGGATTGCCAAACTAAATGTTTTGGCAATCCTCGTTGTAAAATTCAACTATTCAGGATTATAGGTGTCACGATGTTTGTTTCTCTCCTCGTGTGTTTTGGTATTATATTCATAAGTGTAGGTGAAAACATGAAATTGATTGCAATTACCGTAAATATCTCTACCAATACACTCTGAAGTTACTATGGTTTTCGTCACCCATTTACCACCTGTTATGTTTGACATTTCAAAGTCGTTTAATTTCTTATATTTTAATCCGTTCATTTCTTCGTTTTTTTTGTGATTAATTAAGAATAATGTCTTTTTTTTTCTTGTTAGATTTAATCATCCTCTGTCCTAGTTCCAACAACCACCATGACACCATTGCGCATTTTATAAATGGTTACATGTGCTATCGTTGTGAAACACTCAGATCCAGAGGGATAACCGTCGGGGCATACAACCGGAATATATTCTGTTGATGTTACCACTTCTATTTTTTTTCCTCCGGCAATTGTCCTCATGTCATCAATAGACAATTTATATTTGGGACTATTTAAGGCTGTTATCATTTTTTTCTTTTTTTGATTAAACATACTTCCCTCCTCTCCGCGGGGCGTGCCGCACTTTGCAGGCACGTTTCGGGTCTGCCATCCGAAACGGAAAAGTTGTATCTTTGCCGCTGGATTTCCTGTGCCATTGCGTGACAAACATCACAATATATGCGACCTGAGGTGCTTGGTGGCAGGGAACATCGCTAATGGTTCCTTAAACATCAATGCGATGCCCCTGCTTGGGCACCTTTCTTTTTTCCCGCTCCGCCACTGGTCAATTGCACACCATGGCGGAGCATCACCCAATGAAGTTGTTCTTGCCCAACCAATAGAGGTTGGCTATGATATTGGGTTGTGGGAAAAGCCTCATAACTGTTTATACAATTACTAATTGTTGCTGTATGCCGCCGTTTCGCTGAAGAACAGACCCGTGAAAGTGAATTGCAGAGTGGTGGTGTCACGATAGACCATCTGTTCTGGAATGTTCAGGAAGATGCGGTTATTCTTTTCGTCCGTATAACTTAACGAGCGGTCTGGCATAAGGAAAAAATCATCTGAAGTAAGATCGAATGTGTCCGTTGTGGTAGCAGAAATTTCTGTACCAACCTGCTGAAGCTGGACGGCTGCAGTCCTCAAGCAATCGTCACCTGTACCAATACAATTAACATGAACAAGCTGACCGTACATCATTATACATCCTTTGCAATCTTTACCACTGTGCCCAACAGCTAATGCCAATAGGTGTGTTGAGTTCCCGCTTTTTCCATCATTGGGTATTGCTATCACACGGTTGCGTGTTTGTTCATACGTTGCTGTCTGGTTCTCCTCTTTCCTGCACGCTCCAAGCAACAAGGCCGCGAGCAGTGTCAATGTCAATACTTTTTTCATTGCGCTTTGATTTTGATGTTAATTCGTTCCTTTTTCGGCGGCAAAAGTACAAACTGTTTAAACACCATCAATCCCCTCACATCGTGAATATGAACCCCTCGTAATACAAATATGAACCCTTATCCCTTTAGGGGTGGGGAGTAGTGTGTTGATATTCAGCGTGTTATTTAATTTATCATACCCTCGCATATCGTCAAATTTGCGAGGGGATTACGAGTTTTTGTGCGAGGGATTGCATAATTGCTGTGTCCTGTGTCGAAAAATCGAGTATCTTTGCCGCCGTTTTCAAAAACATAATTGATATGAAGCGAAGGAAAACCGTTGTAACTATTGTGCTGAATGTCTTGTTCTGTGGCATAATGCTTTGGCTTTTTGCCCGTAACTCTTATCTGCGCCCGTTTTCAGGCAGCTATTTCAAGGAAATACTCGCTGGTTCACTGTTGTTAGGGTCATTGTATGCCAATTACTTTCTGCTTTATCCTAAAATCCACCACGACAGGCCGTTTTTCTACTGGTTGGTGATAGTGGTCATGGCTGTGATCATGGGCTTTATCGATCTGGCCATTGCATACAACGGCATTGTATCGTGTAATGCTCAGGTTATTCAATATATTGGTCGCTTCAGGTTCTTCTCAATGATACTGTTTTTTATCATCGGGCGTAATCTTGCCTTGAACTTTTTCCCTTTCTTGCTCAAGGAGCGACAACATTTCCAACAGTCATTAGAAAAAGAGGTAAAGGTCGTTTACCAAACTGTCCGAATGTTTGATGTGACAGATATAAAGAACAAGTTATATCTGGTCAACATTGATGACATCTTCTATTGCTGCCAAGAGCGAAACAGTACCAGTGTCCATTTAGTGCAAGATGTATGTTATTATCGTCTTGGATCCATGAAGCATCTTGAACAGCTGCTTGGAAATAAAGACTTCATCCGTATTACAACCAATGTACTGGTGCCTTTCCGTTACATCAAAGAGTGTAAAGACAATATGGTGATTATGAAAAAAATGTCTTGGGAAAAAGAACCCACCATATTCCACTTGGAACCCAAGACTCAGAAGGAGATTTCAAAAAGGGTGATAGAGGGTGTTCAGAGATACGAAGGAGAAGTCGCGGCTGGGGAAATAATCCCCAAAAAACCAATCCGCCGAAAAGTCAAGCGGAAACCGGCAAAACCTTCGGATGAGAAAACACAAAAAGTGCTTTCTTACATAGAAAGCCACCCGAATTGCAACTCAAAAGGGATTATTGATGGAACAAAAATTCCGTTGAGTAGTGTTGAACGTTGCATTTCCGTACTCAAAAAGCAAGGTCTCATCAAACACACTGGCAGCAAAAGGAATGGTGGCTATAATGCGGTCTGATCTCTTTTCCCTTTTTTTGTATCTTTGCCCCGTATTTATAATGGGTAAAAAGATTCTTTTGAAAAAGGACAATAAACTCTCATCATGGCACAGGGCAGTCTGAAATCCAAAACCATATCGGGCGTCTTCTGGAGCGCATTCCAGAAATTCGGAGCCATGGCTATCTCTTTCGTGGCCAACATCGTGCTGGCACGCATGCTGTCGCCCGACGATTTCGGATGCATCGGAATGCTGGCCATCTTCATCACCCTGTCCACCACGTTTATCGACGGCGGATTTGGATCCGCTCTCATCCAGAAAAAAGAACCCACAGAGGACGATTATTCCACCATTTTCTATTGGAACATGCTGCTGTCAGGACTGCTGTACGGCATCCTTTACCTTGCATCCCCTTCTATCGCCCGGTTTTACGAAATCCCCCTGCTCTGCTCCGTGCTCCGCGTGGAAGGATTGGTTCTCATCATTAACGCCTTGAGCATCATCCAAAACAACCGGTTACGGAAACAACTTCAATTCAAGAAATTAGCCATTATTGACATCACCTCCGCCATATTGTCCATCACCATCTCCATCACACTTGCCGCCAACGGGTTCGGCATTTGGGCGTTAGTTGCCCAGCAATTGCTCCTGTGCTCCATCACCACCCTGCTCCTGTGGATTTTCGGACATTGGCATCCCCGCCTCGTTTTCTCCTGGACCTCCTTCAAGGAGTTGTTCAATTTCGGCTTCTTTATCCTGTTGGGCAACCTGGTCAATACCTTCTGCAACAACATCCAAGGATTGCTGATCGGCAAGGTTTACAACTCTTCCACCATGGGATACTATTCGCAAGGGAAAAAACTGGAGGAGCTCTCCTCCACCAGCATCTCCAATGTGGTGGACCGCGTGGCCTTCCCCATCCTGGCCGAATCGCAGAACGACAAGCCCCGAATGATCAGTATGCTGGGCCAGTTCATCACCTCTTTGGCCTACCTCACCATCCCGTTAATGCTGCTGTTCATTTTATTGGCAAAGCCCCTGATTGTTCTCATTTACTCCGCCAAGTGGCTGCCTTCAGTCCACTATTTCCAGATACTGTGCATCGCCGGTATCGCCGTCAGCCTGCAAGGCATCAACTACTATGCCGTGGCCGCAGTGGGAAAAAGCGGCAGTCTGCTGCTGTGGACGCTCATCAAGCGCGGCATCGGACTCATCCTTGTGGTGGGCGGCCTGGCTGCGTTCGGTATGGACGGGCTGCTGGCCGGTATGGTCATCACCTCCTATACCATCTATGTCATCAACGCCGCACTGGTCCACAAACATGTCGGCTACAACCTTTTCCAACAGTTCCTCGACCTGCTCCCCATTGCCATAGTAGGTGTCTGCTCTTTCCTGATTGCCTTTTTCTGTGGCAAACTCATCCACACCGGCATGTACCTGACCGCCTGCATCCAATTCGGAATATTCGCGCTCCTGTATCTCGGATTGTCCCGACTGTTCCGCCTGCGAGCATTCAGCAACTTTCTGGAAATCGCCCGTGATTTCATCTTCCGTTTTAAAAACCATAACCGTCAAGAACCCGCATAAACCGCCAACATGGAAAGCATCCGCATTTTCTTCGCCGGAGACTTCTGCTCCAAACCATCCACAGCTCTCATTTCCGTTTCGGAAGATCTGAAGGCGCTGTTGAGGGATTGCGATCTGCGAATCGTCAACTTCGAAATCCCCCTGATGCCGGAACCTGCGTTGGAAAACGTCCCGTTTTACCAGAACGACGACGCGCCCGCATTTCTGGACGAATTGGGTTTCAACCTGTTCTCGATGGCCAACAACCACGCCTTCGATTGTGGGGATGCAGGATTCCTGAAAACCGTGGAGGCATTGGGGCACCGCACGTTCGGGTCGGGCACGTACGACGAGGCCTACCGTCTCAAGATTGTGGAAGTCAAGGGCGTGAAGCTGGGCTTCATGGCTCTGAGTTATGCGGCAAACCAAGGGGTTTTCGACGATGTGCGGCACCGCGGAAAACTCGGCTGCGCCTACATCAACGACCTTAGGGTAAACCACGACATCATGGCGGCGAAAAAAGAGGTGGACTTCCTGTTCATCCTCCCGCACGACGGCATCGAATACATCGATGTCCCCCTGCCGGAAACCATCGCACGCTACCGCGATTTCATTAACTACGGCGCCGACGCTGTCATTGGCACCCACCCCCACTGCCCGCAGGGTTGGGAGACCTACAAAGGCAAGCGCATCTTCTACAGTCTTGGCAACTTCTTCTTCAACAGCAAGGAGACCCCGGACTTCAAAGCCGACAAGCCCCACTGGTACGAGGGCCTGTGCGCCATCTGCACCATACAAGACGGGCAACTCACCTTTGAGACCATAGATACGCTCAATAGCGAAAACCGAAGTATCTCTATTGACGACAACGAAGGACGACAAAATCATAACAACCAGATATGCAATTATTTGCAAGATTCCGAATCCTACAACCGATACCTTGATGCCGCCATACAGAAATTGGCTTTGTGTCAGGAATTGCCCATTGTCGGACGGTTCAAATTCCGTCAACCCGTAATTGTACGGGCCAAGGCCCTTCTCCGCAGATGTCTTCTCAAGATGAAAGGCCAAGCCCCGGATGACCGGAACAGTCTGCTCATGCTTCTGAAAAACGACGCGCGCCGGAGCACTCTTATACAAGCTTTAAAGAAATAACTAATATGAAAAGTCTTCGAACCACTTCCAAACTCAAAAAAATTGCACTAGAATTCTCTTTCTACTACGAAATCCGGAAAAAATACCACCAGCTGGCCATCAAGCGGAAACTCACACAACAGCAGAAGAAGGAGATCCAGAACTTCTACCGCAGAGCCATCGGACGACACGTGCCCCTAATCTGGCACAAGTTCCTCTACTCCAGAACCGGACGGTACTCCCCGTACTACATTCCTGTGGGTGTTTACCGGTCGGAGATGATTGGCAGGATGAACAATTTCCCGTTCAAGGACGCTTACGCCGACAAGAATGTGGCTGAGCTGCTGTTCCCGGACGTGGTCCAGCCCAAGACTTTTGTCAAGAACATCAACCACCACTTCTATGCCGACGGTAAGGCCATCAGCCGCGAAGAGGCCATTGCACGGTGTCAGAATCTTGACAACGCCATCATCAAGCCCTCCCTGCTTACCCGGGGCGAGGGTGTGCGACGGATCAGCGTGCGCGACGGAGTCACCGACTACCGGGGCAAGCGCATCGAGCAGCTCTTCAACGAGTACGAGCGCGACTTCATTGTTCAGGAAGCAGTACGGCAGCACGAGCGCATGAGCGCCCTCAATCCGGCCTCTGTCAACACCATCCGATTGCTCACCTACCGCCGTGACATGGAAATAGTGCTCCTATACGCCGTCATACGCATCGGGCGGGCCGGTCAGGTTATTGACAACGAGAGTGCCGGAGGCATCAGCACCCTGATCAATCCTGACGGCACGTTGGGCCGCTACGCTTTCGGCGCCCCCGGCTATGACATGGTGGAGAAAACCGACAGCGGCATTACCCTTGAGGGCTATGCCATTCCCTCTTTCCAAGAGGTGGTGGAAACCGCCAAAAGGCTGCACTACAGGCTCCCCCACTTCAACATTGCCGCATGGGACTTCGCCGTTGGCGAACAGGGCGAACCGGTCTTCATTGAATGGAACGCCGACCCCGACCTGAGCCAATCCGCTTTCGGACCCGGATTCGGTGAGAACCCGGAAGCCTTTTTGAAAGAGATTTACCAAAATCGGAATACAAGACACAGTTACTGGTAGAAACAACAATATCATGGAATTTCGATCCACACCCAACCTGCTGGCACGCTATGCCCTGACCAGCCTGTCGCCCAAATTGAGCGTCAAGACCCTGTTCCGCATTTATCACCACAAGCGGCTGGATCTTAACAACCCGCAAACCTTGGACGAAAAAATCCAATGGTTGAAACTCAACTACTACAAATACAATGAGTTGGTGAGACAGTGCGCCGACAAGTTCCGCGTGCGCGAATACGTAAAGGATTGCGGACTGGAGCACATCCTGAATCCATTGATCAAAACGTATCACCATGCCTCGGAGATCGACTGGGACGAGCTGCCCGACAAGTTTGTGCTGAAATGGAACTTCGGCTGTGGCGGCAACGTCATCTGCCCTGACAAATCCAAACTGGACATTTCCGCCACCCAACGGGATTTGGACAAATTTGAGAAAATCAAGTTCCACCTCATCGCGGCGGAGCCACAATATGACTTTCCCAAACGCTTGCTGTGCGAGCAGTTTATCGAAACGGAGGACGGGCATTCGCCTGTGGACTACAAATTCTACTGCTTCAACGGCGAAGCCAAATACGTGTTGTGCTGCTATGGCCGGGGAATTCAAGAGAAGCCGGATTTCTACTTCTTTGACCACCAGTGGCAGCTTCAGCGGCTGAACAAACAGGGCAAGGCGGCCCCCGAGGGGTTCACCCTGCCCAAACCGAAAGGTATGGACCGGCTCTTTAAATATGCGGAAACTCTCTCCAAACCCTTCCCGTTCGTGCGTGCCGACTTCTATCTGGAGAACGGCAAGGCCTATTTCGGGGAACTCACCTTCACTCCCGGTGGCGGCTTTGACCGCGGACGACTGCCGGAAACCGACCTGCTTTTCGGACAAATGGTAAACCTGACCAATATCATCTAGCTATCTCGTCACAATGAAAAAGAAAATCGCCCAATATTTACTCTTCGCCACTTTGGCCATGGTTACCGCCTCCTATCTGCCATGGATATATCTGACCAAAATCTACTATATCCTGCGCTACATCATTATGGTATTCATGGGCACTTCTGTCGTGCTGACCTTCTCGCTGGAGAAATACTTTTCTGTACGATTCATGCGACTGTTTCTTCTCACCATACTCATCATGCTCGTTGAGTTTGTCTGCTTCCATTTTCTCGGGCATCGTTACCGGCCCACCGATTTAAGCCAGCTCATCATTGCCTTTTTCTGCATCGGCATCGGCATTGGCATGGAGGCAGACATGCGCACCTGGGCAAACATCACCTATTACTACACGCTCGGTTTGGTCATCATGACACTCATCAACTGTTTCTACTGGGCCGGCGACTTGATTATTCCGGAGCATTACATGCTGGACGAGGGCAAAAACCAGATTGGCGGAATGCTGGCTATCGGAGCCGTCGCCACCTTCTTCTTCGGCGTGAAAATAAAGGAACAGCGCACAGCCTTCATGATTGTGTTTGCCCTGGCTTTTCTCGCATTGCTGCTCATCCGTGCGCGCTCTGACTTTTTCGCCGTTCTGTTGGCCGTTCTTTTCCTGTCCATCAAGGATTTTGAATGGAAATGGCATTGGAGTTTGAAAACCGTTCTCTCGATTTTGGGCATCATCGTCATTGGCTATATCCTCTATACCGGGTTCATCGGCGACGAGCTGGCGCGCTTCATGGTAGGCGGCAAATCCTCCTCCGACCTTGACATGCTGACCTCCAACCGCTGGGAGCGGAACCAGCAGGGACTGGAAGCCCTCATCAACGACCCGCTGGGCGGAGAACTTGAAGAGTCTTCCGGCATTCTGTTGATTCACAACTACATATTGCTCAGACTCGTGCGTTATGGAATCTGGTCTATCCCTTTGGTCCTGTTTTATTTCTACTTCGGTATCCTCACAATCGTGGCGCTTTTCCGAGAACGGAAGACCGACCTTCGGGATGCGGGCTTTGTGGCCTGCATCGTGCCGTTGCTGGTGAGTTTTGTGGAGCCCAACTTCCCCTACGGCCCCGGTTCCGTGCAAATGCTGGCGTTCCTGCTTCTGGGGGCCACCTTCCACGCACGCAGCATCCCGCCCACCCGCAAAAACGACGCCTCGAAGCTGCATATTCTACACTTATGCAACGATTTCACCTACAGCAAGGTGCATACCGAGCTTTACCAGAAACTCGACCAACAGGGGTTGACACAAACCATCTATTCTCCCATCCGTAAAAAGGAATTGGAAGGATTGAACCGTTTTGAAGGAAAGAACACTCAAATTATCTATTCCCATATTCTGAAACCTCTGCATCGTGTCTTCTTCAACATTAAAATTGACCGTATTGTAAAAGACATTGCCCGCAAAACAGATTTATCGGAAATAACCTGCGTGCATGCCACAAACCTGTTTAGCGACGGCGCCGTGGCGATGCGGCTCAAACAACAATACGGGATTCCGTACATTGTAGCTGTACGCAATGCCGACATGAATGCCTTCCTCAAATATGCGCCATACCTCTGGTGGGTGCACCGCGCTGTAATCAAAGAGGCCGACAGGGTGATTTCCATCTCGCCTGCGCTGCAAAACAGACTCAACAGGCATTGGACCTTGCGCGGCATGCGCGACATTGTGAAAGCCAAGAATCTGGTCATCCACAACGGGATAAGCGACTACTGGCTCCAGCATTTGAACACCGGACGCGACCAGCACTGCCGCAACCATCATGTGCTCTTTGTCGGCAACTTCGACCGCAACAAAAATGTGGTCCGCCTGGCAAAAGCCGTGCTGACGCTCAAAAAGGAGATACCGGACATCCATCTCGACCTCGTGGGCGGGACCGGCTGCATGGAGCAGGAGGTTCTAACCATGGTGAAACAGCATCCCGACACCTTAGCCTACCGTGGCAAAATCTATGATAAAACGATATTGCAGGGCGTGTATCAGGAAAACAGTATCTTTGCCATGCCATCCAAAACCGAAACGTTCGGGTTGGTTTACATAGAAGCGCTATCACAGGGGTTGCCTGTTCTCTACACCAAAGGCGAGGGTATTGACGGCTTGTTTGATGAATCTGTCGGGGAGGGTGTGCGCCCCGCATCCGTTTCCGACATCGAACAGGCCCTGCTGAAAATGCTCACCCGTCCCGACCAATATCATCCGCTGCCCAATGAACGATTTGCTGATTTTGATTGGAATACAATTGCTCAAAAATACTTGAACGTTTATCGTCAAAACGCATAGCATACAGATATGATTTCAATAATTTGCCCCATATATAACGAAGAAAAATGCATAGCCCAGTGTCTTGACTCCATTATCCGGCAAGATTATCCGCATGACCAAATGGAGGTCCTGATGGTGGATGGTATGAGTACAGACCGCACTCGGGAAATTGTGCAGGATTATGCGGAAAAGTATCCCTTCATTTTTCTGTTGGATAATCCGAAACAGATTGTACCGATTGGGCTTAACATCGCCATACGTATTGCAAAGGGGGAAGTCATCATCCGCATGGACGCTCACGCCAGCTATCCTGACAACTACTTTTCTGCACTCGTCGAGAAATTGTACGCTTTGAATGCAGACAATGTGGGCGGATTGTGCCGGACGCTACCCGCAAAGGAGACGCCTGTTTGCGAGGCTATCGCCGCCGCGCTCAGTTCTCCGTTTGGGATGGGGGACTCACACTTCCGCATCGGCACCAACAAGGAGATGCAGGTGGACACCGTCCCATTCGGATGTTTCCGTCGCGAAGTCTTTGATCGTATTGGCTATTTTGATGAGGAGCTGGTGCGCAACCAGGACGATGAATTCAATGGGCGCATCATCAAATATGGCGGGCGCATTTACCTTATCCCGTCTGTTGTCATTGATTACTATGCCCGCGACACCATCGGCAAGGTGTCCACGATGTTTTACCAATATGGTCTTTTCAAACCGTTGGTTAGCAAAAAACTGGGCAATCCCACTACTGCAAGGCAGTTTTTCCCGTTCTTCTTTGTTCTGGGTCTGATTGTCGGCCTTCCGCTCAGTTTTATACATCCCATATTCTGCATCGTATATATTTCGGTCATTCTTTTATATCTGTTTTTAGCCGCCTATTTCAGCGTCAAGCAGTTCAAGAATTTGAAGAGAATATTTCTGCTAATGGCCACATTCGTCATCATCCATGCCAGCTATGGCTGGGGGTATCTGCGCGGGCTGGTGAAACTGATGTTCAATCGCAGCATTACAGCGGAATCCAATCACTGATTTCCGGACAGGGTTTCGACTACTCTTTGTCGAGATTATCGAATATCTCTTTTATTTTCTGTTTGATATTCTCCACACCAAAGCCCACCTCATGATATAGGCTGGGAATATCGCCGTGCGAAATGAAGCGGTCGGGAAGAGCTATATGATGCAATTTGTTGGAGAGGTTCCGGTCTTCCAAAAACTCTGCCACAGCGGAGAACAGGCCACCCTTTTCGGTACCGTCCTCCACCGTCATCCATACCGGATAGCGGCTGGCCAATGCAGCCAGTTTCTCCTCATCCAGAGGTTTTAGAAACCGTACATCAAGATGTGCGGCATGAATATCCTCCTTGTCAAGGGTTTCAAGAGCCGTACGTACATTATTGCCCAGCGGTCCCAAAGAGAGAACGAGAACTTTTTCGCCCTCACGGAGCATTTCTGCTTTACCGATGGGCAGGACCATAGGTTCATTGCGCCATTCCTGAAACACACCGCGTCCCCTGGGATAGCGGATCACGAAAGGCATACCGCCGTGTTTGGCATTCTGATAAGCGGTGTACATCATATTGCGGAGCTCATGCTCATTGAGTGGCGATGCTATAATCAGATTAGGGACGGAACGCAGGAAGGCCAGGTCGAAGGAACCCTGGTGCGTGGCGCCATCCTCCCCCACCAAGCCGGCACGGTCAATGCAGAAGACCACCGGCAGGTTTTGCAGGGCCACATCGTGAATCACCTGGTCGTAGCCGCGTTGCAGGAATGAGGAGTAGATATTGCAGAAGGGAATATAGCCCTCGGCGGCCAGTCCGGCCGAAAAGGTAACGGCGTGCTGTTCCGCGATACCCACGTCAAACACGCGGTTGGGGAACTCCGCATCCATGATCGTCAGCGAGCAGCCAGTGGCCATGGCCGGCGTGATGCCCACCACTTTTTCATCTTTACGGGCGAGCTCCAGTATCGTGTGCCCGAACACATCCTGGTATTTCGGAGGCATGCCCGCGCAGTCGGGTTGGATAATCTGTCCTGTGGCAGGGTCGAATTTGCCCGGCGCGTGGTAGGCAGTCTGATGCTGTTCGGCCATCTCCAAACCTTTCCCTTTAATAGTCAGAACATGAAACAGCTTGAGTCCCGGCAGCCTTTTCAAATCGCGAAGGGTTTTCACCAGGTAAATCACATCATGACCGTCGGCAGGACCGAAATAGCGGTAGCCGAGACTTTGGAACCAGTTGCTGCCGCCCAGCAGGTAGCCTTTAAGGCCGTTCCCCATGCGACCGAACCAGTCTGTAATCTTGTTCGATTGCTTGGAGCGGAAGGTGAACAGGTTCCACACACGGTTCTTGAACCGGTTATAGGCAGGCGAAGCGGTGATGGACAACAAATATTTGCTCATCGCTCCGGTGCTGCTGTCGATGGAGATTTTATTGTCATTGAGAATCACCAGCATGTTCACATTACGGTAGGCGGCCTGGTTCATCGCCTCAAAGGCCATGCCTCCCGTCATGGCTCCGTCGCCGATAACAGCGATATGGTTGCGTTTGGTGTCTCCGTTCATCTTGGCCGCCATGGCCATGCCCAACACTGCGGAAACAGAGGTGGAGGAGTGACCTGTGCCAAAGGCGTCGTATTCGCTCTCCTCACGTCTTGGAAATCCGCTAATGCCTTTATAGCAGCGGTTGGTGGCAAACTGGTCCTTCCGGCCCGTAAGAATTTTATGACAATAGGCTTGATGCCCCACGTCCCATACCAGCCTGTCGTCCGGTGTGTCAAAAACATAATGGATTGCAACGGTCAATTCTATCACACCCAAGCTGGAACCCAGGTGACCCGGGTGCTCGGCAGTTTGTTCAATAATGAAGTGCCTCAACTCGTTGCAGAGTTCAGGAAGTTGGTCCAAAGGAAGATTTTTCAAGTCCTTCGGCGTCTGTATATGTTCCAAAAGTCCCATAGTCAGTTACGAGAGTATCTGCTGGTAAAAATCCAAAAGTTTTTGTGTTATCAATTCATTATTATGATGTAGGGAGATGAAATCGCGGGCGTTCTCCGAGATGATGGAGCAGAGGTCCGGGGTTTGGATACATTTGTCAATGACCGCAAGGAAATCCTCGGGCGTGTCGGCAATAAAGAGATGTTTGCCATTTTCCACAGCCAAACCCTCCGCGCCTACAGAGGTGGTGACCACTACGCGCCCCAAGGCCATTGCCTCCACAATCTTCACGCGCACACCACTACCGGAAAGCAGCGGTACAATCATCAAGTCATGGTCCAACATGAACTCATTCGCATCGGGTACAGTGCCCGCAAAGGTCACGTTCTCGTCTTTTCGCTGCATCAGACTATCGGGGGTGCCATGTCCTGCTATCGTAAAATGCAAGTCTGGGTGCGCCTCATGAATGAGTGGCCAGACGTCATCCAAGAACCACTCAATACCCTCCTTGTTGGGCGACCAGTTCATGCTGCCTATGTGGCACAACGAGGGCTTGTCGGAGGCAATATAGTCATCTTCAAGCTCATATTGATCCATATCAATGCCAAAGGGAATCACCACACCCGGCTTGTTGGGTGCCGTTTGGCTAAAGAAGCGATAATCAGGTTCCGAAATGGTCATATAGCCATCCACACGCTGCAGGATAGTCTTCTCCATGCGTTCCAGCTGGCGTTTGTTGACACGGTAAACCAGCTTCATTACCGGATTACTCTCATTTTCAGCCAGACGGTCCCAAATCTGGTGTTCAATGTTATGCATCCGAATGACCATTTTGGCATTACTGTGTTTTCTGATCACATCGATATAAGGGGTGACATAAATGGATTCGAGGTGGATGATGTCAAACTGTTCGTGTGTCAGAATATGTTCCAACTTTGTAGCCATGCTTTTGGCATTGAACCGCTCAATATGATACGATTTTCGCATAAAGATGGAGCGAATGCCGTCAATAATATGCGGTGTTGTATCGATGTAGGCGGATTCAAACCGGGTTTTTTGGAGATAATCGGTGGGAAAAGCACTCGTTTTGACGGGATGCTTTTGTGTTTCCACCGCAACAACCCGCACCTCCTGGCCACTGTTCAGCAGACCCTGGGTGATATTGTGCATGGCGATGCACCCGCCATCCACCAGCGGCAGCGGGGGCTTATGACAAAGTTGTAGGACCTTCATTTGATTTTTTTCTAAATATTTTAATATTTTTCAATTTATCTATAAAACGGGTATAAGTGTCGGGAGACAGTACAGCTGAATCGGTAGTGGCATGATAGGTGAGAAACACGCAAATCGGGAACAGGACAAATGAGGACAGGAACATACCGAACCATACCGGCATCGGGCTATTCTTGGCGATTTTCTCCCCAATAATGGAAATAGCAAAATATAAGGTGAAAAAGACCACTGTAATAACCAACGGGATGCCAATGCCTCCCTTTCGGATGATAGAACCCAACGGTGCACCGATGAAAAAGAACAGCAAGCAGGCCAAAGATAACGAGAACTTGCGGAAAAACTCTATCTGGTATGACCACAGGTATGAATTTCTGAAGGAGGCATCCTGATAGGAAAACTTTACAGAGAAGACGGCTGAGCGCGACTTGTTATCCGCACTCTGCATGATTTTAGGCAAGAGCGCCGAATCCACCCGGGCCAAATCGTAGGCAACCGCGTTGGATAACGTATCAAAGGCGGAGTCGTTTCTCACCAGCTTATCATAGAAAAAGAGATAACCCATCAAAGCGTTGGTGGAAGCATTGGCACATTCCCGGATCTCTTTTTTCAGGGTGTCTATCTTCTCGTTCAGCTGTCGTATGGACATTGCCGTAGAGTGGTTCTGGAAAAGACTCTCGTCGTTAACGCCCATAGAGGAGAATTCTGAAAGGTCGAACCGCTTGTACTGCTTGCTGAACGTTGCGCGTGTAAGCGGATATTGCTGGCGTGACGTTCTTTGGTTAGTATAGGAAGCCTCATCCCAAAAGGAACCGTCGTACAGTGTGAACATGATATACCTCTTGTCGGGAGTCATCTTCATGGTGCCCGACTTGGCATAGGTCACCGTGGTATTCCCCTGATGCCGGGAGTGTTCGTAAATGAGCACGTCCTTGATCGTCTCCCCGTCAGGCATTTTCTTGCCTACCCGGATAGTATAGTTATCAAATCCGTAATAGAAGACACCCTCATCAATGTTAAACGCGGGTTTCTGTTCCTGTATGTCAAAGAGCATCATGCGCAATTTGATGGCTGCGCGAGGAATGATTTCATTGGAGAATTCGAAAGCCACGACGGAAATCAGCAGGGAGAGAAAGGCCAAGGGCATCATCAGTCGCCGGACCGAGATGCCGGCGGACTTCAGCGCCACAATCTCATATCGTTCGCCCATGTTACCGAACGTCATCAGCGATGCCAGCAGCACAGCCAATGGGAACGCCATGGAAGAGAGTGTGATGGAGGCATAGAACAAGAGTTTCAGCACCTGCCCGATTTCCAAACCCTTGCCGACCAACTCATCAACCCATTTCCACAGGAACTGCATCAGCAGCACAAACAGTGCCACGAAAAAAGTCAGGACGAACGGTCCCAGAAAATTCTTGCAGAGATAGCGGTTGATGATTTTCACGGCGAAACGGGGTATTAGTAATCACCAAGCGTTTCAGGCAGCTGGGCGAGTGCGGCGGCAGCCTGCTCATCATTAGGGGCGGAGCCGTGCCATTTGTGTGTGCCTTCCATAAAGTCCACGCCTTTGCCCATCTCCGTCCTCATGATAATGGCAATGGGTTTCCCGTTGCGCGACAGTGTCTTGGCAAGGGCAAGGGTCTGCACACATTTCTTCATGTCATTGCCGTCCATTTCAAGGACCATCCAACCGGAGGCTTCGAATTTTGCACGCAAACGACCCAGACTGCAAACCTGTTCTGTAGGGCCATCTATCTGCTTCCCATTGTTGTCAATTGTTACAATAAGGTTATCCACCTTCTTTGCTCCGGCGAACATTACCGCCTCCCATATCTGTCCCTCCTGCAGCTCGCCGTCACCAGTGAGAGCGAAAACAAGATGGGGGTCCTGGTTGGCTTTCTTGGCCAATGCCGCACCAATAGCCACGGAGACCCCTTGTCCCAGCGAGCCGGAGGCGATCCTGATGCCAGGAAGCCCCTCCACGGGCGTAGGGTGTCCCTGAAGACGGGTGTGCAATTGACGGAATGTGGAGAGCTCCTCCGTAGGAAAATATCCTCTACGAGCCATCACACTGTACAGCACGGGCGTGATATGTCCATTAGAAAGAAAGAACATGTCTTCGCCCACGCCCTCGCGGGTGAACTTGGCAGGGTCAATCTCCATAGTTTGGAAAAAAAGCGCGGTAAGAAAATCCGCACATCCCAATGAGCCGCCCGGATGTCCGGACTTTGCCCCGTGAACCATTCTGATTATGTCACGCCTTACTTGGGCCGCCACATTTTGCAAATCTTTTAAATCCATAATATTAGCGTTTTTTAATTTTCTACAATTCAACCTGGGACGAAATCTTGTCTGCAATCTCCTTGAACTGCTCTTGTGTGAGCTGCAGGCGGCTGGCCTTGAAATTCAGGTCACCCACCCCGTTGATCGGCACCAAATGAATATGGTTGTGCGGGACATCAATACCGATGACTGCCACACCGACGCGATTGCACGGGATGGCCTTACGGATAGCAACGGCCACCTTCTTGGCAAACACCATCATCTCTCCGAGCAGATCGTCGGGAAGGTCGAAGATATAATCATTCTGCAATTTCGTCACCACGAGCGTATGACCCTGTGCAATGGGTGAAATGTCCAGAAAAGCAAAGAACTTCTCACTCTCAGCTATTTTATAGCAAGGAATCTCACCTTTAATAATTTTCGTAAAGATAGTATCTTCCATGATTGCAGGTTTTAGCGTGAAACTTCCAATATCTCAAAATCCATAGCTCCTGCCGGCGCCTGCATCGTGACCACATCGCCTTTGGAATTTCCAATCAAGGCTTTGGCCAAAGGACTGGTGACAGAAATCTTGCCGGCCTTGAAGTCGGATTCGGATTCCGGAACAATGGTGTAGGTCATGACGGCACCCGACTTGACATTCTTCACTTTGACGATGGAATAGATGAGAACTTTGGTGACATCAATTTTAGACTCGTCGAGCACGCGGGCTTTGGATATAAGATTACGGAGATTGGCAATCTTAAGTTCCAGCAGACCCTGAGCCTCCTTAGCGGCATCATACTCCGCATTTTCGGACAAGTCGCCTTTATCTCGCGCCTCAGCGATCGCTTGGGATATTTTAGGTCTCTCAACTGACTCAAGCTCGTTCAGCTCCTTTTTCAAGGCATCGAGACCCTCTTGGGTATAATATTTTACGTCTTCCATAATAGTGGTTTTAATTACACAAATAGAAGAGACTTTTACAAGCCTCTTCTATTGTTATAAAAAAGGGTTATGAATTTTACAATGTGAATTTAAGACCGATGTAGTGGTTGCCTTTCCATTGATTGGTGAAACGGTAAGCATAGTCGATATAGATTCTGCTTCCGGTGTTGCCTTTCTTCAAAGGAATAACGCAAGTGGCGCCAAGGGACGGGCCGGCAAAGAAAGAGTCACTGTTGAACAGGATAGCGGTCAGCTTTTGCTGTTCGTTACCCAGGGCATCATATTCTGTCTCTTTCTGACCGGTAACATTCTCCAAAGCATAACCGGCGCGAACCATGAAGTAGTTCATGAAACCGTACTCCAAACCCAGGGCGAAGATATCGCGGCTGTAGGAGTTAGCGGTGAATGAACCGGCCAGTGTGATTCTGTGCTTGGCATCGTCACGAGTCAAACCCTCGGCTTCAAGGTCCTCTTTAGACATGGAGGCATATTCGCCGCCGAAGAACAAGAAGTCGTATGACACGCCAATGGCAAGGAGAGCAGGCATTTCGTACTCAGCAGAGCGGACAGCAAGCGTCTGATCCACTGAAGTACCGGCAATACGACCCAAGAAGGTCATACCGTCACCTTTGTAACTCATCGGAAGACCGATGTTCTTCAATGTCACACCAATCTTGAAGTTCTCGAACTTGCCGGCCGTGTATTGGACACCAGCGTCGAGGGCGAAACCTGTTGCGTGCAAGTCAGAAATACTCTCATTGATAACCTTAATGCTAATACCACCCTTGATGAAATTGTTGAAGGACTTTGCATAATGCAGTCCGATATACATCAAGTTAGGGCTGAAGGTACCAAGTCCGCCTTCCGGTTGTGCCACTGATGTAATCTCAATATTGCCGAAGCCCATAGAGTAGAAAGACACGCCGAGCACACCAAAATCCTTGCCCTTGCGTCCCAGATGTTGGGCAAAACCAATTGAATTGATGTTGACACCGGCCTGGGAGCCGACAAGATACTGGGTGCGGTTGAAACTGATTTCGGTTTTCTTGACGTAAGTCAAACCGGCAACATTGGAATACATTGACTCAAGGCCACGGATCTCGGCAATGCCAGCATTGGCCATACCGTTGGATCTAGCCCAAGGGTCAATCAGCAAATGGGATGCACCAGATTGACCGGAACGGTCTCTATTACCTGCCCACACATTGGTAGTGCCAATGGTCAGCAGGGCAAGCACTGTGCAAATTATTAACGATTTAAATATATTTTTCATATTATCTCTAATTTTACGTGATTAATAATTTTAGAAACCATTCAAGTCGGTAGGACGCATAGCACAGAAGAATTTGAGTGTACGCTCACCAATTCCCGGAGCTTTCACATGGATAATGTAAACGCCGCCGGCAACAGGAATGTTAGCGTGGTTCTTCAAATCCCATTGTACATAAGAAATACCTGCATCACCCTTTGTAAGGGTTCTAATTAGAGTACCGTTGACGGTGTAAATAGAGATTGTACAATTAGCGGGCAGATTCACGATGCGAACGTAATTCTGCAGAGCGTTATGCTCGTACTGGGAGAAGCCGTAGTACGGGTTAGGAACAATATTAATCTCGTCCAACAGAGTCTGCATGGTCTCTTCAGACTTGGTGACATCGGTAGGAACAAGGTTCTTTGTCGTGAACTGGTACATAGGATATCCTTCGTTCTCTGATGCATTCGGAGCAGTTGCGGGATCATCATACCAACGGGAGGAATATCTGTAATACGGACGGGAGACGCGAATCTTGACAGTTGCATCGCAGGACAACCAGTTATCCTCCTGCATAGGAGCAGCCATTGCAATGCTGGTCCACATCACGTTGTTGAAGAGTTGCATCTTATACTGCTTACGGGTATCGCTTTTCAAGTTGGAGATAGAATTAACCTGGTCGAATTTAGCTCTCAGCCATCTACCTTCATCATAAGCACCGCAGTCATAGAAATCATATACATTATAGTCATTACCAACAAACGTGCCACCGTGCCATGTGCCGTTGGCATTGGTTCTTTGGCCATCATCATTGTATGAACGCTTGAAGGTACGGACGCTATTGGCGTAAGTGTAATAGGTACTGGCCGTATTGCCGGAACTGCCAACGATATAGACATAGTGGCGTCCACCATTCAGAGGCTCACCGTATGCAATACCGTAACGGTCACGGAGCTGGTTGTAACCAGTAATGCTGAGTGAGATGAGTTCTCCGTCGTCATCCAGCAAATATCCACCATTCTGGCGATCTTTAGCATAAGTATAAACTGACGTCGGGTTGAAAATCATATCGTTACCGTTGTTCAGGGTATCAGCGGAGTTTTCAGCAAACATGATATTCAAACGCTCACCAGTTTCCACGTTGATTGCATAACCAGGGAACCAACCCATACCAGTGGTACCGCTTCCATCAGGCTTGCCCTCTTTGTCAACTGAAGGACAAGTCTTGGGTTCATGGCGGACATTCTGATAGGTCATGCCGTTGAACTCTTGGGTAACTTTATAACCATCTTGAGCGGAAGCGGAACCGGACTCAAGTACAATACAACGCGTCCACTTGCTCTTGTCAGATGTGTAAACAATATCTACGGAATAGAGGTTGGTCATAGTCTGGTTATAGCCCGGACATACATACTGTGAACTCAAATCCGTAAATTTGAAGTAGGAGTATTGAGGACTCGGCTCACTTGCTCCCGGAATTTCATCGGGCACCAAGTACTTGGCTTGTGGACCGCCATCATACGGGGAAGAGAGCACGTATGGAGACCAAGTACCGCCAATAATATCCTCGAATTGTTGGTTAGGATCTTTGAATGCACGGGCACTCTCCTTTTGCTCCACTCCGTTGACCACTTGGCCGGAAGGCAATTGGATGATACAGCACATGTCTTCGGTACGCCATACACTATAGTCAGCCTCAGCACCGGTCTGACCACCGCCGTCATCCCATCTACCTGAAGCCTGCTGGCCGGAGTGAATCCAGTTAGCAGGATAGTCACCTTCCATGTCAGGCACACCTGTCAACCACTGGAAATCTCCATCAAATTTGATTTCTGAACCGAGGTAGTCAACTTGGCCATACCACATTTTGTTCACATAATTGTGACCACCCAATGAAGAGACCAAATAATCGTCAACATTGCTCTGGTAGAATTTGAAGTCGTGATTCTTGATAGAAACAGAAATACCCAGTTCAACGAATAATTCCTCATTCGTCTTGGAAATAGGCATACTGGTCGTATATTCACGATCAAGATTCAACTCTGCAAGTTCTTCGTCCGATACTTCATCAGAAATAATCAGCTTCCACTCAGTGCTGTCATTAACATCATCGCTTACCGAGTTGGGGATAAACTTAATGATATAGTCATAAGGTTTCACCTGCAGCGGGTCAACCACCTTAATGCTCAAAGGTCCGTAATTATTCTTGTATTGGACATTGTTGAAGACATTATTTTCAAGGATGGCATCGCGTGACTCGTCTGTGAGTTCCAGATAGTAACCACCGTTACCGTGGCCTTCAAGACGGGTAATCATCGGCTGATCGCCATAAACGCTGTTCACGAGGCTTTCCACGTTCTTGTGCGGAATACCGGTGTACACTTTAATGTTGCGGCGGCCTGCAAGATAGGGGAGCTTCTGACCATCAAGATAATTGGCATCCATCTTGAACTCCTTGTATTGGTTGAATCCGTATGCAATAACGAGGAAGTAGTACTCTTTATGGTTCACAAGTTGTTTGTTGGAACCTGTAGCGAATTTGTCTTCCGTAACTCTCAGAGAGTGGAAGATACCTTTATCACTACCGTTAACCATTTCAGTGGCGACAGAAGTTCCCACGGCATCATTGTAGATCCAGTTGACAATTTGTCCTGTGCCGTTCTCAACGTCGCACTGGGCAATCAAAATAGCCTTGCTGAGGTCACCGATATCGGTGGCACTCACAGAAGAATTGGCAAGTTGGTAAATCTGATAACCTTCAAACTTGTATTGTCTATCCTCAACTGACAAGGTGTCTTCTCTAACGGAAGGAACTTGACGGACAATTGTATCCGGGGTTTGATCCTCATGATAGGTGAAAATTGTGTCATTCACATATTCAACAGTTTGGAGAGTCTTGGTGATTTGAGGATCAAGCTCAACATAAGTCTCATGGTAGTTATTGCTGTTGGGGTCATCGTTGGAGAAGAAGAGAACAAGTTCGTTTTCAAGTTCACGAATGGTAACATCGGGAGCATCGGGACCGTCGAGGGTCTTGAAACAGTTCTCGAAAAGAGCCTGGCATCTGTCGTCGGCAATCTTAAGCAGGTCCACAGAAGCCAAAGCGCCACCTTGAGAAGCACGTGCCCATGGAATACCAACCGTAATGTAGTTGACAGAACCCGGTTTCAACGTGAAAGGTCCAGCAGACTGCATAAAACGACGGTCATAAGGAGCGTTGCCTTCATTGGCCTCAGTCCAGCCACCATCTTTTGAATATTGCGGGTCTTTACCTTTCGTACCCCAATTACAGAGGTCGGTAGTACCTGGGAACATGAAGTCGCATTCCTCACCACCGGTGTGTAATGCGTTTCCACCATACTGCATCTTGGTGTTGTCTTTCCAAATACCTTGAAGCATGTTGTAATATTGGATAGCCACTTTCGGGTCGCCATTGTAGTCATCATTGTTATTATGATAAACGAAACGACGCATACCGAAACGTTCATTATCCACAATGCTATCACCGAAGTTCACACCATTAATGGCCATCTGATCCAATTCATACTCACTTTCAAGGAATCTTTGGCAATAACCCGGGAAAGAAGCGCTGTCGGCACGGAATTTCGGGTTGTCACGGTTATCGGCATCCATATAGGGTCCTTGGAAAAAGTCCACACCTACCGCAGGCGGTTGGTCACCGTATGCCCAGGATTGACCTGTACCGTCAACGTTGGTACCGTTATAGCAATAACCCAAGCCACGACCCACATCGCAACCTACATAGTCATCTTGTGCGTAACCCAAATCCGGGTCAACCCACTGAGAGAAGTAGGTGTTCGTCAATGTATAGGTGGAACGGTTGATGATCTCATAGGAGTAGAACGTCATGTTGTTGAGTTCATCATTGGTAGAGAAACCAAAACACTGTCCACGGATTTCAAGACCGATAGGCATACCTTGGGATTCAGTGTGGGCACCAGCATTATCATTGAAAATCCAGAAAAGGGTTGCATCACCTTTCAAGACATGGTCTGCATAAATCATACCGTTGGAACGCTTGTAGTCATACTGGAATTCACCGGAGCCGGAGCCACCGTAGTTCTGGCGTTCTGTCCACAAATCTTCGGGAGTTCTGGGAAGCTGGTGGGCAGCTGCACGAGCAATATTATCTTCTGTCCAAGGACAGAGTTCGTTGGTGATATCATAGTAAGGGTAGTCACCGTTTTCGGGATCGTAAACCTCATTACCGTTCACATCCTTAAAAGGAGCCAGGTAATAGGAATAACCCTCTTCGCCATGGGCAGGCCAGTTGGCGATAGAAGAAGGCATCACATAGCCACTGGTATTGTAGCTGGAGATGTGCTGGTCAACTTCTGCACGGGTGATTTTGAAGTGCTTGTCATATTTGATACACATAGACTGTGTGGTACTGGCACCTGTGAATTTCAACGGGCCGGTCCAGTAGTCATTACCAACCTGTCTGAATCGGACAGCAGCCAGCTTCAACTGACCGTTGGCGTCACGACCACCAATCCACAGAGCAGCACAGAACATGGAAGTCTTTCCAGATCCTGCAGGAACTTCATATTCGGCGAGTTCCTTGAACCACATCGTACCACCGGTTTCAATATATGCACGCACATTGTTCACCGTAAGCTCATTGGAGCTACTTGCCGGAAGACAAGTTGCAGACTCCGCCTTCGGTGAGGAAGCTTTTCTTTCTCCTTTCAATCTTTCGGCATGCAGGGAACTGAAAGCCATGCACACCATGAGGAGTGTCAAACATAAAATTTTACTAGTGTTTTTCATATATTCTTTTTTTTATTTCTAACTATTAAAAACCGAACTGAATACCTAAACTAGCCCGGATAGGACGGGTGTAGTTGTAAGGATCCTGTACTCTCATCTGATAATAGTCGATGAAAGAAGGCACATAAATCTGAGAGTTGATAGCCTGTTGATATTCGGCAGCGGAGAGGTAACCATCATCATCCGCATTGCCAGTGTAGCTATATACGGAGATTATATTCTTGAAATTGAAAAGGTTCTGAATGTCAATATAAACGGTCAAGTAACCCGGTTTTGCAGATTTTGCATTGCCGTCCTTGTCCTTGGCATTCTTGTTGAGGTTGAAGACGAAGGTCTTGTCGATACGGAAGTCACACTGGAACTGCCATGGCATGTTAGAGCCATAGAGGGAACCGGTGATTCTGGAAGTCGTACCGGCGACAATGGTAGAGTTCGGTGTGCTGGAACGGGTGTAAGGTAAACCGGATGCGGCGGAGAACAACAGTGAGAATCCTGTGTTGGCCAGCCATTGGATGGTCTTGGTTGTCGGTTTGCCTTCCACCATAACGGTCTTCTCGGAAACGGGTCCTTCATAGTCAACACCGTTTTCGAAGCGATAGTCAAGATTGATACCGATTCTGTGTCTTTGGTCGAATGCCAAGTTAGAGAGGGTTCTCAAGTTAGGCATGTTGGCAGCCAAAATAGACAATTGGGAGGTTGCACTTGATCCAGTACCCTTAGCATATTGCAACGTGTAGTTAGCTGAAAGGGTCAAGTTGTGCGTACGGTTCATCTTATAAGCGAAAGTGAAGCCTTGCACGGTACCGAAGTCTATGTTCTGGTAAGAATAATAGGTGTTCGGATAGGAACCGGAGAAACGGTAAGCCTGAATCTGGTTACGCTTCTCAGAATAGTAAGCACTGATACTGATGGATGACTTGTTACCAATCTTCTGACGGAAACCAATTTCATAATCAATACTCTTCTGCGGTTTCATATTCGGGTTGCTGATAATATCACTAGCGGAGTTTCTCTGGGAAATGAACAGGTAGTCAACGGGAGAAATCTGCAGGTTGGTAGGACGGGACGTGATGATATTATAGTGAGCATAGAACAAGGAGTTGTCAGAAACAGGGAAAGAGAAGGAAATACGGGGCATCACGGACCATTGTGCTTCATAATCTGTGAAAGCGCCAGACTCTACCTTGGTAATACCGCTGAGTAAATTGTTGTTTTCATCATACAAGGGGTTCTTGAGAATCGGGCCGTTCACGTTCAGTGAGAGGGCAGTTTCAGGGTCACTGACCTCCTCACCGGAGGCATTATACCAAACGTCACCACTACGATAACCTACAATGGACTGGGTGTTGAACTCAGTTCCGGCAATGTCAGCCTCACTCAGGTAAGTATCGTTACCGGCATAATAGACAACCCAATCATTCTGGGCATTACCTGTGAACACGTCGGAGATAGAAGCATTTGCATAAGCAGGGGTCTTTCTCAAAATCTCCATGATGTTGCTTACTGTATAAGCTTCGCGGAACAGATAGGGGTCTTTCAACACTTCCTGGTTGGCGTCGAAGCGGTCAACACGCACACCCACGTTGAACAACAAGGAGTTTATGGAGAACTTGTCTTGCAGATAGAAAGCCATATAGATGGGTTCGTAAGCACCAATGGAATAGGTACGCTTACCGCTGCTGTTCGTATTGTTGAAGAAGTCGGAAATAGTGGTTTTCTTGTTGTTGATTCTTCCGGCATAGTCATAACCATAATAGCTAACCATGGGGCTTGCACCGGAACTGGTTCCAAGAAGCAGCTCTTCAGCATCGAACATAGTCACATCGAATGCGGAAGGATCGAGATTGTCGATGTCAATCCAGTCACTACCATTGGGGTCAAGTCCCAAAGATTTACGAAGATTTCTGTCAAAAGTGGTCTGGTCTTCAAGTTTAATCAACTGATTATAGTCCACAAAGAAGTAATCGCCGTTTGATGTGATGATGGGGTTACTCTTATCCAACTCCAGAATATGGGAGTTAGCCTCGTTACGCATCAAGGTCCAAAGGGAAGTGGCTCCGATACCGTAACCTCTGTAGGTCAGTTTTTCGAAGTCGAAGCCGAACTTCAACTCGTGATTCTTCAGGTTCATAGAGACGCTGGCCTTCACGCCAAACTGTTCTGTTCTGGATTTGTTGTAGCCACTCATCACCGTACCGGGAGAATAGTACATACCATAAATCATGGAAGGTTGGTCACCGTTACGAAGGGCACCAAACGTTTGATAGACATCCAAGTTAATCGGGAAGCCCGGATAGGTATAGTTGTAAAGGTCCTCGATCGGGTATTGCTCACAGAAGTTGAGCGTATATTGGGACAACACCGGGTTGACATTGAAGTTGGGGTTGACTTGGAAAGTCACGATGGAGTCATAAAGGCCTTCGAACTCGTAAGCGCCGAAGATATGGCGTTCATCGGTATCATTCACCATCACGACCAACTCATCTTTCAATTCGGAATAACCTCTAGCCTTGGTTGTTTTGAACTGGCCCACATAGCCGTATTCGAACAGTCTGTCCTTGTGGCGGGCCGCAAAGCTCTCAGAATTGAAGAGTGTATAGTTCACATTAACATCGTACATCACGTTCTTGAGCACGCCCGTACCCGTGGTGTCGGTATAGACACGGTGATTCAAACGGGCATTCATACGAAGCGTGGAGTTGATGGTAGTGGGGTTATTATCGTTATTGAACAACGCGATTCTCGGATCCCAGGATTGTCCTTTGATGTACTGATAGGAACCACCGACGGAGAGACGCATATTGTGTTTCTTACCCAAGGTGAAGTCAAACTTCAGCTGTCCGAGATAATCCCATGTGCCAGCGTTCTTTTTAACACGCTCTTTGTGGAAAGACTCGCTGGTCAGGTAGCTGGCTTCTTGATAGTTTGTACCGAAAGCCTCGTTGGTATAACGGATGGGGTTGGCGATGATAGCTTCTCTGACATCATCATTAGCCTCCCAGTAACCGCCGCGCAGCGGACTGGCGTCGTGGTCGTAGGAAACCTCACCGCTGAACATGAAGCCGATGCGGGTCGGGTCGCTTTTCTTTTTACCTTTCAACAGCGGACCGGAAATGGAAACGGCGCCCAAGAAGTTGTTATAACCGTCGATGGAACCTCTCAACTCAACAGAGCCGTGGAAGTCCTTCGGTGCAGATTTGGTCGTAATGACGGTGAAGGAGGTACCATCACCATATTCGGCGGGGATACCGCCCTGAATCAACTGGGCCTCCTCGATGGACTGCATGGAGATACCACCGTTACCACGTACACGCACACCATCGATGATGGTTTGCTGTCCGTCGGAACGGTTACCACGCACAGAGGTCATGGCGCCGTCCACACTGGAGACGCCTTCCAAGTTTGCCAAAGCACTCGTCACAGAACGACCAGGGGTGGTTCTCACATTATCACCGCTGATACGGCTGGTGGAACTCGTGTTATCCGGGTCGAATACCGGGGGTTCGTACTTAATCACAACTTCCTCAAGGTCGCTGGAGCAGTCAATTGCGAAATCAATGAAGAGCACCTGACTGGAGCCCACCTTGATGTCCGTCTTTTTCAGCGATTTCTTACAAGTCATCTGAGCATCTGCCTCAAGATCGTAAGTTCCAAGTTCGACAGCGAACATGGAATACTCACCCTTATCATCAGCCATAGCCATATTTACAACTTTGTCAGCAACCTTAAGGTAAATTCTCGTGTATCCCAAAGGTTCTCCCGTTTGGTCAACAACCTTACCTTTAATGGTACTGGTCTGTGCAAAAGCCATGCTTGTGAAAAGGATGATCACTCCTAGTACTGAGAGTAATTTTTTAATCATAGCCATTAATTTATATTAAACTTAAAATTCATAATCCACTATAATTTGGGGCGGTAAAACTACAAAAAATTTTTCTTTCTGCCTATTATTTTTTTCTAGAAAATTCAAATAATTTTAAATCAAATATTTAGAAATTTTTTTTAATAATTTCAGAATATATCACTCCTTTGAGCACTTCATTTTCTTCAAATGTAAGCAATCCTTCTCCTTTTTCCTTATTCTCAAGTTGTTGCACTTGGGTTTCCGGCTGCTCCATCTCGGAATTCCACATCGTATCTTCATCATCTGTTAAAGTCTCATACGTGAAGTATTCCTGCTGTTTTGGAACTTCTTCCGTAGAATTCTGCAAAAACGGTGAGGTTTCATCGTCCATTTTTTCCTCATACTCGGGCTCTGGAAGCGGAGAGGTAGCCAGGGTGCCGTCTTTCTTTTTCAACCATGAGGGGATGGTGAATAATGCCACTAACGCTATTGTGATTAAAAATTCAATCAAATTATCCATACTAATAAGCTATTAATATTGTTTAAAATATATTAATGTATCTCATTTGCTTCATTACTGATTGATTTTGCCTTCGCAATACTCACATTCAAGTCATATCCGATCAACAGCACCACAGAACTCCAATTTATCCAGAGCAGAATGGCAAAAAGTGCGCCGAGTGAACCGTAAATCAGGTTATAGTTGGAAAAATTGGCAAAATAGATATTCAACACCCACAATAAAACCACCAAAAGCACGGTACAGGTAATGGAACCGGCTGAGAAAAAACGATAGTTCCTCTTATCAACCGGCGCTATATAATAGGTAAAGCTGACCAACATATAGACAGCCAAGAATATCAAAATCCACTTCACCACATGGATGATGTATATATAGTTGCTGCTTGAAGCATCTCCCGTCAGATGCTGATGCACCTCATTGATTAATACCGATGAGATAATGAATAGTAATGCCACTATCAATATCACAACAAAATAGATGGCCATCAAAACAAAGCTGAATCCTATCTGTTTGACAAAACTCCGCTTGGCTTCATCAAAATAGGATGTGTTCAATGCCACCAATATACCATTCATGCAGACAACCGTAAAGTAGATACCGATGGCAAACATAAACAGGGACAGGGTACCGTTCTGACGTGTCACGACATCGGTCACGACTTCGGACACAGCCGACCACGCATAAACGGGAACCACAGACTCAATAAAATCCAGCACCACATTATGCACTTTCTCCCCGAAAAAGGAGATGACCGAAAAGAGGGCAATAATCATGGGTATCAAGGCAATGAAAATGCGATAGGTCAGTGCGGCAGCTCTTTGGAAAATAATACCCTTGCCCAGCGACTCGATATAGAAACGCATGGCATCGTACAAGGGCACTTGTTGGAATCCGGGCAAAGAAATCTTCTTGGACTTCCTGACTATCTCTCCAATCAAAGGAGCTTGGTCCAAGTCGTCCATCGCCTTCAGCACCTTGTCTTTCCATTCGTTGATTTTACGGCTCATTCTCCCTCGAATTTCAGGTTAAAGTCAATTCTCAATTTGTCCTTGGACTTGTGAGGTTTCTCTTCATCCATTAGGACTACGCGACTGGATGGTACGCCCTGTTGTGCCAGATATTTCTGAACAGTCTGGAAACTCTGTTGCTTCACCGCATTTGCCTCCGCAGCTGAAAGGCTGGCATCCGGATAAGGCGTGACCGCCACCTCCAGTGACATTTCACTGCTTTGTTTAAGATAATCTGCAATGGCATTCAACTGGTGATTGTGCTCTATCGTCAGCTCCGACGGGTTATCCATCGGCATCAGCATGGGTTTGAATGTCTCATCTCCTGCCAATGCCTTGGCTATGTAGTCGACAGGTGATGCCGCAATCTTCACCACAAGGTTCAAGAATGTCTTCCAAATGACCTTTCTGAACGAGAAGTCCGGAGATGACACATCGCCCTGAACGGGAAGATCCATCTTTGCATGATTCTTTCTGTCGGTGATGATGTACACGGCCGCCCGCATTGGAATCTTAGCGGCAGCAGGCTTTATGCTCTTGTCTTTCTTTCCAAATTTCGGTTTGTAGATATCCAAACCGTTTTGACTGTCTAAAATATTGTCCTTAATGCTGATATTGCTCGTAAACGCCAGCAGACCGTCTTCAAGAGGATATGCCAGATAGTAGAGGGAATATGGCGAAAAGTCCGTAAGTTTCAAATTCTTGATTGAGATATCAGCATCTGCGTTACTCAAATCAAACGGGTCGATATGGGCACTGCAGGTCAACTCGCCCGTGCTCCCCAATTTGGCTTTCAGGATCACCGGGGATGAACTCCCGCTACTGGAGAGATTATCGCTCTGTATCTGAATGCCGGAAACTTCAAAGTTCTGCTCCTGCGGTGACACTGTATGGTCGGCAAAAAGAATTTTCCCGTTGGTAATGTTCAGCTTCTTCACCACATATTGAATTGCCGAAGATTTAGACTTGCTGGAAGTCGTGTCAACTCTTCTCTCTTCCGCCGATGTGGAATCCGGGGCAGACTTTGCTCCTGTCAGGAGACTGAGCGTGTTACAATCTTCATAGATGTCATAATGAACAACCAGATCGTTAAGAGAAACGGTGTTAACCTTTGCATTTTTCTTACCCAAGTCCACATTCTCCATATCCATATTGAGAGCAGAGAAGGAAACCAGCGGGGACTTGTCTGCATTGATGGCCTTGAAGTTGGTCATTCCGACCGTTCCGGAGAAAATCATCTCTTCTATACGTTTTACGCAACCGCTCACATGTGCGTCTCCTTGCAGATTTCCGGACAAGCCGCCCACATTCAGCAGCTTGTGCAGGTAGGGCCATGCCATATCCAAGGACAGGTCATGCATATTCACTTTTGCATCGAAATCGCCTTTTTGAATATCATACTTGCCTTTCAGGGCAAAGTCTCCTCCATTCCGGAACGCTGTAGTCAAATGCAGGCGTGTGGCTCCCTGTTTGAGATGCAGGCGGGGGATCGTGATATTCACGTCTTTCGTATCAAAACAACTACCCACGCGAACGTCTTTATACAGCACCGAGCACCCTTTTACCCTGATTCTGCCTATATCCACCGACCATTTGGATGGTGTGTCCGGCTTCTGGGGTTTATCTTTTGTATAAAGGTCAATGATGTCGCTGAAATTAAAACGAATGCCATCCTGGACAACCTTCGCATTCAATCCTTTGAGCAGAACCTTTTTGACACGCACTGTCTTGCCCAACAACCGGGGAAGCGACACGTGCACTTTCAGTTTGTCAAAATAGAGAAAGCGATCTTTACCGTTTTCCTCTTTAACATCCATTCCTATGACAGCCACCTTGCCTGTGAAAACATTTATGCGGACATGTTTGATTTTTACAACCCTGTTGCACAGTTCGACGCTATGTTTTTCCAGATATGACTTCACAACAGGACCTGCCACGATATTCACCAACAGCAGAAGTCCTATAAGAATCCCGATTACAACAAGAAAAATTTTCAATCCTTTTTTCATAAAAATCAGCAGATAACTGTTTTCAAACTCAAATCCAGACTAAGGATTTGATGGGTGAAGGCACCGATGGAGATAAAATCCACCCCAGTGGCGGCATAGTCATAAAGAGTCTCTTTCGTAATGCCACCGGAGGCTTCCGTCTCAAAACGGTGATTGACCAATTGCACGCCCTCGCGCACCTGCTCTGGCGTAAAATTATCGAACATAATACGATGCACACCACCATGTGCCAGCACGCGCCGCACATCATCCAAGCTGCGGGTCTCCACTTCGATTTTGAGATCAAGACCATGGGCTTTCTGGTAATTGATCGCTGCATCAATCGCTTTCTCTATACCGCCGGCAAAGTCAATGTGATTATCCTTGAGCATCATCATATCGAAGAGACCGAAGCGATGGTTGCTCGCGCCTCCAACCTTGACAGCATATTTTTCAAAAACACGCATATTCGGAGTTGTCTTGCGCGTGTCGAGCAGCGTGACACCCGTATCCTTCACCATTTCCACATACTTGTGCGTGGTTGTCGCAATGCCACTCATACGCTGCATGAAGTTGAGCACGGTACGCTCCGCAGTAAGCATTTTGGATGCAGGTCCTTTCAGTTTGAAAACCACACCGCCTTTCCGGATAGCATCACCATCATGCATAAACTGCTCCATCTGGATGGAATCATCCACTTGGCGAAGAACCTCTCGGGCAACGTCAACGCCGCAAAGGATACCATCCTGCTTCACCAGCAGTTTCATTTCCCCCCGGGCACTATCCGGAATGCAGGATTGGGAAGAATGGTCACCATCGCCGATATCCTCGGCCAAGGTCATCTGTATCAAATGCTTAATATTGTCGGTAATCTTCATTTGTTCACTATAATTTCGGGTGTTTCAATAATATTGCTCAGATGCAGTTCCCTGTCAACAAGACAACAAGAGAGCTTTATCGTATCGTAGGAAGAGAAATAGTTGTTGATGAATGTCAATATGGTGATCTCACCTTCGATAGATTCAGGCACATTGTCGCTTAAGCGGGGGATACGGGCATGTAACGGCGTGGGAAGTTCAATCAGTTCCCACACACCGTTCTGTTTTTCATAATAATCGATGAAGAAGTTGTAATAATAAAAGGAATCTTTGGCAAAAACGCCTGTGGTATCGGCGTCATCAAGTCCTATATCACCGTCACCGTCCTGAAAACGAACCACAAGATTGGCCTGGTTATCCACTCCTGATCCGTCATCCACTTTTTCAAGGCGCACAAACTCAATGTACGGAACCTCAGAGAAGGGTTCCGTACGGTGGCAGCTGGAAAACAGCAGGAGTATAAGTCCGAACAGCAACAGTTTCTTCATCGGATGTTAAAATATCCTAGTCCATCAGAATATGCACGCCGTTCACGAAGTCAATGGACTTCTGGATAAGCTCGTGCATGTAAGTGTCATTTTCCACGAACGGGACAAACTCACGGTAGGCGGCCACAAAGTCCTCGATAAACGGGGAGGATTTCAGCGGGCGGCGGAACTCGAGAGCCTGCGCGGCATTAAACAGCTCGATACCGAGAATCTTCTCCACATTGTTGACCACCAGATAGCACTTGGTGGCGGCGTTGGCACCCATGCTCACATGGTCTTCCTGACCTTGTGACGACTCGATGGAGTCGGTGGAGCACGGCATGGTGAACGCTTTGTTCTGGTTCACGATGGAAGCTGCGGCGTACTGCGGAATCATGAAGCCGGAGTTGAGGCCCGGGTTCTTCACCAGGAAGGAAGGCAGCTCGCGCTTGCCGGCAATCAGTTGATAGATACGGCGTTCGGAGATGTTACCCAGCTCGGCCATGGCGATGGATAGGAAGTCGAGCACCAGGGCCAGCGGCTGGCCGTGGAAGTTGCCGGCAGACACCACGATGTCCTCATCCGGGAACACGGTGGGATTATCGGTCACGGAGTTGATTTCGGTCTCCACCACATCCTGCACATGTTGGATGGAATCCTTGCTGGCGCCGTGCACCTGCGGGATACAGCGGAAGGAGTAAGGATCCTGGACATGTTCCTTATGGCGTTTGATAATCTCCGAACCTTCAAGGAGTTGAAGCATGTGGGAGGCCGTGATAATTTGGCCAGCGTGCGGACGCACCATGTGCACATTGAGGTTGAACGGCTCGATGCGACCATCGAAAGCATCCAGGGATACGGCGGCGATGATGTCGGCCATCCAGGAAAGTTTCTTGGCCTTGATGAGCAACCACACGGCATACGAGCTCATGAATTGGGTGCCGTTGAGCAGCGCCAGACCCTCTTTGGATTGCAGGGTGATGGGCTCCCAGCCAAACTTCTCGTTGATGACGGAAGCGGGGTATTTCTTTCCTCGGTAGTAAACCTCGCCCATGCCGATGATAGGCAGGCTAAGGTGCGCCAGCGGGGCCAGGTCACCGGATGCGCCGAGCGAACCTTGCTGATAGACAACGGGATACACGCCCTTGTTGTAGAAATCCACCAATCGTTGGATAGTGGCGAGCTGCACGCCGGAGTGGCCGTACGACAGCGACTGGATTTTCATGAGCAGCATCAGCTGCACGATTTCCTGGGGCACCTCTGCGCCAACGCCACACGCGTGCGAGATGACGAGGTTGCGCTGCAGGGTGGAGAGGTCCTCCTTGGAGATGCTGCGGTTGCACAAAGAACCGAAGCCGGTAGTCACACCGTAAATCGGTTCTTTTTCGGTGTCGGTTTTCTTGTCCAAGTAGGCGCGGCATTTCTGCACCGCGTCAATGGCCTCTTGCGACAATTCGATTTTCTGTTTGCGGTCGATGATCTTTTCAACCTTCTCAATACTGAGGAATTTGGTAGAGATTTTGTGTCGTGTCATATAGGTGTAGCTTTATAAATATTTTTATTCAATAATAAGCGTGCAAAAATAGGAAAAAATATGAAACCGGGCTACCGGGCCAGGCAGACCTACGGCCTGCCATATAACAATCCGATTTCCACATTTAACCTCTCATTTTGTTCCCACGCACACCTACGGCGTGCGAACATGGACGCAAAACGCCCCGGGCTACCAAGCCTGGCAGACCTACGGCCTGTCATATAACAATCCGATTTCCACATTTAACCCCTCATTATGTTCCCACGCACACCTACGGCGTGCGAACATGGACGCAAAACGCACCGGGCTACCGGGCCTGGCAGACCTACGGCCTGCCGGCTGGTCAGAGAATGATATTTACTCGCATATTAAAACACGATTGATTGACAGCCTGCACGCTGTAGGCGTGCATGGCTCGGTAACAAACGGACATGCAGAACCCTATTGCACGCCGTAGGTGTGCATGGATTCGTTCATTTTGTAACACAAACAATCTTATATATCTTCAAAAATATACCTCTCGTCAAAGTTCACTTCTGCTTTGCGCAACATATCCAAATACTCATCCCTGAATGACCTTTTAGCATGATGCTGCTCCTGATTCTGAATATAGGCGACAACCTTCGGCAACTGACTTTTGGAATAGGAAAACGCCCCGTAACCAGACTGCCACTCAAACCTACCTCCACAGAAATGATTATCGTTTATCCATTTGGATGTCTCCCGTTTCACTCTTAGCATGAGTGACGATAGGGATTGGTTCGGGCGCATTCCGAAAAGAATGTGGATATGATTGTCCGTACCTCCGATAGAAAGGGTTCTGTGTCCTTGATCATTGATAATGGCTGATAGGTACTGGTACAAACGATCTCGCCATGAAACATCCATCAGCGCCTCACGATGGCGAACGGCAAAAACAGATTGTATGTGAATCTGTGTGTAGGTGCCGGGGGCAGTGTTTTTTGTTTTAGAAATCATAATAATTTTGTTTTTATTGTAAAAATATTGGTTTTGCAAAAATAATGAAAATTTATAACATGTTGATAATCAATTTATTTTAACAATTATTTGTTAAAATAACATTATATTCCCACGCACCGGGCTACCAAGCCTGGCAGACCTACGGCCTGCCATACAACAATCCGATTTCCACATTTAACCCCTCATTATGTTCCCACGCACACCTACGGCGTGCGAACATGGACGCAAAACGCACCGGGCTACCGAGCCTGGCAGACCTACGGCCTGCCGGCTGGTCAGAGAATGATATTTACTCGCATATTAAAACACGATTGATTGACAGCCTGCACGCTGTAGGCGTGCGTGGCTCGGTAACATACGGGCATGTGAAAGCATATTGCACGCCGTAGGTGTGCATGGATACATGATTTAGCAACTGAAGAAAAATTATCCTCTGAGGTCTAACCTCACCACATTCTCCACATGGTGGGTGTGCGGGAACATGTCCACGGGCTGCACGGCGGACACCTTGTACTTCTCGTTGAGCAGGGTGAGGTCGCGGGCCTGCGTGGCAGGATTGCAGCTCACATACACGATGCGCGGCACCTCCAGTTTCAGCAACTGCTCAATCACATTGGGGTGCATGCCGGCGCGCGGCGGGTCGGAGATGATGACATCTGGCTTGCCGTGCTTCTTGATAAAGCTATCGGTGAAAATCTTGGCCATATCACCCACCAGAAAATCGGTGTTCGTGATGTTGTTGCGGGCTGAGTTGATTTTGGCATCTTCCACTGCCGTGTCCACATACTCGATGCCCACCACCCTTTTGGCCTGGTGCGCCACAAAGTTGGCTATGGTGCCGGTGCCCGTGAACAGGTCATACACCACCTCATCGGGTTGGATGGCCGCGAAGTCGCGCACCACCTTGTAGAGATTGTACGCCTGCTCACTGTTTGTCTGATAGAACGATTTCGGTCCCACTTTGAATTGAAGGCCCTCCATCTCCTCCATGATGTAATCCTGACCTTTGAACAGATAGAAGGGCAGATCGAAAATGGCGTCGTTCATCTTGGTGTTCACCACATATACAAGCGAAGTGATTTCCGGGAACCTGTCAGCAATAGCCTGCAGCATATTCTTGGCCTCCTCATTGAAATCAGTAATCACCACCACCAGCATAAGATCACCGGTAGAGGCTGTCCGAATGATGATATTGCGCAACAGACCGGTCTGCTCCCGAGGGTTGTAGAAATCCAGATTATGTGTCATGGCATACTCACGACAAAACAGACGGATGTCGTTGCTGGGAGCTGCCTGCAGCCAACAATGTTCTATATCAAGAACCTTATCGAACATGCCGGGCACGTGGAACCCCAGACAGCGCTGCTCGTAGAACTCGCCATCCTCATAGCGCTTCAAGTCGTCGTACGATAGCCACTTCATCGTGGAGAAGGTGTATTCCAACTTGTTGCGGTAATAGTATTGCTTCTCGGAACCGATGATGGGCATCAGCTCCGGAAACTTGAACTTGCCAAGATGCTTGAAATTGTCTTCCACTTGTTTCTGTTTGAAGGCCATCTGCTTGTCATAAGAAAGCATCTGCCACTTGCATCCGCCGCAAACTCCAAAGTGTCCGCATGGGGGAACCACACGGTCGGGCGACGGCGTGCGCACAGCCAAAAGGTTAGCCTCGGCATATCCGTGCTTGCGCTTATAGACCTCAACATCAACAATGTCGCCAGGCACAGCAAAAGGTACAAAAATGGTCAGGCCGTCCAACTTTGCAACAGCCTTTCCCTCCGCACCGGCGGAGATGATCTCTAAGTTTTCTATGTTATATCGTTTGAATGACATGATAAGGTGAATGGGGTGAATGAGGTGAATGAGGTGAATGAGGTGAATGGGGTGAATGGGGTAAATGGGGTGAAATTGGTGAATGAGGTTTATAAAGTTTGTAAAGTTTGTGGTGTTGGTCTCCAGTCTCTCAACTCTAAACTCTCAACTCTAAACTTTCATAGAATCCCGTCTCATCCAAATACTCCCACACTTTCGGAGGTAGCATGTAGCGGACTGATTTTTTCTGACGGATGTTATCGCGGATCATGGTGGAGGAGAGTTGCATCTGAGGGGCATCCACAAAGTTTACATGGGGATGGTTTTTCCGTTCTCTGGCATCATAACCTGGTCTGGGATAAACATATAGGTGATAGTTCTCCAAAATCCACTCGTAGTTCAGCCATTTGTCAAAAGTGGCAAGGTTATCCTCACCCATTATCAGGCAAAATTCACGTTGGGGGTACTTTTCACTCAAATGGGCCAGTGTGCGACAGGTGTACGATGGTTGCGGCAGACTGAATTCGATATCAGACGCCTTAAAGCGGTCATCGTCCTCAATAGCCAGGTTGACCATGTGGAGTCTCTGGCGGTCTTCTAAAAGGGAAGCCTTTTTTTTCAGCGGATTACGTGGTGAAACCACGAACCATATCTCATGCAAGTCGGAGTGTTCTAACAAATACTCCGCTATGATGAGATGTCCCACATGAATGGGGTTGAATGATCCGAAATAGAGGCCTGTTTTCCGCATGACGGGTTTTAAAAAGTGTGCAAAAATACGAATTTTTTTTTCGTACCTTTGCAGCCTCTAACTAAGACCATCATGGCAAAAAGTAAAACCCTATATTTCTGCAAGAACTGCGGTGCGCAGTCGGCGCAATGGATAGGCCGTTGCCCATCGTGCGGCGAGTGGAACACCTTCGAGGAGGAGGTGGTGCAGCGGGAGGAGACGCCGGCGAAGGGCCGTTCGCACGCCGTGACCACCAAAAACGCGACGAAGCCCATCGACGAAGTGTCGCTGCTGCAGCTTCCGCGCATTTCGACCACCTTCGAGGAGTTCGACCGTGTGCTCGGCGGCGGCATCGTAGCCGGATCCATCGTGTTGCTCGGCGGCGAGCCCGGCATCGGCAAATCCACTTTGCTGCTGCAGATGGCACTGAATATCCGCAACCGCAAAATCCTCTACGTCTCCGGTGAAGAGAGCGAGGCACAGCTCAAGATGCGAGCCAGCCGCATATCTTCCAACCTGGCACCCAACTGCTACGTGCTCACCGAAACTGGCACGCAGGACATCTTCAAGCACGTGGAAAACCTGCAACCTGACATCATCATCGCCGACTCCATCCAGACCATGCAGAGCAACCTGCTCGACTCAGCAGCCGGCTCCATCTCGCAACTCAAGGAGTGTGCCGCCGAATTCCAGCATCTGGCCAAAACCACCGGCATCCCCGTGTTCCTGATCGGCCACATCACCAAGGAAGGCAGCCTTGCCGGACCCAAGATTCTAGAGCATATTGTGGATACCGTGCTACAGTTCGAGGGCGACCAGCACTACGGCTACCGCATCGTGCGCTGCATCAAGAACCGC
>CAJODA010000011.1 GCA_905233745.1 uncultured Bacteroidales bacterium
CATAATTTCATCAATCTGAAGTCACAATGAAAAAGTTTCTCCTTTTCTTTCTCATCAGTCTGCTCCTGTCGCCCATAGCATGGGCGCAGCGTGTGCGATTGACTGAGAGCCAGCGGGAGGAACAGCGCGAATTCATTCGCAAAGATACGTTGCCGGTAAAGGTGGAAGCCTTGCCCAGCACGATCAACACGCACTTTTCAGAATATGCCGGAAGACTTTATCCGGATTCGACATTTTTCTTCACTTCCATGCGCGCAGACATGCAGGAGGATCCCGATCATTTCTTTGAAACCAGCTGGTACTGCAACATTTACGAAACCCACCTACGCCCCGATGGACAATATGGTGCAGTCACCCCGCTAAGTTCAATCATCAATTCCCGTAAGTATTTCAACAGCAACTTCTGTTTCAACGAACAGCGCGATTGGCTAATCTTCTCCCGATGCAGTCGCGTGGGCGACGGGGAGCTGCATTGCCACTTATGGGAAAGCCGGCTGGATAAAAGGGGATGGGCAAAGCCCCGAAAACTGCCTGAAGAGATCAATTTGGAGGGCTACTCCTCCTTGCAACCCTTCTTATTGACGGTTGACGACCACAATGTTCTTTACTTTGTCTCAAACAGGCCCAATGGATTCGGCGGACTGGACATCTGGTACGCCATCTGCAAAGAGGGCAAATACAACCCACCTGTAAACCTGGGCGCAACCATCAACACTGACGGCAACGAGGTTACCCCTTTCTTTGATACAGAGACCTCCACCCTTTACTTCAGTTCGGATGAGCACATCGGCATTGGCGATTACGACATCTTCTATAGTATGGGATCGCTAAGCCAATGGGGCGAGGTGTCCAACATGGGTGTACCCTTCAATTCGGCGTACAACGACTTCTATTTTGCACCCGATCAGGGTGGAAAAAGCGGCTATTTCTCCTCTAACCGTCCCCATGGTGGTGCTGCACCGGAGGACACCTGCTGTAACGACATATTCCGTTACCACTGGACACCTAAGACAGATAGTGTAACAACGCCCATTGACACGCCCAACCTCCAGGAGAAAATCGCCTCTGTGCTACCCATCTCCCTCTATTTTCAGAATGATGAACCAGACCCGCGATCGCTGTCTGATACCACAGAAAAGGACTATGAACAACTCTATAGGCGCTATCTTGCTGACCACGATCTTTACGTGAGTGAGTCAGGGCAAGGGCTTTCGGGCGACAGTCTGGCTGCTGTGCGCCAAGGCATGTATGCTTTCATGCGCGACTCAGTGGCCACGGGGCACGATCGGATGATCATGCTCAAAAACTACATCAAGGAGGCGTTGCGCGCGGGTGAGCAGGTGGAAATCACCATCAGCGGATTTGCCTCACCGCTGCACAACAGCGACTACAACCAGCATCTCTCCTCCCGCCGCATCGCGAGCCTGTTGAATTATCTGTACAAAGTTGACAACTTCTTCCTAGCCCCTTACCTGGACGGCGATAAGCCCGGACTAGTCATCCACACAGACCCACAAGGGGCAGTGCAGCATACGTTTGCCACCGGAGAGACACGGGAGACGGTTTACGGACTGCAGGCTGCCAAGGACAGGAAGATTGTCATCACTGCTGGAAAAAGCCGATAATACAATCGCATTTTTTCTATTTTTGCGACCCAAATATTGTAACTATGACAAATCACGAAGGAACCCATGTTGAAAAACACCAGATAGCCTCTTATATGGTGGATGGCAAGCGCATGCTAACCCCCACCCTCATGTTCAACTTACTACAGGAGGTGGCGGTGAATCATGCCAACGAGTTGGGTGTGGGCTGGGACTACCTGCACCAGTTCAACCAGTTCTGGGCACTATCACGCATGGATGTGGAGATTTTGCGGATGCCCGAATGGCTGGAACCAGTGAACATTATCACCTGGCCTAAAAAGAACAACTATTTGGTTCAGCCACGTGATTACCAGATGGAAACAATGGATGGTGAACTGTTGGTGCGCTCTACTTCCAACTGGGTGATATTGGACGATGAGGGCAAACCTCATCAATTGAGCGCATACGAAAACAACTTGGGCATTGTGGAAGAGTTACATGCGATAAAAACGCCTTCCTCGCGCCTGCGCACCGGCGTGCCCTGCGAAAACCCTGTTTTCAAACCCGTGGTCTATTCCAACATTGACATGAACTGTCACGCCAACAATTCCGCATACGTCACTTGGGTAATGGACAGTTTTGACAACGAATATCACAACGCCCATAAGTTAGCTTTCCTGGCCATCAACTACCTGCAGCAAACACATGCCAACGACCGTTATGCCGTGGTGAAGCAGGAAACCGCTCCCGGCGATTTCCTGTGTTCCATATACTCTGAAAAGAACCTTGTGGAAGTGTGTCGCGTACGGACAGTGTGGCAATAGCTGCTAATCCTGTTTTCGCAAGTAACGACGGAGAAACGCCTCGGCATATTGCCAGCAAGTTTCAAATTTATCCTGCTCCAATTTCGACATCATCAAAACTGACCTGTAATAGTATGCGTGCTTACCTTCAGGCAACAGATTCAATTCGCATGAGTTGTTGCCATAAGAATGCATCCGGTTAACAATAGTACGCGAACCGTAAGTATAAGGGAGGAATGGCATCGAAAAGACACGACCAGAATCCAAATACAGAATCTTATCCTTTTCTCCATGAATCAAACATATCGGAGTGTCCTCGTCCTCATCTATGATATCGGAGTTTACAACACAACCCCACAGCATTATAGCGCCTGCTACACTAAAGTTTTGTGCTTTAACCTCTTCCGTACCAAGAGAATGAAGAGGCGACAATACGGGTTTAGCAAATGTCTCCTTCGGACGTTCATCCTCATCCAGATAGAGGGCGTGCATAACTGCCACTGCGCCAGATGACTGCCCAAGCAAAAATATCTTATTGGTATCAATGCGATACTCCTCACTATGAGCCTTGAAGAAACGCACTGCTGCACTCACATCCTGCGCAGCCATATAGGCTGTACGAATCAACCCTTTGCTTGAAAGATGCGAGAAGGGCATCAAATGGTAATCAATGGAAGCAGCAACATACCCGTTTTCTGCAAAACGTGTACACCATGCAAGCATAGATTCATCATGCCGCGTACCAAACACAAACAGACCTCCAAACAGTGTGATGACCAGCGGACGGATAGAGTCGCTGCTATCTGCCGGTTCGTAGAAGTCAAACTTGAGTGTCTGAATTTTTTTCTTTCCTGGTGTCTGCACCTGGCAATAAGGAACATCATAAGTCACCCGCACCTTCTTTTCTGAACATTGGGCAGACAGAGGTTCCGGCATCATCGGAATCAAACCCGACAAACCCAAACTCACAAGAAGAAATCCTTTGAGAATCCGTGTTAGGAAAACCGCTTTCACCTGTTTAAAATCCACTCTCATCTCTTTCCGGTTTTTAAAGTTGGTTCAAAGGTTTTCTCTTCCGGTGATTTGCGCTGGCTGGATTCCCAAAAATCAGCCCCCTTTATATCCAATTTGGAAGGATTAAAGTATGGTTCTTCACCTCTCTTCTTGGCTAGTTCATAATCACGAAGGGCTCTCAGTGCTTTTGGGGAGAGCAGCAGGATGGCAATCAGATTGAGCCAGGCCATCGCTCCGACTCCTATGTCACCCAAAGTCCAGGTTACCCCACTGGTAGTCAGAGAGCCGACAAACACAGCCGTGATTGTACAAATGCGCAACACCCAAATGGCAATTTTCTCGCTACGATCATCACCAAAATACAGATTGGCACGTTCGAAAGCCTCTTCCACTTGTTCAATCTTTTCAACGTTCTTCTCTTTTTTTTGCAAACGTCGCAGTTGTTTCCTGCGAAAGCGACTGAACAAATATACAAGATTGGTTTCGGCATAGTAATAATAGGCCATAATGGTAGTGAAGGCAAAGAAAAACAGAGCAACGGAGACCAGAGCCGTAGCAGCATTATCGCCAATCAGAGTGCTAATGGCACCAATGGTGTAGAAGACACCGGGTTCTCCGTCCGGTGCGGCCGGATTCTGTTGCAGATAGGAAATCGTCGTCTCGCCCGCCGCTGTCACCTGTACGCTATCCAGAATGTTATAGGTCTGGCATGCGAGAATCATCATAGCGGTAGCCGTACACACCAAAAGAGTGTCAATATAGACAGAGAAAGCTTGGACAAGGCCCTGTTTGACGGGGTGGCTTACTTTAGCGGCGGCAGCCACGATGGGTCCGGTGCCCTGCCCCGCCTCATTGGAATAGATGCCACGCTTCACGCCCCAGGAGATCGTGCTTCCAAGGATAGCAGCACCCACTTGGCTTGTTCCAACTGCACCACGCAACATTTCCATGAAGACGCCAGGCACCAGCTGATAATGTACGACAAGCACCACGATGGAAAGCAGAATATAGAGAATAGCCATAAAAGGGGCAATGATCTGCGCCACATTGGCAATGCGCTTTACACCACCAATAATAACCAAAGCAATGAGCAAGGCAACGGCAAGTCCCACAATCCATGTATCAATTCCAAAAGCATGGGACATGGAAAGGGCAATTCCATTGCATTGTACGGGTGGCAAAAAGAAGCCACAGGCAATGGCCGTGATGACGGCAAACACGCAGCCGAAGAACGTGCTGTGCAACCCTTTCTCAATATAGTAGGCAGGTCCGCCGCGGAACTGGCCATGGTGATTCTCCTTGAAGATCTGTGCGAGAGTGGCCTCCACAAAGGCACTTCCCGCGCCAAAGAAAGCGATGACCCACATCCAGACAATAGCGCCAGGCCCACCGAATCCGATGGCCGTGGCCACACCTACAATGTTTCCCGTGCCCACACGCCCCGACAATGCCATCGCAAAAGCCTGGAATGAGGTAATTCCCGTTTTCTGGGTCTTGTCCGTACTAAAGAGCAAACGACACATCTCTCCAATCCGGCGCACCTGTACAAAACGGGTACGAAGGGAAAAATATAGCGCTGATATCAGACACAAGCCTACCAATGCCGGACTCCACACCCAGCTGTATATGTTTTCGATGATTTTCGTCACGCGAGATATGTCTAATAACAACATGCTATTTAACCTGCAATTACAGTAGATAGTTATCATTCAAAAGAATGACAGACGGAATAAATGCTTAAAAAAAAGAAAATGCAAAGATACTGAATTCTTTAATATATGAGCTAATTATTCCAGCAAGTTGTTCCGCGACGCCGATAAGCACACTCTTTGGCAGCCACACAACCGGCACAACTTTTACGTGCGTCTCCTCCCAAACGGATAATGCCCACCATAGACTTCATCGGCACCATCAAACCTGAATCGAGAAAAGTGAGCCCGATACGGTGCGCGCGGAGCTGTGTGGCTATGGTCTTGCAGTCCAACACAGGAGTGCCACCATAACCGGGACAAAACCGGTAACCCCTCTCCGCAAATGGCAGCTCAGCCTCATAAGCATCTGCCCTGTCTTCCAAAAACACAGAAGCCACCGCATCGAAAATAACAGCATACTGCATATCATTTGTTTCAATACGCTTGATTCGGCGGTCAACCTGCACACCTAAAGTAGTGGCACATAGCAAAAAACCATTTGCGCCTTTCAGATACTCCATATAGGCCGGGTGCTGCAGCATGAAATCCAAAGGAGTGTCGTATTGCCCGTACACATACTGGAAGCCGGCGATGGTCTCCAATTCCGACCATGCCTTTTCAATCTGATCCATTACAATCTGATCAGCCTTGGCATCAGAAAGATAGCCGAGATAATTCAGCACATTACGGACAACAGTCTCTTTCATCGCAACTCCTTTTCAATCACGCTGCTTATGCGGTTGTATATGTCTCCGGTAACTTTAGCGTTATTCATGGTGTAGATATGAATGCCGTCGGCATCATTAGCCAGAAGCTCCAAAATCTGGTTCACGCTATAGGCGATGCCGATTTCATACATGGCCTTTTTGTCGTTGCGGAAACGGTCAAACAGCACACGCATCTCAAAAGGAATGGAGGCGCCAGCCATGTTCATGATTTTATTGAACATCGTGGTGCTGGTAAGTGGCATAATGCCGGGTATAATGGGCACAGTAATGCCCATTTTCTTAGCTACACGCACCAATCTGTAGTAATAGTTATTATCGTAAAAGAGCTGAGTGACGAAAAAGGAGGCCCCCATATCCTGCTTGATTTTGAGATTGACGAGATCGTCATAAAGGCTTTCGCTCTCAATGTGGCCTTCAGGATAACATGCTCCGGCAAGACAGAAATCATAGTTGCTTCTAAGAAAATCCATCAGTTCGGAGGCATGCTTGAAGTATTTCAAATAGTCACCGGTGTATTCGGCCGGCTTGTCACCCCGGAGGGCAAGAACATTTTCAAGACCCTCTTGACGCATGGTATCGGCCACTTGCTCGACATCATCCTTGTCAAGTGCCCCACAAGTAAGATGTGCCAACGGCTCCGCACTGGTGTTACGTTTGATGTAACTGGCCAAGTCAATCGTATTCTGGGCATAGTCACCCGACGACTTAAAGGTCACACTGATAAAGTCGGGGGCATATTGTCCCAACGCATCAATAGTGGGGAAAATATCCTGAATACTACTGTTATTGGGATTAGGTGGGAACACCTCAAAAGAAAAGGTTTTTTTTCGTGAAATGATATTGGAAATTCGCATAAGTTACCTATTTTTATTCAGGCGGTGCAAAAATACAAAAAAAGCAGGGCATTGCCCTGCTTTAACCTATTATACTGTTGTATGGATTAGTCCAATTCCGGGAAATCGGGCAGTTCAGGAGTGTGGGGGGCATCCTGTCTGGACTGGCCTTCGCGATTGCCATTGTTGCGGCGGTCGTTGTTGCGCGGGCCATGATTGTTGCGAGGACCACGGTCACCGCCATTGCGGCGATCATTGCCGTTACTGTTTCCACGAGGAGCACGTCCATTTCCACGAGGTTTGCTTTCCTGCTCAGTGTAACCTTCCGGTTTGGGAAGCAGCACCTTGTGTGACAGTCTGAACTTGCCAGTCTTCTCATCAATCTCAATGAGTTTCACCTTGATCTTGTCACCCACCTTCAGCACATCTTCCACATTATCAATGCGTCTGTAAGCGATTTCTGTGACGTGCAAGAGGCCGTCAGTATTGGGCAGGAACTCTACAAATGCACCGAAAGCGGTAATCGTCTTGACGGTACCTTCATAAACTTCACCCACTTCGGGTTTCGTGCAAATGAGGTTGATGCGCTCGATGGCAGCGTTGATATCGTCCACATTGGGAGCGGCGATGTCAATGACACCGAATTCGCCCACTTCTTCAATGTTGATGGTGGTGTTGGTCTCACGCTGCATCTCTTGGATAATCTTGCCTCCAGGTCCGATAACGGCACCGATGAATTCGCGCGGGATTTGCATCTGGACGATACGCGGAACGAAAGGTCTGTAGTCCTCACGCGGAGCGGGCATAGCCTCTTTGATTTTTCCGAGGATGAACATACGTCCACGATGGGCTTGTGCCAATGCCTCAGCCATCACTTCAGGGGAAAGACCGTGAATCTTGATATCCATCTGGCAGGCTGTAATACCATCTTCGGTACCGCAAACCTTGAAGTCCATGTCTCCGAGGTGGTCCTCGTCACCGAGAATATCGGAAAGGATAGCATATTTGTCGGAACCTTCATCGGTAATCAGACCCATAGCGATACCAGAAACGGGTTTCTTGATTTTCACACCGCAGTCAAGCAGCGCAAGGGTGCTGGCGCAAACAGTGGCCATAGAGGAACTGCCGTTAGATTCAAGGATATCGGAGACGATACGCACCGTGTAGGGGAATGTCGGGTCATCGAACGGAATCATAGGGGCAACCGCACGTTTGGCAAGGTTGCCGTGGCCGATTTCGCGGCGGCCAGTACTACCGATGCGCTTCACTTCACCCACACTATACGGCGGGAAGTTGTAATGCAGCATGAAACGGCTGGATCCTTCAATCACGGCACCGTCGATCATCTGCTCATCAAGTTTGGTACCCAAAGTACAGGTAGCCAAAGCTTGGGTTTCGCCACGCGTAAAGATAGCGGAACCATGGGCTGCAGGAAGATAACCGGTCTCAATCCAGATGGGGCGAATATCCTCTGTACCACGGCCGTCCAAACGGATGCGCTCGTTGAGAATCATGTTGCGCATGGCGTGATATTGGACTTCACTATAGTAACGTTTCACCATATTTTCCTTCTCTTCGCGCTCTTCTTCGGGGATAGTCTCCAAAAATTCGGCAAGCACTTGGTCGAAGGCCTCATTACGGGCTTGTTTGCCCATAAAGGATTTGGCGATGGCGTAAACTTTATCGTAAGTTTCTTTATTGATACGCTCGCGGATCTCTTCGTCGTTGGTCTCGTGGCAGTATTCGCGTTTCGGATAAGCAGTGGGGACCTTGGCGGCAAGGTCAAGCTGTGCCTGGCACTGAATCTTGATGTTCTCCTGTGCAAAGGTCAGAGCAGCAACCATATCCTCTTCGGAGATTTCTTTCATCTCACCCTCAACCATCATGATGTTGTCCATGGAGGCAGCCACAATCATGTCGATGTCAGAGTTCTCCATCTGTTCGATGGTGGGGTTAACAACGAGTTCTCCATTCACGCGGCCCACGCGGACTTCGGAGACAGGGCACTCGAAGGGGATGTTGGACACGGCGATAGCGGAAGAGGCGGCCAGACAGGCGAGACAATCAGGGAGTTGGTTTTTGTCGCCGGAAATCAGGGTTACGATCACCTGGGTTTCAGCGTGGAAGTTTTCCGGGAACAACGGGCGGATGGCGCGGTCCACAAGACGGGCAATGAGGATTTCGTACTCGGAGGGACGGGCCTCGCGGCGGAAGAAGCCACCGGGGATGCGACCAAGAGCGCCATATTTCTCCTGGTATTCAACTTGGAGAGGCATGAAGTCGGTACCTTCAACGGCCTCTTTCTTGCAACACACAGTCGCAAGAATCATGGTGTCGCCCATTCTGACGACGGCGGAACCGTCGGCCTGCTTAGCCAACTTTCCGGTTTCAATGGTCACCACGCGACCATCTGCCAATTCAAAGGATGTGTTTATTCCTAACATAGTTTTTTTCAGCTTAATAATTAATAATGAGAGCGGAGGCCTTAAATCAAAAAAAGGCAATTTTATAAAATTGCCCCTTTTTTATAAAATGATGTTTAGAATTATTTTCTAAGACCTAATTCTTTAATAATCGCTCTGTAGCGTTCGATATCTTGTCTCTTGAGATATTCGAGCATTTTCTTTCTTTTTCCCACCAAGTTAATCAGGGCGCGTTTCGTCACTTTATCGCTGCCGTACGTCTTCACATGTTCGGTGAGGTGTTTGATACGGTGTGTGAACAAAGCCACCTGAGCTTCGGGGGAACCGGTGTCAGTTGCACTTTTGCCGTATTTTTCAAAAATTTCTTTCTTTACTTCACTTGTCAAATACATAATTTAAACGTCTAATTTTTAATACTTTTTACCTTTCTATTTTCGGGCGGCAAAGGTAGTGTTTTTTTTGATATATTTTGTTTTTTGATGAAAATATTTTTTAAGGTCAAAGCAGCTGTCCGTGAGAACTCTGGACGATAGTCGGGGTTATTGCGACAATTTCACCCGAGATACATGTCAATGAGCCCTTCGGGCGCGCGGATATGCAATGTGCGATTGTCACGATCCACGCCGGTCACAAACTGTTGACTGGCGGGGATGAGTATCTCCTTTTCATCATGGGCCACCACCATAATGGGATTGTTGCTAACCTCCAGAAACTCGCGGCAAACACCGATATTTCCCAATTGTCCGTCCACGACGTCAAAGCCGATCACCTCGTGGAAGTAGAAGCGGTTGCCGGGCAGTTTGGGAAGCTGGCTCATGGGCAGGTAGAGTTCCACGCCTGCAAAGTCGCGAGCTTCGTTTGCCTTTATATCCGCAAATTGGATGATAAACTGGTTATTGCCCCGGTAGGTGATATTTTCAATGGTATAGGGAATCTTTTCTCCGTCAAGATCCAGGAACACGGCAGGAAGATTGGCGTAATTCTCCGGATTGTCGGTGTCAAAAAAGGCACACAGACCGCCTTTCAATCCGAAAGGCTTGGTCAGTGTGCCCAAATAGAAGAATTCGTTGTCCATTACGCTTCGGCGGGAGCGGCTTCTTCGGTGGCGGGAGCCTCTTCTGCGGCGGCAGCGGCTTCTTCAGCAGCCTTGGCGGCAGCTTCTTCCTCAGCGGCCTTGGCGGCGGCAGCAGCGATTTCCGCATTGCGAGCGGCAATCTTGGCTGACATAGCTTCCTTAACCTTCACCTCTTCGGCAATACGCTTCTTCACGATGTCGCGCTTTTTGTCAGCCTCTTCGCGAACGATGTTGCTGAGCTTGCTGTTCTTCTCCTGCTTCCAGGCCTCGAAACGTTTCTGGGCCTCAGTCTCGGAGAAAGCGCCTTTAGCCACACCTCCTTTGAGGTGCTTCATCATGTAAACGCCTTCACGTTTGAGAATCGCACGGGCGGTATCGGAGGGGGTGGCACCATTCTCCAACCAATAGAGTGCGCGTTCAAAGTTAATGTTGAGCGTTGCGGGATTGGTCAGGGGGTTGTAAGTGCCAAGATCTTCGATAAAACGTCCGTCACGTGGTGCTCGACCATCCGCAATTACGAGGTGATAAAAAGGTTGGTTCTTTTTACCTCTTCTCTGTAATCTGATTCTTGTTGCCATAAAAAATTGGTTTTTTGTTAATTAAAAAATCTTTTCACCTGAAAGGAACGGATTTTCTCCGCTTCTTTTTTGGGGCGGCAAAAATACATTTTTTTTTGAATCATCAATTTTTATTATTTTTGCCCTCTTTAAAAAAGGATGGAAAGTTTTTTCAGACGAACTCATAAAACCCTCTTGCTCTGTGCTATGTTATGCACGTTGATGCTCTGCGCCCCCACGAAGTCGGAAGCACAGTTCTACAACGGCTCGCAAATCAGCTTCGGCAAGAACCGCGTGCAACACCAGAACTTCAACTGGCAGTTCATGCGCGCGGAACAGTATGACGTCTATTTCTACCCTACCGGCAAGGCACTTGCACAATATGTCTATTTCAAAACCCCGCAAATTATTGCAGAGATTGAGGAAAAACTCAACTATAAGTCCAAGAAGAAACTGCAATTTATCGTTTACAACACCCAAGAGGATTTCCGTGAGTCGAATTTCGCCTACGATGACGACGACTTCTACAATCAAGGAGGTGTTACAAATGTGTATGGCACCAAAATATATGTATATTTTGACGGCAATCGCGCACATCTGGACCGGATGATCCGCAGTGGCATCATGAATGTCTATGCCCACTGGCTCGTGCAAGGCGCCACTGTGGGGTCCAACATGACCTACGACTACCTGATGGATGTCTCCAACTGGTACTTCAGTGGACTTGCTTCCTATTTTGGAGAATCCTGGAACAGCGATGTGGACGCCCATGTCAAAGACGGTATCCTCACCCAACGCTACGCTGACTTTGACGACCTGTCGCCGCGTGACGCCACCTACGCCGGCCATTCCCTATGGAAATATATTGCCGACACCTACGGCGAAGATGCCGTTTACAAGGTTCTATACGCCACTCGCGCCTTCAAAAGCTCATCCCGCGCCTTCTACTATGCCACCAAAGTACCTTATCAGACCTTGCTGTACAACTGGTACAAATATTATTGCGTGATGTACTACCCCGACCTGGAGCGGCAAATACCCCAAGGCAACGGGATCGTCAAACACCCGAAGCCCAATCGCGAATACACCCGGTTCTGCTTCGCCCCGGACGGGAACAGCTATGCCTACGTAACCAACGAGGCCGGACAAGTCCGCGTGTGGCTCAAAACCGCAGACTCCAAAAAGCCGAAGTGTATTCTGAAACGTTTTCAGAAAATCGAAGATAATCCCGACCTCTCCTACCCCCTACTGGCCTGGCACCCGACAGAGCCCGTCCTCGGCATGACCTTCGAATCAAAAGGTCACTGCTATTATTATCCGTATGACGTAACCAAACGCAAATGGCAGAAACGTTTCCTGGTAGATGTGGAAAAGATCACCTCCTGGTGCTATTCCGACGACGGGAAGCTGATGCTGTTTTCGGGATTCAAAAACGGACAGTCTGATATCTTCCTGTACAGCTTCCTGTCCCGTTCCTTCCAAAATCTCACCAACGATTTTTATGATGACTACGCTCCGATTTTCGTACGTAAACAGCAACAGATTGTTTTTTCCTCCAACCGGCCCCGGGATTCCATACAACTGAAAGATGAGCTTACAGAAGCCACCCCGCAGGACCACTATGACTTATTCCTCTATTCGTATGCCCAAAACAACCCGGAGCTGCTCCGCGTGACTGAATCGGGGGCGGGCAATGCGTACGACGCCCGACGCGTGGACCAGGACAACATCATTTTCTTAGGTGACGAGAATATCTATGTAAACCAGTATGTGGCCCGCTTCGACAGCGCCATCAGCCGTATTGACACTGCAGTACACTATATGTCGTTTGCCAAAACTCATCCGCTAACCGACTTGGGTGTGAGTGCGCTGGAGCACGACTATGACGCTGCCAATCATCAGACGGCCAGGATTTCCCTGAAAAACGGGGTGAAAGGTATCTACTGGGAAGAGTTGGACCTCAACCAAACCCCGGACGTAAAACCCTCTTTCTTCCATCAGAAAATCATGATGGACAACGAACGCAAGGAACAGTTGCTACAGCCTGATACCATGGTTTTGGATAGTATTTCTCCCGATTCCATTGTTCCAAAAGAGGAATTCTACATGCCTGTCGGAAGCGGATACAAAATCCAATACTCCATAAACAAAGTCATCACCCAGGCCGACTTCAGCTTCCTGAACACCACCTACCAACAGTTTGAAGGGGGCACTTCACCCATTTACCTCAACACCGGGTTTAACGCCCTGTTCATGCTGGGCATCAACGACCTGTTTGAGGACTATCGCGTCAGCGGCGGATTCCGAATTGGAATTGACCTGAACAGCTATGAGTTCATGATGAGTTACGAGAACCTGTCGCGGCGACTTGACCGACAAGTGGTGATTTACCGGCAGTCCATCACCTCCTCCATCCGGGATTATGTCTATAAACAGCGATCCAACAGTCTCTTCTATATTCTCAAGTTTCCGTTCAACAAAATCCATAGTATGCGGCTGACCTTAAGCGGTCGCTATGAAACGAACGTCATCGGAGCATTGAGCGACAACAGTCTGCAGATGCCCGACCAGCGCCACGTATGGGCAGGTGTAAAGTTGGAGTACATTTTCGACTCCTCCAAAGAGCTGTACACCAACCTATGGCGTGGCACCAAGATGAAAATTTTTGCAGAGTACAACCAGCGTTTGGAGCGTGAGACACAAAACCTGCTAGTGGTGGGTTTGGATGCACGAAGGTCTTTCAAGTTGTACAAGAACATGACTTTTGCCATGCGCCTGGCAGCCTCCGCCAACACCGGGTCAGCGCGGCTGGTTTACTATATGGGTGGCGTGGACAACTGGATCAGAGCCAAGTTCAACAGTGACATCTGGGTTGACCAGTCGAAAAACTACGCCTATCAGACCCTCGCCACCAGCATGCGCGGATTCGAGCAAAACATTCGCAACGGCACCTCTTTTGTGCTCTTGAGCGGCGAACTACGTGTGCCTTTTGTGCAGCTGATAGCGGGACGCAAGGTGTCGTTTAACTTCCTGAATTCGTTGCAACTGAACCTATTCGGTGACTTCGGGACGGCATGGACCGGCATTACTCCCTATTCAGAAGAGAACTGCCTATATACGCGGTACATCACCAGCGGTCCCATCTCCGTAATGGTAAAGCGGAATGTGGATCCGTTTGTAGGCGGGTTCGGCTTTGGGCTCCGGTGCAACTTGCTCAGCTACTTCCTCCGGTTTGATTATGCCTGGGGCGTGGAAGATTTCAAGATTTACGACAAGAAAGGCATGTTCATGTTCTCCATCGGAACTGATTTCTAAGCCTGCTTGAATGGTTTCACCGCCCGTTCAAAAATACCGTTCAGGTAAGCGATAACCATGCCGTAATTGGAAACAGGGATACCTGCTTCAACAGCAGGTTTGAGGCGGTTTATCAACTGTTTTCGGGTAATCATGCATCCGCCGCATTGGATGACCATGGCGTATTGCCGTATATCGGGGATGGCGTTGAGGCCGGACACGAAGTCGAAATGCAGTTGTTTGCCAGTGTGCTGTTGGATCCAGCGGGGCAGTTTACCGCGCCCGATGTCCTCGCACGAGGTGAGGTGCGTACAGGACTCCAGCATGAGAATCCGGTCGCCATCCTGCAAGTTGTCGATATGCGGGGTGCCTTGCAGGTAGTGCTCGAAGTCGCCCTTGTGATGCGCCAGCACGATGCTGAAACCCGTGAGCGGGATGTTCTCCGGCACATCCATGGACACGCGCCCGAACATCTGGCTGTCGGTCACCACCAGTTTGGGAGCCGGGTTACGCCGGAGCCAGTCAGCCACCTTGTCCTCCTTCAGAACCACGGCGATGGCGTCGTTGTCCAGAATGTCGCGGATCATCTGCACTTGCGGGAGTATAAGCCTGCCTTCGGGAGCCTCCGCATCAATGGGAGTCACCAGTAGCACGGTGTCGTTCTCCTCTATAATGTTGCCCAGAAGCGAGTGCGAGATATAGGCAGATGGGGGCATCTTTTGCACGATGGCGTCCAGCAGAGCTGGTATGCCCTGACCGGTCCTCGCGCTTACATCATACATATTGTGGTCGATCACCCCGTCGGGAAGCGTTGTGCTTGGGCTGAGGTCGGACTTGTTGTTGGCAATGACAAACGGAACCTCATATTCGTGGAGCTGGTCCATCAGCGCGCGTTCCGGCTGGCCGCACACGTGGTCGGTGGTGACCAGAATGGCGAAGTCGATGGTTTTCAGAACCTCCAGGGTCTTCTGGATACGCTTCTGTCCCACTGTGCCTTCATCATCGATGCCGGCGGTGTCGATGAGCACCACGGGGCCGATGCCGAAGATTTCGATGGATTTTTTCACCGGGTCGGTGGTGGTGCCGGCGGTGGCATCCACAATGGCGATATCCTGTCCGGTGATGGCGTTGATGAGGGAGCTTTTCCCGTTGTTGCGCCGCCCGAAGATTCCGATATGGGGTTTAGTCTCGCGTCCTTTCATAGTGGTGGCAAAAGTACAAAAAAATCCTATCTTTGCCCCGTCACAAACCCGCCACCCATGCCTGCAGGCCGATGGTCCGCACATTATGGGCATGTTTAGTGAATAAATCTCAATGATTTATTGATAATAGTTTCTTTGCACAGAAAGACATTAGAGGATTAACAATAATTGTTTTTTGTTTATCTTTGCCGCGTTAAAAACGTATGCTATGAAAAAGAAAACCTACAAAACAAAACCACAGAACGATATGGAGGCGCAAGAGCCTGCTGCCCCTTACAACATTTCCCGTCAAACAATTGCCATGAAGGACAAATATCTTCCTGATGGATATATTCCGCTTGACCAATTTGGAGAAATTTTCCATCAAAAACTCGATGCCTGCTATGAAAACATACGAAGTGATTGTCAGTAGTGCAGCAGTATTGGATTTGGAGGGTATCTCATCATACGTAGCGGAACAATATCGTCAGGAAAGTGGTCATAAATATGCTAACCGGATCCTCGGGCAATTGGCTTCTTTAAATTATACCGCTGACATTTTCCAATATAGTCGTTTTGCTTCAGTCAAAGCAATCCACGCTAAAGCTAAAACTATTTCTATTATCAATCACCGATGGACGGTGGTTTTCCATACTGAAGATTATTATGTGATGATTGATCGTATTATCCCTTCCAAAATGGTAATGTAATGCACCATTTCCCCCGCACACCTACGGCGTGCGCCTATCCTTCCCACATGCCCGCCCACTACACATGCCCTGCAGGCCGATGGCCTGCGCATAATGGAAATATCTCAATGTGCATCAATAAATAATAACAATGATGTTTACAAGACTAAAGGGAAACTCCCGTTTTTAAAATGGTTGAACTCAGCGTGCCACGATTATTCGTTTATCGTCCCATATAAATCGTAATCCGCCGCATCGACGATTTTCACATTATAGAATTCTCCAATTTTCAGGGCTTTGTCCTTGCGGATCAGCACGCTGTTATCTACGTCGGGAGAGTCGAACTCGGTGCGGCCCACGTAGAAGTCCTGATCTTCGGCATCGACAATCACCCTCAAGGTTTGGCCCACTTTGGCCTCGTTGAGTTCGCGGGAGATGCCTTCCTGCAGTTGCATGATTTCGTTCACACGGCGGGTTTTGATGTTACGGCGCACGGGATCGCCAAGGTCGTAGGCGGGTGTGTCATCCTCCCGTGAATAGGCGAATACGCCAAGACGCTCAAAACGGTTCTTACGAACAAACTCCACCAGCTCCTTATGTTGTTCATGTGTCTCGGTAGGATAACCTGAGATGAGGGTGGTGCGCAGTGCAATACCCGGCACCGTTTCACGAATGCGGGCAATAAGATCATAGATATATTGTGAGCTACCGCCCCTGCGCATACTTTTGAGAATGTCATCGCTGATATGCTGGAACGGAATGTCCAAATATTTGCAATATTGAGGATAGGCATTCATCACCTCCAATGCTTCGTAAGGGAAATTAAGAGGATATGCATAGTGCAGCCGTATCCATTCCAGACCTTTCACTTGTGCCAGGGCTTCCATAAGACCAGCCAGTTCACGCTTGCCGGTGAGGTCCACGCCATAGTAGGTGAGGTCTTGGGCGATAAGCATCAGTTCCTTCACCCCTTGATCGACAAGTTTGCGGGCCTCCTCAACCAACAGGGGAATGGGTTTTGACACCTGCTTCCCGCGGATAAGCGGGATGGCACAATAGGAACAGCTGTGGTCACAACCTTCCGAAATCTTAAGATACGCGTAATGAAACGGGGTGGAGAGCAACCGCTCACTACTACCCAACAGATCGAAATCAGGCATTCCGGTCAGCTCCTTGAGCTCCTCAAACGTGTAGAAACCATCCACCTCGGGCAGTTCGTCCACGAGCTCCCGCTTACAGCGCTGAGCCAAACAGCCCACCACAAAAATCTTCTTAACCTGTCGGCGCATCTTGCGTTCTATCTGCACCAGAATCTCGTTAACAGACTCCTCACGTGCATCTCCGATAAAACTGCAAGTGTTCAGAATGACTACGTCCGTTTTCATCGTACCTTCAAAGAAGATACGGTGGCCTGATTTCTGCAACCGCGCTGCCATGATTTCTGAATCGACTATATTTTTGGAACACCCTAACGTGATAATGTTGACGGTCATATCAATGTGTATTTTTGAGACGGCAAAAATAAAAAAAAAGCCCCTGCAATGAGGGGCTTTGTCTGTACAAAATACGGATTATAAAGTTGTCTGGCATTTGACTTCAACCTTAGTTCCTACCAGAGGCGCTGTATAAGATTGATTGTAATCCGTGCATTTTTTTCCACCCTCTACTGTGAAAGGATCTCCCGTTTTCTCGAGGACACCATCATAGTAAGTTTTGCACTCACATTTCTTGTCACATGACGTTGTCATGAATGTCAGCAACAGGCCGACTGCGCATAAGCATAATAATTTTTTCATTTTTTTTTAAGTTTTTAAAGGTTAATGTATCTCTTTTGGGTGCAAATATAGCATTTTTTTTAGAATCTCAATCTCAATCCTCCCAAAAAGTTGATACCTGCCTGCGGAAAATAACCTGCATCATATCCCTTTTCTCCTCCGTAATAGTAGGTGTAGATCCATGCATTGCTCTCATATTTGGCATTGAAAATGTTGTTTACATGAAAGAATAATTCAAGATCTTTCAAACAATTGAAATGGAACGTATAGGAGAGACGCAAGTTGGTATATGAGTATGGTTTCAAACAATAATGATCGTCACCGGTGTTATCCAGATACTGTTTACTGACGAATTTGGTGATAAGAGAGATGTTGAAATCCCTAAGCGGAGTGAAGGTAAAGTCGTTGCCCATGACCACATTGGGAGAGAAAGAGATGGGTGTATTGCCAAGGTGCTGCTCCACATAGCCGCCGTTATCCCAATCTTCAAGGTAATGCACGTAATCCAGAACCTTGTTCAGACTGAAACAGCCGTTGATGTGCCAGGTGAAGAAGCGAATGGGACGATAGGCCGCCGCCAACTCGATGCCAGCACGAAAACTCCTATCCACGTTCGCCATCAAAGCATCACCCGTTTGGTCCAATTCACCCGTGCGCACCAATTGGTTTCTGTAGTACATACCGTATAATGTGGTGTTTAAGAAAAACCGGTCACTGTGCATCAAATAACTGAATTCCGCATTGTAAAGTGTTTCTGGGATCGGTTTACGTCCATCAGGAGCGCCAATCAGATCATCCCGTGTCGGCTCGCAGTTGGCTGTCGAGAAGGAGAGGTCAAAGCTGTGTTTCAGTTTGCCACTGTTCAAATAGTAGTGAAATGCGATTCTCGGATTCAAGAAGTTCCAGTTATACTTTTGCGAAACATCGGGTATTTCGTCATTGCTGCCATCAATATTATACATAATGTGGCGATGTTGCAGCTCTGCAGTCACACTGAATTTCTTGTACCAGTAGCGCAGACCACCGAAAACTTTGTTCTGTAACTTCAGACCCCTACCCTCATACCAGCGATAGTCACAAGGATAGTCCTGCACGCGGTTTGGCTGAGACCAAATGATTTTGCCGTAATGTTTTCCATCATATCGACTGTTGTCAATTCCAAACACCCAGCGCAAGCCCTGTTCTGTGTGATTCTTGAACACCTGAGAACCCGTATATTGAGCATGAATGCCGTAAAAATAGTTATCCAAATACTTCTGCGTGATAAAGTCGGCACGCTTGATAGAGTCATATAGCGGTTCCAAACCGTAATTCTTGATTTTCTTGTCATCCTTATACTGCTGATAATAACCCACACCTCTGGTCAGATAAGGCATCACCTGCAAATTGTGGTGTTGAAGGCCATCCTGACGAATCCAATCTTTCACATACTCCAGCTGATAGAAGGTTTGGGTATAGTTGTCTTTGGAATCCGCATAGTAGTGACGTACGCCATCGTCAGTATAATATTCGCCGCAGGGATTGTAGGTGCGGTTGGTGGTCAGACTGTCGTATGGAATACCGCTCCAGGCAAGGCCTGTGTGCTCGGTGCCGAACAAAAGATGAAACTTCAATATTCCATAATCTTTATTCTTCTTGAAATTATAGAGATTATACCGGGCAGTCAAAAAGCCGGAGTTGAGGCGGACACCAGACCGATCCACAAAACCGTCGCTGCGGATGTCGGAGAAGGAGGCCAGCATAGAGAATCGCTTGCCGATGAGGCCGGTACCCGCGCTCACCATGTTGTGAAACGTGTTGTAGGAGCCATAGGAACTGCGAACCTCCGCGAATGGTTTGTTGGGAATATCTTTGGTGACAAAGTTGATACGCGTTCCGAACAGCGTGCTTCCGTCGGAGGGATTAGCGCCGTTCTGGACGCTCACTTCTCCTATATAGGCTGCCATGTCAGGTAAGTTCACCAGCCATGAGCCCTGCGATTCCGCATTATTGACGGTCACCCCGTTAAGTGTGGTGTTGATACGGGTTTGGTCAATACCCCGAATACGCATATAGGTTGCGCCAAGACCATAACCGCCATCGGAAGTGGTAATCATGGAGGGCATCATATCCAAGAGGTTGTTGACACTACCGTTACCCTGCTGCGCTCTAATTTGCGGTAGCGACATGGTGGTAATGTTAGCGGCCGTCTGTATTGTAGGTTGGGTGAACTGGATGGTCACCTCCTCCACTTCGCCCCTTTGTACCGTGTCAGGCATCTGGGCAAACAACACCGACGGAATCAGCAGTGCCATGAGGACAAAAACGACAGCCTTCAGCCGGTGGCCGGTGGCCGCTGGATTTTGGATTCTGAATCCTGAGGCTTGAACTTTAAAATCACATTGCTTTTTCATTACTCTTACAGTTTATTATTAATTGATCTTTGATTCTTAACCAATGCTCACCAATCATCCAAAGCTAATGGCAACAGCTAAAAGCCAAGAGCAAAATACTGAAAGAGGGTAAATAGGACGTTGTTTATCTCCCTACGGCGGCATTATCCGCATCAGGTTCAACGGGTCTAATCTCAGCCTTACGAGGCACCCCTTTCAAAACGGCGGCAAAATTAGTAAAAATTTCGTGATTTTTATGTATGTTTGCAGCCGTAAAAAAAAAAACTAATATTTTTAATATTATGAAACGTAACGTTATCTCCGCGCTACTGATGGTGGTCCTCTGCCTCCTGACCTTCAGCACCAATGCGCAAAACTACAACAAGGAGACCTATCAGAACGACCCCATGAACGTCATCCATTATACGCTGGACAACGGTCTTCAAGTCTTTCTATCCGTAAACAAGGATGAACCACGCATCCAGACCTACATTGCCGTGCGTGTGGGCAGTAAGAACGACCCTGCTGAATCAACAGGTCTCTCTCACTACCTCGAGCACCTGATGTTCAAGGGCACGAAAAACTTCGGCACCCTGGACTGGGCAAAGGAAGAGGAGCATCTCAAGAAAATTGAGTCACTCTATGAGGTATATAACCATACCACAGACCCTGCCAAGCGCAAAGCCATCTATCATCAGATCGACTCTGTTTCTTACGAGGCATCCAAATATGCCATTCCGAACGAATACGACAAGATGATGTCCATGATCGGTGCGCAAGGAACCAACGCCTTCACCTCCAACGACATGACGGTTTATCAAGAAGACATTCCTAACAATGAGTTGGAACGCTGGCTCATGATTGAGAGCGAACGTTTCGCCAATCCTGTATTCCGTTTGTTCCACACTGAGTTGGAGGCCGTTTATGAGGAGAAGAACATGAACATGGCCAACGATTCCCGCACCGCATACGAGAAGATGAACGAGGCTCTATTCCCCAACCATCCGTATGGCACCCAAACCACCATCGGAACCATTGAGCACTTGAAAAACCCGTCCCTGAAGAACATCATCAAGCACTTCAACACTTACTATGTGCCGAACAACTACTGTATTACTATGGCTGGCGACTTCGACCCCGATCAAGCCATCAAGCTTATCGACAAATATTTCGGAAAGATACAACCGAAATACATTCCTGACTTCACCTACGTGAAAGAGAAACCCATCCGCGAAGTGAAGGTGGTGGAAGTGTATGGTCTGGAGCCCGAAAACGTGCAAATCGGATACCGCATCGATGCGGGTACCGGTTCCCGCGATGTGCTTCTCGCCGAGATGGCAGATGCCGTGCTGATGAACGGTTCCTGCGGTATCATTGATGAAAACATCAACCAAAAGCAGCTGGCACTGTCCGCATACTCCGGCGTGAGCGACCTTAACGACTACGCATACTTCCGCCTCAGCGGAAGACCCAAAGAGGGACAAACCCTTGAGCAACTGAAAGACCTGCTGCTGCAACAAATCGAGATTCTGAAGTCCGGAAACTGGGACGCCGATCTTCTCACCGCCGCTATCAACAACCGCAAACTGAGCGATATGACCTCCCTCGAAAGCAACGTGAACCGCGGCATGGCAATGGCTTTCGCCTACCTCTCCCACCGGAGCTGGCAGGATGTGATCAACGAGACTGAGAACATGAGCTATGTGACCAAAGAGGATGTTATCGATTTTGCAAACCGCACCTTCAAGAACAACAACTATGCAATCGTCTATAAACGTCAAGGCGAGCAACGCGATGTGCAGAAAGTTGACAAACCCGAGATCACGCCTGTGGTTATGAACCGTGACGTGGAGAGCGCATTCCTCAAAGAGATAAAGAACATCAAAGTGAACCCCATCGAGCCCGTATTCGTGGATTTCAACAAAGATATGAAGAAAGGCACGTCCAATGGCAACGAAGTTCTTTACGTGGAGAACACCGACAACGGCCGCTTCCAGCTGGTTTATCGCTACAACTACGGTTCATTCTATGACAAGAAGGCCGGTATCACCAACTCTTTCCTCGACCAGCTTGAGAGTGAAAACCGGACACTTAGCCAAATAAACCGTGAGATGTATGATCTCGCCTGCAGTTTCAGTATCGGCTTCGGCTCCAAATACGCCACGGTCAGAATTTCCGGTTTGAGTGAGAACATGGTGAAGGCCATGGCCATCGTGGAGGACATTCTCAATCACCCCAAGATTTCCGAGGAATCCGTCCAAAACTCCATCGCTGACGTACTGAAAAACCGCGCAGATAGCAAGTCCCGCCAGCAAACCATCTTCCAACGGATGCTGAGCTACGTATCCTACGGCAAAGACAACGTACGCAAATATTTCGTCAGCAACGAAGAGGTTCAAAAAATCAAAGCGCAGGATGTCATCAACCAGATCAAGACCATGACTTCCCAACCGCAACGCATCTTATATTATGGTGACATGAACTTCACTGATTTCATGAAAATGATCACCAACACGGAAAATCACAGTGTACATCAGGCCAAGAAACCTGCCAAGATGGGTCCCGACTACGACCGTCTGGCCACAAAAGAGAACAAGGTCTATTTCGCACACTACGATGCCAAGCAGTCTTTGTGCCGCCAACTCACCACCTCCATTCCCGCCAACTGGGTCCTCAGTCCGCAAATCGAAATGTACAACGAATACTTTGGCGGCAGCATGAACTCCATCGTCTTCCAAGAAATCCGCGAGAAACGCTCATTGGCATATTCTGCCGCAGCTTACTATGTGGAGCCCAGTGAAAAAGGCAAGATGAATTTCAACATGACACACATCGGCACACAGAACGACAAGCTGATTGACGCCATGGAAGCCTTTAACGACTTGTTGGACAACATGCCCGTATCAGACCTCAACTTTGATCTGGCCAAGACATCCCTGATTTCCAATTACCGTACCGCCCGCACACGCAAGATGGGCATCATCAACCATTATCTTGCTTGTGAAGAAATGGGATTGAAAAACTCTCCCGACAAAACCAACTATGCTGCCATCCAGAAGCTGACCATCAATGATGTGGTGAACTTCAACAAGTCATACATCAAGAATCAGAAACGTGTAGTCGTCGTTCTCGGCAACAAGGATGAAGTCGATTTGAAGGGTCTGGAAAAATACGGTAAAGTGACGACGCTTTCCTTAGAGGAAATCTTCGGATACTAAAAGCCGTAAATCAACTACGCTCCGAATGAGGAGCCGTCGAAACAGTGGGTGCACAGTCGCTCCTTCGGCAAACCGATAGCCTTGGCTATCGTTTCCAAACGGTTGAACTTCAACGTGTCGACCCCCAGATGTTTCCGAATAACCTCCACCAAATTCGCGTACTCTTTGGTAGAGTCATCGCAATAGAGGTGGAGGTTTTTTGTGCTACTCCCCTCCAACTCCTCAATTGCGCGACGCGTAATCAATTCCATCTCCGTCTTGGATGCGGAGAAATTGAGGAAATTACAGCCGTATGTCAGAGGCGGACAGCTGATGCGGATATGAACCTCCTTGGCGCCATAACTGTATAGTTTCTTCACATTGTCGCGCAACTGCGTGCCGCGCACGATAGAATCATCACAGAAAACGATGCGCTGACCCTTGAGAATCGTCGTGTTGGGCAACAACTTCATACGAGCCACATGCTCACGAGTATCTTGATTCACCGGCATGAAACTCCTTGACCAAGTGGGCGTGTATTTCACAATGCCCCTCTTGTAAGGAATCTTCTTACCCATGGCATAACCCAACGCCATGCCAATGCCTGAATCCGGAATAGCCGATACCATGTCTGCCTCTATGTCATCACTGCTGCCCATCTCATACCCATACATGTAACGCGCGTTCTCCACATTCACCCCCTCATACTCAGAAGTCGGATAACCGTAATAAATCCACAGGAAAGAACAGATCTGCATTTGGGAATTAGGCTCTAGCAACGACTCAATACCAGCCGTGGTGATCTTCACCACTTCGCCAGGACCCACAAATCTCTCTATGGTATAATCCAGATTGGCGAAACTGTGGCAATCGAAAGCCAACGCATAGCTTCCTTCTTTACGGCCCACAACAATGGGTGTTCGTCCGTAATAGTCCCGGGCGGCAATAATGCCCTCATCCGTCAGAATCAGCATGGAACATGAGCCCTTCACATTTTTGTACACATTCCGAATTCCATCCACAAAATCCTTGCCTTGGGTAATCATTAGCGCAATCAGTTCCGTGGGATTGGTGCTTCCCGAACTCAACTCGGTGAACTGCTGGTTCTTGTTCAAACAATCCTTCTCCAACTCTGCCAGATTGTTTATTTTAGCCACGGTTACTATCGCAAAGCGTCCCAAATGGGAATTCACCACAATGGGTTGCGCATCCGTATCACTGATCACTCCAATGCCAAGGTTTCCCTTAAACTTAGAAAGGTCATCACTGAACTTGGTACGGAAATAGGAGTTCTCAATATTGTGTATGGAACGATGAAATGTATTGTGCTCTATAGTCACCATACCTCCGCGCTTTGTGCCGAGATGGGAATGATAGTCAATACCGTAAAACAAATCAGGATTGCAGGGTCCGTTGGACACCACGCCAAAAAAACCACCCATAATTATTTGATATTTATTAAGTTAAAAATTTCCCTCCAATGTAACAAGGCGCTGCAAAAATAAAATTTTACCATTTTTTTCCCCCCGATGCCATCCGGAATTTATCAACTATTTATCAACAACACGAGCGACCATTTCAGATACCGTGGAATGACGGTCATTTTTTTATATTTTTGCACACTTCACCCAGGCCTATAGTAAAAGATTGATATTGAATAATGATGAAACAGTGTCGTGAAGTGTAATGCAACCATAACAATCAAACATCCAAGTAGATAAAAAGAAAAAAACAAGTGTATGAAACCTCTGTCAGAGCGTTTAGGTCGCGAAGTAATGATTTTTGACGGTGCCTTTGGCACCGAATTGGAAAAGCGAGGCATTCTCGCCAAAACCCCGGAATTGCTGAACATCACGCACAAGGAACAAATTGCAGAAATACACAAAAGCTACATTGATGCCGGGTGCGACTTTATCACCACCAACACCTTCGGGGCGAACAGGATCAAGATGCCTGATGAGGACCGCCGGCAAGTCATTGAGAGTGCCATCGGGCTGGCCAAGCGCCACCGCACCACACAATATGTGATGTGCGATATCGGACCGCTGGGCAAGATGCTCTACCCCATGGGCGAACTTTCGTTTGATGATGCCTACGAAGCCTTTCGTGAAATTGTGATCACAGCTCGCGATTTAGTGGACGGATTCATTTTGGAGACTTTCACAGACCTGTACGAACTGAAGTGTGCCCTACTGGCTGTGAAGGAAAACTGCGACAAACCTGTATTTACCACCATGACTTTCGATCAAACGGGACACACACTTACTGGAACGTCGCCCCGCATCATGGCCGAGCTCATGTCAAACATGGGAGCAGATGCCATCGGCGTGAACTGTTCCCTCGGCCCCAAAGACCTCCGTCCCATTGTGCAGGAGTTTTTGCAGTACTGCGACAAACCCGTCATGGTGCAACCCAACCGTGGCATTCCGGAATTGCGATGCGGAAGGGCCCTATACAGTCTCTCTACCGGCGAATTCGCTAGCGTGATGGAGGAGTTTTGCGATGCCGGAGTGGCCATTTTAGGAGGTTGCTGCGGCACCAATCCCGAATTCATCAGCGCCATTTCCGTGCACAAAGGCAAGTCTATACCGCCACGGTCGAATAACCGCCTCACCACTGTCACCTCCGCCACGAGGGCTGTCACCTTCGACAAGGTGCAGGTTTGCGGCGAACGCATCAATCCCACCGGCAAGAAAAAACTCAAAGAAGCCATCCTCAATGGTGACTTTGACTACATCTTCAAAGAGGCTATCAAGCAGGAGGAGGCTGGCGCCGCACTTCTGGATGTGAATCTCGGCGTACCTAAAACCGACGATGTCACCAACATGAAAAATGTGGTGGTCAAATTGAACGAAATCACCAATATGCCGCTGCAAATCGACTCTTCCAACCCCAAAGCTATCGAGGTTGGATGTAGATATTACAACGGTGTACCGCTCATAAACTCTGTAAATGGAAATGCCGAAAGCATGGAGGCTATTTTCCCGATTGCGCAAAAATACGGGGCTGTTGTTCTGGGACTGACCATGGACGACAATGGAATCCCGCAGAGCGCAGAAGAGCGCTTTGCCATTGCAGAGCGCATCCTGCAGGGTGCCGAACGGCACGGCATTGCCCGCCATCGGATGATGATGGACACACTCACCCTCACATGCAGTGCACAACAGGCCCTCGTGAAGGAGACGCTCCGCGCCCTGCGCATGGTGACCGACCGCCTCGGATTGGCAACTGCCCTCGGCGTCTCCAATGTAAGCTTCGGAATGCCCAACCGAGAAGCCATCAACAGCACATTCCTGGCCATGGCCTTGGAAAACGGACTTACCATGCCCATCATCAATCCATGCAATGCCATGATGATTAATACCGTGCTGGCCTTCAACGCCCTTCGCGGCGACAACTCCGACCTGGACAATTTCGTCAACCACGCGGTTGCGCAAGAGACACCTGCATCTGCCTCAACCTCGCCCTCCATGACCCTCGGGGAGGCCGTGCGCCGTGGACTTAAGGAAGACAGCATCCGTCTTACACAAGAGGCTCTTCAGCGTCAGAACCCCATGACCGTCATCAACGACATCCTCATCCCTACCTTAAATGAAGTCGGCGTGGATTTTGAAAAACAAAAAATATTCCTGCCCCAACTCATCTCTGCGGCTGAAGCCTGCAAGGAGGCCTTTGATGTCATCAAGACACAATTCTCCCAGGGCGCTGCACAAAAGGGATTGGTTGTATTGGCCACAGTTAAAGGTGATGTGCACGACATCGGCAAGAATATCGTAAAAGTGATTTTTGAATCCTACGGATATAAGGTGCTCGATTTAGGCAAGGACACCGATAAAGAGGTGATTCTAGAGGCCTATCGCAAACACCATCCTCTCATTATCGGTCTCAGTGCCCTTATGACCACCACTGTGCTCTCCATGGAGGAGACCATCAACTATCTGAAAGAAAACGGTGTGCAATGTCCAATCTTTGTCGGTGGTGCCGTGCTCAACCGCCAACTGGCACAGGAAATCAAAGCCGACTACTACACCAAAGATGCTCTTGAATTTGTTGAAACTGTCGGACAACTATAATATTACATCACAACGTCATGAAAAAAGTCTTTTCTTTCTGACATTCTGGCTGACTGCGTTCATGTCAGCCGTATTCCCACAATCACTTCTCTGGAAAGTGAGCGGAAAGAACATGAAAGCGCCTTCCTATCTGTACGGCACCATCCATATTCAGGACGAACGGGTGTTTTCATTTGACAGTACCGTTTACAACGCTCTGTTCAGCTGCGACGCCTTTGCCATGGAGGTGCTACTTGACGAAGTGGATCCTGTCCAAATGCACGAGTGCATGATGATGCCTAAAGGACAATACCTATCAATATACCGTAGAGCCGGTTTTATTTGAGTTTACCTATTCTCGCTAAGCGAAACGGACATATTGTTTTAATTTTTTGTTTTTATTATTTTTTTTACTATTTTTGCAAAATAAATAAAACAAACCCTCCTCTAATCAAAACATCACAATTAAAACAACCTGTTATGAAAAAATCATTTATTATTTTAAGTATTGTATGCGCGAGTTTGATTGCTCTTACTTCCTGTGACAACAATGGTGGAAGTGGTGGTAATTCCACCAGCGGTTATGCACCTTCATCCATCCCTGCCGGACAAGTCCTGAGTGGGGCCAGTTTGTATTTTAACTTCGGCCCTGGTCCTGGCAAAATTTCCATTAATAGCGCAGCGCAAAGTTTAGGATATATCCGTTTTGAGGGCACACCGACCCTTACTTACAGGAAAACCAGTGCCAACAGCGCCACAGTCAGCTGGTCAGCCACCATCTATAACGACGGCCGATGGAGCATCGGCGATCACACTCCGTACACTTCTACCTATTCGGGAAATGTTACGCTCTTCTTCATATCCCCAAATGAGGGTTATGCCTCCGGCACCTCTGACGGCAGAACCATCTCAGACGAACATTTTACGCTTCTGTAATAAGACTTCACTTTCCAATCATAGCAAAAAGGGAGGCCGCTCGGTCTCCCTTTTTCTATCTCTTTAACTGTATCCGCATTACGGTACCCTGACCGACAACGGATGACTTCACGAAAAGCTTTCCCCGGTGATATTCGTTGATGATACGTTTGGCCAGTGTAAGTCCCAAACCCCAACCCCTGTTTTTGGAAGTGTAGCCCGGTGAGAAGATTTTCTTATGCATGTTTGATGGGATGCCCTTGCCCGTATCCTCTATGTCCACAAACACTTTATTCTTTTCTTCGGAAATATGGATATTAATGGAGCCCTTGCCGTCCATGGCATCCACAGCATTCTTGCAAAGATTCTCAATCACCCACTCGAAAAGATAGCGATTTAACGGCAACACCAAGGTATCACACTCGGGCTTTTGGAACGTGATCTTCACCATTGAGGACAAACGCGACTGCAAATAGGGCACAAACTCCCCTATGACCATAATAAGGTCTGTGTCATCGAGCACTGGGGCGGAACCGATCTTGGAGAAACGCTGCGCGATGGTCTCCAGCCTCTTAACATCCTTTCCGATTTCGTTAGGAATAGACTGATCCACGTCCATTTCCTTCAAGAGTTCGTTCCAAGCCATGAGGGAGGAGATCGGTGTGCCTAATTGGTGTGCGGTCTCTTTACTCATTCCCACCCAAATCCGGTTCTGTTCGGAGCGTCGCTGAGTGCTGAACAGCAAGTAGGCAATGATCAGGAACACCAAGATGAAACCCATTTCTATAAAGGGGAATATTCTCAACTGTTTCAGCACCGCCGACTCCTCATAGAAGACGTAGCAAGTACCGTGATCGAGCAGGTTGATCTCTATGGGGGTGTTGGCCGTTTTCATTTTAGCCAACGTTTCTGCCAACAGCACGGAATCTTGCAGGCAAGTGGAATCTATGCTGCCCGTATTAAGGATATTCATCCTTGTGCTGTCTGTAATGATTACCGGCACACTAGCCGAGTTGATGACGGTTTCCTGAAAAAAGGATTCCACAAGATTGTCTATCACCACATGCAAATCAGCATAAGCCGGCGCCTCCTGATAATAGATTGTCAGGTAGCGGTTTGCAATATAGGGGATGGTCAGGCTATTGTACTTGGCTTTATCCTCTTCGCTCATCTCCTTGATATTGCGCATCCTTGCCACACTGTCGGGCACATTGACGGAAGCGTCGATATTACCGCTCCGGCTGGTCACCAGCAAAGGCACGGTTTTATTGGACGCAATAATGCTCTGGTAGAAGGTAAGGTCTTCATCAAGAGGAGCCTCAATGATTTTCTTGATAGCAGTGGCTAAGATTTTGGCATGGTTATCCTCCTCCAATTTGATGGAATTGAAAAAATTCTCCGTCTCGTTTACAATCTGCGCCTTGTAGGAGATGGCACCAGCCCAGATTTCTATACGCTTACGCTCTTCCTGGGCTATATTGTTGATGAGTTTGTTGGAATAGATGATGATGACCACAAACACAATGGCTGCTGAGATGAAAAGCAGCCACTTCCAATGGGTGTTATTGTGGTTTTTATTGGACATGGGTCAATTTACTCTGCCGCCACAAGCAGCTTGTCGATGATCTGCTCCACCGTGATACCTTCAGCTTCGGCCTTATAATTCTTAATAATACGGTGACGAAGGATATTGTGTGCCACAGCTTTCACATCTTCAATATCAGGAGAGTATTTTCCGCCTAGCACGGCATGTGTTCTCGCACCGATAATGAGGAACTGTGATGCACGAGGACCTGCACCCCAAGACAGGAAGTCATTGGCCCACTGGTGAGCCTTGGTGGTGCCAGGACGGGTTAGTGTGGCCAGATTCACCGCATAGCGATAGACATTCTCCGGAATTGGAATCTTCTCCAGAAGCTTTTGATAGAAGATGATATCCTCAACTGTCAGCACGCGTTTGGGCTCCTGCATGGCACCATGAATGGTACTCTTCACAATCTGTATTTCCTCATCTTGAGAAGGGTAGTCGAGCAGTATGTTGAACATAAAACGGTCCTGCTGGGCTTCTGGCAATGGATAGGTACCCTCCTGTTCTATAGGGTTCTGGGTGGCCAGCACAAAGAACGGATCCGGCAACGGATAGGTGGTGCCGTTCATACTGACTGAACGCTCCTGCATGGCTTCCAACAGTGCAGACTGGGTCTTAGGCGGCGTACGGTTGATCTCATCTGCCAGCACGATATTGGCGAAAATAGGTCCCTTCACAAATTTGAAATTACGGCTGTCGTCCAAAATCTCCGCACCCATAATGTCGGAAGGCATAAGGTCAGGCGTGAACTGGATACGGTTGTAGCTCATATCCACGGCCTTGGCTATGGTCGTAATCATCAAGGTTTTGGCCAAACCCGGCACACCAATAAGGAGGGCGTGACTCCGGCTGAACATAGCCATGAGGATGTTTTTCACCACCTCGTCTTGACCAACTATGACCTTGGCAATCTCCTTTTTTAACTCTGAATATTTTTCAACGAAAGCCTCAATAGCTTCCACGTCAGTTTTCGTGTTCAAATCCATACTATCAGTTCTTTATCTTAGATCGATAATCTATAATCGTAATTCGTTCTCTCAGGGAATTTGCCATTTGGTAACGAAAGAACAGTCTCTATATTGTTCGTTTAATTTGATACTTGTGACTTTGACTTTCTCCACAACCCATTTCTGCATGGCATTGTATTTCTTTTCTTCCAGCGCGGCGGTCTTGATCATATCATAATCCTCCACGATATTGGCTCTGTGCTCGGCCACCTTTTCCTTCAGGTAAATGAGTCGGTATGCCAACACGCCATCATCGTTAACGTAGGGCACGCATTCGGAATACTCGCCGGGAATGAGTTTGTTAAGTGTGGCATAGGTGGTCTCGTCCAGTGACTGCTGGTCGAAGCTGTAAGAGTTGGTGTAAGGGTTGACCACCATACCGCCATTGGTTTTGGTAGGGGATTCCGAGAACTGTTTTGCGGCATCCTCAAGGCTGAGTTTCTCATTGATAATGACACCTCTAACGCTGTCAAGATAGGAGATAGCCTTCACCTGCTCATCGGTGGAGGGTTTAGGTTGGATAAGGATATGAGCCACATGGATGGATTCACCCTTACGTTCAATCATCTGGATAATGTGGTAGCCAGCGCGTGTTTTCACCACTTGGGAGACTTCACCGGATTTCAGGTTAAAGGCCACCGCCTCAAACTCGGGATAGAGCGTTCCGCGTTCCACGAAGCCGAGATCGCCACCTTTTGAGGCACTGCCGGGGTCATCGGAGTAAAGGCGTGCGAGCATGGAGAATTTCTCGCCCCGGAGGACACGTTCGCGGAAGTCATTCAATCGCGCCTTCACAGCCTCGGTCTCTTCATCACTCACCACGGGAATCCTTACAATCTCACCAAACTGATAGCTGGTGGGAACTATGGGAAGGCTGTCGGAGCTCAAGTTATTGGCAAACTGCTTCACCTCCGAAGGGGTGACCGTGATGCTGCCCGTGATTTTGGCCTGCACCTGTTCTATCAGCGCCTGCTCGTACATCAATTCTTTCAGATCCTTCTTTATATCCGCCATCGACTTTTTGAAGTACTCCTCAATATATTTGGTATTCCCGCCGACTTGCTGAAGAAAATAGGAAAGACGGGCATTAATACGGTAGTCCACCTCCTCATCGGTGATTTCAATGCTGTCCAATTCGGCCTGGTTTACCATCAGTTTGTTGAACATCAGGGTTTCCAGAATAAAACAGCGTGTTTCTTCAGGATCCTCCACGGTGTTGAACTGGGAGGTGTAGTCCAAATAGTGTTTTTCCAGATCCGACTGCATTATGATTTCCTTGCCGACAACCGCCACGATACCATCCACAGGGACGCCACCGCTTTGGGCAAGCAGAGAGGAACCGCATACGAGCAGCAGAAAGCCAAAGAATATTTTTTTCATCATGCGTTGATTGTCTATAAACAAAAATGCGTTTCAGAAAACGCGGTGCGAAAATACAAAAAAAAGAAGACAACCGCCTTCTTTTCCTTGATAAAAACGCAACTATGTCGCAGGTCTATTTTCTGCCGAGACTTTCGTCGGAAACAGTCAGTTTCTTTCTGCCTTTCGCTCTGCGGGCGGCCAGTACACGGCGACCGTTGGCGGTGGACATTCTCTCTCTGAAACCGTGTTTGTTTCTGCGTCTTTCATTCGAAGGTTGATATGTTCTTTTCATCTCTCTAATGTTTATTTTTTACTCTCTTTTTTGGGGGTGCAAAAATACACTTTTTTTTAAACAAACCAACTTTTCTAAATTAAAATTCAAAAAACATTAGAAAAACTACTTGGGTTAGACTTTTTTTAGTATTATTGCTTTCCGTTTATCATGTAGTAAATTTTCACGATTATGAGTAAGAATATTTCCGCCCTTTTTATTGTTATTTTATTATCATTCAGCAATTTCGCACTTTCGCAAACCGAGTCTCCCTATATGGATTTCAATCCGGAAAGTCTCAAGGAAAATGCGAGTTTTGCCAAGAATTTCTCACCTAACAACTACGACAGCAAGGTTTTGTACAATTGTATGTCGGCGGTATTGGACGCCGCCCGCGCGCAATATCGCTTCCTGCCGGCGCTGAAACACAATGAAGACATGGACTCCACCGCACAGTTCCAGGCAGACTTCATGGCCTCCAAAGACGAGAAGACGGAGGACAATTACGCTCCCTATAAAACCTTGGAGTACCGCCTCCGCAAGTACGGGCTGTCGGGCAACGGCTACGAACTGGTGACCAAAGTGAAGGCTTACCTTGGCGAGCAGGAGTACTCCTACTACGACCTCTGCCTTGCCGCCGTGCAAACACTGCTTAAGAACAACAAACTGGCGGATGTCTTGCTTGACAGACAATACAGCTATATGGGACTGGGTATGAACACTGACGTTCAGATGAAAAACATGTACATCTCCCTGGTTCTTGGAAACCACCGCACGTTCAACCCGTACAAACCTGCCTACGGAACCAAAGACCTGCCCTACTCCAAAGGTATGTCCGGGCTGAAAAGCTATGACGAAAAAATCTGTAAGAAATGCACTTCAGAACCCGCACTTGAAGTGTTGTCCGAATATGTCAGCCTTAACAAGAAAGGCGAAGTTTACATCACTTGTGATGACTACAAGCAACTTAAGAAACTCATCGGCAAAGACGGAGACGCCATCGCCATTGACTTTGTGCAACGGAGCCAGTACGAATGCGGCAAGTTCAACATCGACTACGACCATGCCAACCGCGGATTTGTCACCAAACCCATCACTTTCGAAACCATCCTCGACAAAAACGAGAACCATAACCTCAAAACCGGCAAGCTCATCGCCAAAATCGCCGACCTTCCGGATCAGGTGGACATGAACAAGGAGCTCGACCTCCACATATTGGTCCTGAAAGATGGCAACCGTGTGTGCCGTACCATCATCGCCAAGAACATTGAAACGAAAAACGCAAACTATGACGAGAAAATCAACTATTTGAAAGATGAAAAGAGCGTGAAAAGCGCCGGCGAATGGGTCATCACACCCGAAGAGAGCACTTTCAGTGTCACCTTCCCTTACGAATTAAAGAAAACCGACTATACCACAGTCGCTTTCGACTCCGCGCTAAAAAGCATGGACGTTCCCCAATATGAAATAAACAAGATTGAAATCATCGCCCATAATTCTCCCAACTATTACAAAGACGCCAACTATCAGAAAATCCAAACCAAACGCGCCGAATTTCTGAAAAAGGACATGCTGGCCAAGTCTCCCGGCGCTGACATCACCATCAATTACGATTTCTGCTGGGAGGATTTCAAAAAGAGCATTGTGAATAATGGCGAGTACTATGACCTGAGCTTCCTTTCTCTTGATGAAGCCGCCCGTCAGCTCCGTGGCGACAGTTGGGCACTGAAAGCCCTCGACAGCGGCTGGCTTGCCCCGTGCCGTTACTACGAAATCAAGTATTATGTCACCTACACCGCTTCCACCAAGGAACAGGAACAAGCCTATGCTACCTGGAAGTTCAACCAGGCCGTCAAGAACAAAAACAGAGGCCTGGCCATGTCCATCGAAAACTACCTCATCGACAAAATCGAAAAGGGTGAGTACAGCAGTTCGGTCATGGACAACCTCGACATTCCAAACAACAAAGATTATCAAACTCTTCTCAACAACCGACTTTATGTACAATATCTAAAGGCACCCAAGCTGACCGAAAAGATTGCAAATGACATGAAGAACGTGTACAACCTGAACACCACCAATCAGATGCTGCTGTTCAACACGACCATCGGTGACGTGTTCTTGGGCAAAATCGGTTCAGCTGCCGACATCGCCAAAACGCAGGCCGCCATCGACCGCCTCTATGCTGTGCCAGGTGTGCCCAAAGACCGCGTGAACAGCCTCAACATGGAATTCCAACTCAAAGTGGTGAACTACCTGGACACCGCCGCGCCGAATATGGAGAACACCGCCCTGCTGGCCGCCACATTCGACAAAATCAAAGAGATTCGCAACCCCGTGCTCGACAGCTGGCAGAACGCCTACAAGTTGGCTTCCTATTTTGTGAAGAAATATGATTATGCTTATGCCCTCTCTTTAATGGATCCTTTCCTTGATGACTCAAAAATTTCGGAAGACTTCATCATGTCCTATGTCTCCATTGCCTCATACCGCGCAGAATCTTACTTGAGCCCCCTCTTCTCCAAAGCTGTGAAAATCGCCTACGAGAAGAATCCGGGACGTTTATGCAACCTCTTTGACAAAATCCCCTATTGCGTGATGGAGAATGAAGATGTGAAGGCCATTTTGTGCAAGAATTGCGACAGATAAACGATGAGCGATTATCGATGAGCGATTATCGATAATCTCTAATCTTTAATCGATAATCCATATGAATGAAATAGAGGAAAGCACTGGCAAGGATGCACTTTACGAGCACTTCCGTTTTGTGGTGGATCCTGGAACAGAAATCATCCGCATAGACAAATATCTTTTCAATCTTATCAGAAACACCTCGCGAAACAAGGTGCAGCAGGCGGCCAAGGCCGGGTGCATTCTTGTGAACGACAAGGTGGAGCGCCAGAACTATAAAGTGAAGCCGGGAGATGTGATTTCCGTGCTGATGCCCAACCCGCCGCGCGACACCGAAATAGTGCCTGAAGACATCCCTCTCGAAATCGCCTACGAGGACGATGACCTCATCGTCATCAACAAAGAGGCAGGCATGGTGGTGCACCCTGCTTATGCAAACTATACCGGCACCATGGTGAACGCCCTCTACTATTACTTACAGAACCAGAAACTGCCTGACGGATCGCCGGTAAAACCACTGCTCGTACACCGCATCGACAAAAACACCTCCGGCCTGATTGTGGTTACCAAAAACGAACTTGCCCAAATGCGACTTGCAAAGATCTTTTACGACCACGACCTGGAGCGCAAATATTGGGCACTGGTTTGGGGTGACTTCGAGGAAGACGAAGGTACCGTTGTGGGCAATGTCGGCCGACATCCGAAAGACCGCATGATCATGACAGTTTTTCCAGAGGGCAGCGAACAGGGCAAACATGCCGTCACGCATTGGAAAGTATTAGAGCGTTTCGGCTATGTTACCCTGGTGGAATGCCAGTTGGAGACGGGCCGCACGCACCAGATTCGGGTGCACATGCAACATATAGGCCACCCGTTGTTCAGCGATGAGACCTATGGCGGCAACCGCATTTTAAAGGGAACCACTTTCTCCAAGTACCAGCAGTTTGTACGCAATTGTTTTGCCTTGATGCCACGACAGGCACTGCACGCCAAGTCTATAGGGTTTGCACACCCGACCACGAACAAGTTCGTGCGTTTTGAATCCGAGTTGCCCGCTGATTTCCAGGCCGTACTTGAAAAATGGCGAAACTATGTAAGCAATCGTCCAATGGAAGAATGAAACAGGATGCGCATTGCGCACCATGTCTATTGAGCTTAAATCATATATTTCTTTAAAACTTCTTTCATCTCTGCCAACTTCTCTCTCAACAAATTTTCGGTGCGCGCTTCCATCAACAAGCGTAAATAGGGTTCGGTGTTGGACGGGCGGATATTGAACCACCAGTCTTGGAACTCCACCCGATAGCCGTCGAAGTCCAACAATTTAGTTGGGGGTTCTTTTGCACAGAAATAGTTTTTCACAGCCTCCATAGCCTCTTTTTTCTCCTGTATGGTGAAATTGATTTCGCCGGAGTTGGCGTATTGTTTGATTTGACTGATCAACTGGGAGACAGAGATTCCTTTGCGCTTCATATCGCTGAACACTTGCAGCAGCACTTGTGCGGCAATCATCGCAGAATCGGAGTAGAAGAAGTCGCGGAAATAGTAGTGGCCGGCGAACTCGCCACCGAAGGAGCCGTCAATCTCGCGCAGCTTGAGCGCGGCGTACGCCCTGCCCACGCGCCAGATCTCCATCTCACGGCCCATCTTCTCTATGTACTCCGTCACAGATTTTGATGTGCGGATGTCTTGAATCACCTTGCCCTCGTAGCCTTTTTCTTCGATGAAATAGTGACCCAGCACCGCAATCATCAGGTCAGGGGCAATGAAGTCGCCATGCTCATCCACAAACATCACACGGTCGGCATCGCCGTCGAAGATTACGCCAATATCGGCTTTCTCAGCACGCACTTTCTCCTGCAAGGCCACCACATTTTCCAGTTCCAGCGGATTGGCCTCGTGATTTGGGAAAGTGCCGTCCAGCTCATCAAACATATAAACGGGGGCGTCTCCGAAAATATCCTTCACCAAAATGGAAGCCATGCCGTTGCTGCAGTCCATCACAATTTTGAGGTTGGAGAGGTCGTGATGGTAACGCTGCTGGAATTGGAGATACTCAGCCTTTACTTCATGAGGGATGATTTTGCCTTTGTTGGCAACGGGCACCACGGAGTCCTCTTTCACGCGACGCTCAATTTCGCCCAGCCCGGTGTCGTAACCCACTGGCAACGCATTGGTGGTGGACACCTTCAACCCGTTGTGCTCTTTTGGATTATGCGAGGCAGTAATCATCACGGAAGCGTCAAAATGATGCTGTGCCGTGAAATAATAGACCATCGGCGTGGTGGTGAGCCCCATGTCATAGACATCCGCGCCCGCGTCGGTAATGCCGCGCGACAGGGCCTCGAACATCTGCGGGGTGGACACGCGCATGTCGCGTCCTACCAACACCTTGTCAGTTTTCAATAACGAAGGCAGGAAGAAACCGAACTTATAAACGGTATCCAAATCGAAATCCTTGCCGAAAACACCTCTGAAATCGTATGCTTTGAATGCTCCCATAAATTTTGAATATTTTGTTATTTATCTGAATCATCCACCAGCTCGGTGGAGTTTTTAACCATATTCTCCCAACGCAGGAAGGCAAAGGTTTTGATGTCGTATAAGATATTGTAAAAAATCCTCGCCCAGTAGTTGCGGGTTCCAATGCCGCTTGGCACTTTGAGAAACTGCTCGCAGAGCACCATCTCTCCGCTATCCGTCATGTATATGACCACCCAGACGGCCGCCACCTTGGCCACCGCATCGAACGACTCCACGATGAAGGTCAGGGCGAAACGCTGCTTGGAGGGCATGACCAATTGCGGCAAATAAGAGCCGATCGTCTGCTCCGTCAACGTGTCTTTCAAATTGATACGCTCCGTCAGCACACTGTTGACCCGCACATTTTTGTTGGCCTTGGTGACCACCGACAGGTCGTACTGCATGATGGGCTTGCGGAAGCTCATACGGATATCGTATTTCTTTTGGTCGTTCAGAATCAGCAGATTCCAGTCGTGGAAATAGTGCTGCATGATTTCCTGCGTGAAATTGAAGGCACTTTTGGTAAATTTCGCCTTGGAGAAGTTGATGCCTGTCCATAGAATCTCCCTGCAATTGAGAAAATCGTTAAAGAGAGATTCATTCATATACATGACAGCGACAATTTGGAATAAAAATCGGCTGCAAATATACTTAAAAAAGGATGAACGCGCCACCCCCATTTTTTTCAAAAATCAAGGGATTGCCAATGTGGTATCAGGCTCCCATGAGATTGTCCAAAATGCGTACGGCATTTTTCCAGTCGTAGAACTGGCGCACGTAGTTGTAACCACTGTCAGCCAATTGGTTGTATGCATTTTCTTCTGTCAGCAATTGAGTGACAGCTACCACATAATCTTTTGTTTCAGAGCACGAGATGACAGATTGGTGTTGTTCAGCCTCCACCAGCGGGTGAGCGGCCAGCGGGGAAGTGATGCAGGGCAGGTGCATGGACATGGCCTCCAGGAGTTTGTTCTGCAAGCCCGTGCCCATGCGCATGGGCGCGATGAAAATTTTGGACTTGGCGTACCACTCTGTCATGGAGTCCACCCAGCCCGTGACAATCACGTGATCGCTGCTAAGCGCCTGCACGCGCGGGGCAGGTGTGGCTCCGCAAAGGACCACGCGCAAATTGGGGAATTTCATCCGCAACGGAGGCAGAATCTCGCGCACCAGATACTCGGCGGCATCCACATTGGGAGCGTAACCCATGTTGCCTGAAAAAATCAAATCATACTCTTTCTTCTCACCCTGATAGGCAAACTTATCAAATTCCACCCCGTTAGGCACCACTACAATCTCCTCGCAGTGAGGGTGCGGAATGAGATCGCGATCCACCGCCGTAATGATGGTTTTATGGTCGAAGCGGTCGAAGATTTCAGTCTCATAACGGGCCACCCGGCGGTGTTCCATATTGAAAAACCACTTGACCAGTCCCTTGGACTTCTCCGCGCGCCGTGCCATTCCTTTGGAAAAAACATCCTGATAATCCAGTGTTTTAGGCATGGCATAATCTTTCACATACTCCGCCATACGGAATAACTGGCAGTAGATGTGGTCGGGGTGAACGCGCTGAATGATTCTGTCAATCTGCTTATGGTTCTTGTGACTGTAAAAGTAGCCGCACTGCACGGGCAGTCCCTTCAGCAATGCGCCCGCCATGTTAACCACGCTGCGCACCGGATTCTGTTTCAGGAAGTGCACCTCGCGGCAGAATGGGGTTAGTTCGCGCATCGCCTCCGCCGGCACAACACGGTTGTAGAGGGCCACCAGATAAATGTCGTGTTGTTTCGACAACTCCTTGATCTGGTAGTAGGCTCTCAACTTGTCGCCCTTCTCCAACGGAAAGGGGATGCGGGAAAGGACCACTAATATTTTCATCTTGATAATATTACGATGACGGTTTTTCGGATGGCAAAGATACAAATTTTTAAGACAGGGTTTTTGTTTGGGTTTTGTTACACCTGCACCGCCGTGCTGAAAGCACAAAACATAAATAACCCCATACTAAGGCCGACAGGCCGCAGTGTGGGGTTGGCGGATGAGATGCTGAGATGCGTGCAGAATGCACGCTACTACGTGATGATAGTAGCGTGTCTCCGACACGCTGGTTTTAGTGTGCGCACATCCACCCCACACTGCGCTTCACTTCGTGAAACTTATGCGGGGTTACTAAAACATCGTGCCTTCGGCACGCTTGTTGAAACACGTTGTTTACAGCATTAATCCGCTATAACACATTGATCAAAGACAATTGTATCCGAACTTCATGATTGTAGTCATAAATGGCCTCCACCAAACCTAACCGCTCATTATATCGGTAAGTGACAGAAAATGAACCTTGTTTAGACTTTGCGAAACCGCTCTGTTCGCAAATCTCTATAAGTCGGTTCTTATATTTCCATTGGGAATAAGACAAATATTGCATTTTGTACCGTAAGAGTAGGGTGCATTGGCATAGAGGATCGTTGAACGAAAGGAAGGAACGCTTGTATCTTTTCCCGATTTTGACGGGATAGTGGATTTCCGGAAAAGGAAAATATTGGAGAAGACCAAAACCTTGTGTTCTTGGAGGATGAATCCACAAAAGCTTGCTGTTTTCCAAAATCTCCGTAGTCTCAATGAAACCGTTTTGGTCAATCGAGGAGATCGAATCCAATGCCGCAAGATCATCGGGCAGGGAGTCGTAATAATCATACGTTATCACCCCTTGATGATACATTTCCTTGTCCAAAACACGCATGATGATATAGCAGGAATAGTGTGTGTTCTTGGAAACGGAGTCCACTTTTGCTTCAAATATAAAGATATTTCCAGGTTTGTATATGGTGTCATGATTACCCATAGCGATTTCAGAGGCAATCACTCTTATGGGAATGAAGAGAATGGCAATGATACAAATGTTATAGAACAGGCGTTTCATGACATAGCACTATTTTGTTATTAACCGTGCAGGTCTTAAACGATCAACAACAACTGTCTCTTCTTCAATATGAAATATATAAACCCACTTTTTGTTATGAGACACCATGCGACATGCTTTTGGGTGATAGCGACGAATGTCAGCGTACTGGCTCGGTTTGTAAAAACCGGCAAAAACAGAGAGCGATAATATTTCATTATACATGGCATCCAAATACTTCTCTGCACCGTCAAGTGTCATTCTCGCTTGTAACCAAGATGTAAGTTCGTCAATATCAGCTCTTGCAGATGGATCCACTTCAACTTTATATGTTTTCATACTTTTTTCTCAGTGCGGTTCTGATTTCATCAAAATATTCCGAAACAGTCATTCGCTCCGACTTAAGAATTTCTGGGTCAAGGGATTGAAGTCCTATTGAAACACGGTTGTTTACATCATTAGTATTGAGACCGTATGCAACAGCCGCTTCCTCCACACAAGAATCTGTGTTTTCTTTTGTTTGATATGGTTTCTTTTTCATTATAAGGTTTTATAAGAATATCGGCAAAAATACACTTTTTTTTCAAACATAGAAACTCGTTTTTCTGTTGGAGATTCCGCTCGTTCACTGCGTTCACGGCGGAATGGTGTGCGCTGACGGACGAGGAAATAGGAAAAGAAGGGTTGCGGCATCGCAACCCTTCTTTTCCTATTTTAAAACTAAAGACAAAGCACCATTCCGCCGGCGACGATAGGAGCCGAGCGGAATCTCTGTCTTTTGTCACACGATTATCCTATCACCTTCTCCGTCAACCTCATCAATCTCTTTTCGATGCGGTCGGCCTTCACTACATAGTCGTGCGCCCTGGTGATCATCATCTCAGCCCACTCCTTGTCTTTCAGCGAGGAGGCGTTGATTTTGACGTTCAAGTAGGCGCCGTGGACGGCCGCACGTGCACAAAGCACGCCCACGCCCGCATCGGACACGCTGGCGGGGTTGCCCTTCTTGATCATCGCCTCGCAGATTTCAAACACCTTGAAGGAGGTCTCGATGGTGCGCATCGGCACTTCGGTGGCATATTTCGTGGCATCCTGGATGGCCTGTGAACGGGCTTCCTTCTCCTCCGGCGTGCCCTTCGGCATACCGAAAGCGTTCATGATTACATTGAAAGCGTTGGTATCTTCATCCACGAGGGCGAGCAACGTATCTTTCAATGCCTGACCTTTTTCAGCCCACTTGGAATAGAACTCCCATTTGGCATCCCAGCCGGGCTTGTGGGAGGAGAGGTTGGCAACCATCGTGCCGAGGGCCGCACCGAGGGAGCCCATGTAGGCGGAGATGGAGCCACCGCCGGGGGCCGGACTTTCGGAGGCCGTCTCGTTGGCGAAACCGGTACAGGTCATATTGACCAACTTCGGTGTAGTATCCTCTTTTTCAAGGAGATATTCAATCACTTTTTCTTCCGCATTGAAGGGTTTCAAATCATCCAAACCCATGGACTTGACGGCGATTTTCACTTTCTCT
>CAJODA010000012.1 GCA_905233745.1 uncultured Bacteroidales bacterium
TGCATCAACCAGCGGGACGATTTGTATGTGCTGTGCACATGAAAAGGAGACAGACAACATCGTTGACTGCCTCCTTTTTAACAACTACCGGTCTTCCTATAGTCCGGTAAATACAATACTATTTATTTTCTGTAGAAGGAATAGTAATATTAATAGGAGCTCCCTCTGTTTGTAACAGTTCGGGATTGTTGAAGATGATATATTTCTTCACATCATCCAAAGTGAAATCCTGAAACTCCTTCACATTCTCATAAATGCTTCTTGCATTATCATAATAACCTGCAAGACCTGTAAGTTCTATTTTGGCTTTCTTTTTGCCTTTGAATTGAATTTTATAGATGGGATCCACCAGAATGTCTATGTTGTTTTCTGTAATACAAGCATATTTGGCAGCGGCAAGAGCCATCTTTTCAGTTTGTTCCATACTGGAGGATGAATATTTCACGAAATCCTGATCCGCATATTTAATACGTTTGCTCATATCAACCCTGACATCAACCAATGTGGGAGAACTAATTACGGGTTGGTCGTCAATACCTAATCCCCTGATTTCATACGATGTGGTCAAACAAGAAGAAAAGGTCAAAGCTGCAAAAACAACTAACAATACTATTGATATATAATTCTTTTTCATAATCTGTTCTTTTAAAAAATTTATAATTTAAGTGTGATTTATTATTTCTTTTTGTTTTTGTTTCCCTTCTTGTCTACCTCAGCTGTTTGATCAGATTCAACCGACTTCAACAGGGTAAGCGATTTGAATTCTTTACCTTTAGAGACGTTCTTGTTGTTGGATTGAGGAACATTAACGTTAATGATATTGGCTTTGTTATTGTTGTAATAAGCCTTGAAAAACTCGGGGTCGGTGGCCAATTTGTATTTGATTACCGTATTCATATCTACGTTCTCATATTGTTTCACCTGTTCGGTTTTGTTCTCCACCTTCACATATTTGCCGCCAAAGCCAACTATTTCCGCCTTGTATTGGGGTGTCCACCATTTGGCGTTCCCGGAATTCTTAACTTCGTTACGAACAAAGATGGAATACTTTGTGTATTGGACAATGGGGTCAATAACCACATCAATGTTGTTTGCTTGAATACATTTATAATAAGCATTGTTCAAAGCAGCCCTCTTGCTATCCATCAAATCAGAAGTTGCTGAGACTTTGCTTTCCAAATTAACTTGTAATTCAGCATTCAATGATGCCTGCAGTGCATCTTCCCGCACTATATCAATTGATCGGGAGACATAGGACACGCTTTTGCAACCTGTGATGAACAGGGCTATGCTCAGTCCTAAAAGAATAAGTTTTAGTTTATTCATAGACAAACTCTCTGTTATATCCCATTGAGCCATCGGTTTTGGGGGTTCTTTTAATTATTGAAAACAGCTTCAGTATAAAGAACCAACAATACTTTTCGCTGTAATAAAAAAAATAAAAATTAAATTTTTGTTTGCAAAAATAATAAAATTCTTTTTTCACCTGTCTGCTGTTTTATTTTTTTATCATTCATAATTTTAGTATTTTTGCCCCGAAAAAAAAGAAAAAAACCATGACAACAACCGACCATGACATTCTCCAGACCCCGATAGAGTTCCTGAAAGGTGTGGGACCCAAGCGCGCCGAGGTGCTGCGCAAGGAATTTGACATCCACACTTTCAAGGATCTTCTCTATTATTATCCATACCGGCACATCGACAAGTCGCATGTATATCATGTGGCCGACATCATAGAGGACGGCAGCTACATCCAGTTGCGCGGGCGCATCACCAATGCGCAAGTAGTGGGCCAGCAGCGCTCCAAGCGACTCACCGCACAATTCTCCGATGCGACCGGCAGCATCGACCTTGTATGGTTCAACGGCATCAAGTGGGTGCAGGACACATTGCAGGGCAAACAGGAGTTCATCATCTTCGGCAAGCCTACCGTGTTTAACGGGCGCTGGAACATGACGCACCCCGAGATGATCGACCCGAACGCGCAAAACGACTCGCCCGTGCCCATGCGCTTCCAGCCTCTCTACAACACCTCCGACATCGCCAAGAAGAAGACTCTCGACTCCAAGGCCATTGCAAAATTGGTGGCCAACCTGCTGCCCATTGTCCACGACATCATTCCGGAAACGCTGCCCGAAGACATGCTCAGCAATCTCAAGCTGATGCCGTTGAGGGATGCCCTCTGCCAAATCCACTACCCTGCCAGCAACCAGGACTTGGCACGCGCCTCCCTCCGCCTCAAGTTCGACGAACTCTTTTTCACCCAACTGAAAATGCTGCTGTTGAAGCAGATCAACACCAAACGCATAAAAGGACATGTGTTCAGCAAGGTGGGGTATTATTTCAACACTTTCTACCACAAACACCTCCCTTTCGAACTGACCAACGCCCAAAAACGCGTAATCAAGGAAATACGCGCCGATCTGGGCAGCGGGCACCAGATGAACCGGCTGCTGCAGGGTGACGTAGGCAGCGGTAAAACCATCATCGCCCTTTTCATCATGCTCATCGCCAAGGACAACGGCTACCAGTCGTGCCTGATGGCCCCAACTGAGATTCTCGCCACGCAGCATTTTGAGAAAATCAGCAAACAGCTCGCGCCGTTAGGACTGCGTGTGGAGTTCCTCTCCGGATCGACCAAGACTGCCAAGCGGAGACAGATTCTGGAGGGTTTGGAGAACGGAGACGTTGACATCCTCATCGGCACCCACGCTCTCATTGAGGACAACGTCCAGTTCGGCAATTTAGGATTGGTGGTTATTGACGAACAACACCGCTTTGGAGTGGAACAGCGCGCAAAGTTGTGGCGCAAGAATTCCATTCCTCCGCACGTGCTTGTGATGACCGCCACTCCCATTCCGCGCACCCTTGCAATGACCCTCTACGGAGACCTGGACATCTCCGTCATCGATGAGCTGCCGCAGGGTCGGAAACCCATCATCACCCAGCACTTCTACGAGAAGGACCGTCTCAAGGTGTTCGGATTCATGCAGCGGCAAATTGCCGAGGGGCGGCAAGTGTTCATGGTCTATCCCCTCATCCACGAATCCGAAAAAATGGACTTGCTGGACTTAATGGCCGGCTACGAGGCTGTAGAGCGCGCCTTCCCGCCCCCGAAGTATGGCATTGGGGTGGTGCATGGCAAGATGAAAGCCGAAGACAAGGATTTCGAGATGCAGCGCTTTGCCAAGAACCAGTCGCAGATTCTGCTCTCCACCACCGTCATCGAAGTGGGCATTGATGTGCCCAACGCTACCGTGATGGTGATTGAGAACGCTGAACGATTCGGGCTCTCGCAACTGCACCAGCTGCGCGGGCGCGTGGGCCGCGGCGGCAGCCAATCGTACTGCATTCTCATGTCAAAATATGAACTCAGTAGCGACAGCAAAAAGAGAATCAACGCCATGGTCAGTACAAACGACGGCTTCGAAATCGCCAACTTCGACCTTCAGCTGAGAGGTCCCGGGGATATCCAGGGCACCCAACAGAGCGGCATGCTCGATTTCAAGATTGCCGACATAGTCAAAGACGAAAAACTGGTAGCCTATACCCGCAACCTGGCCATGCAGGTGCTTGATAACGACCCCGAACTCAAGAAACCGGAACACGCGCGCCTCGCCACCACCGTGGCCAAACTTATGCAAAGGGAAACCAACTGGAGCATCATCAGTTAATCTCCGACCGCTCTTTGAAAAAAAATCGCAATCAGCATATTCAATCTCATTTTTTGATTATTTTTGCGGTTGCAAAACTATTATTCGCCTAAAAAACCACAACGATGAAGAACAACTTGAATGTCATGGGAAACCGAAACTCTCTTTTCGACGAGTTTATTGCGGAAATCAGAAGTGTTGACGTACAAACCGACAGCATGCGGTTTCGCCGCAATCTAGAGCGTCTGGGAGAGATTTTCGCTTACGAAATCAGCAAGACGATGAAATACGAGCCTCGTGAGGTTACCACCCCATTGGGTATTGCCGATATTCCACGTCTGGTGGACAAACCCGTATTGGCCACCATCCTGCGCGCCGGACTCCCCCTGCACCAGGGTTTTCTCAACTATTTTGACCATGGCGAGAACGCCTTCATCTCCGCCTTCCGCAAATATTATAAAGATGGTACGTTTGAGATTCAGGTGGATTACATGTCAGCTCCGGAGCTGGACGGAAAAACGCTCATTTTGGTTGACTCCATGCTTGCCACAGGAAAATCCATGCTGCTGGCCTATGAGGAGCTGCTGACCAAAGGCACACCCAAGCACACACACTTCGTAAGTATCATTTCCAGCCGCCAAGGGGTGGAGTATCTGCAACGACACCTGTCACCATCCAAGTGCACGCTCTGGATCGGTGCCATCGACGAGGAACTGACCGCCCAATCCTACATCGTGCCTGGTCTCGGTGATGCCGGTGACCTGGCCTATGGTATCAAGTCCTCCGAATAAATTGTGATGATTTCATCTATAACCTGGTCGTGCGGCTCCGCCGGCACCGCATCCAATAACTGAAAAGAGAAACATATCCCGATGGTCTTTACGTCGGGATATTTTATCAGAAAACGATCGTAATATCCCTTCCCTCGCCCTAATCTGTGCCCATGGCGGTCAAAAGCCATGCCCGGCACTACAATCAGATCCAATGGACCTTCATAGGGGTGGTTGTCGGGTTCCAAAATATGGAAATTCCCTTCCACCATAGTGCTGCCGGCGGACAACTCCACCGGTATAATATCATCCCCCGTCACCGTGGGAAGGATAATGCGCTTGCTGTCTCGCCACGTTTCAATGAAATCCAACGTCTGCACCTCATCGGGCAACGAGGCATACAACATTACATTTTCAGCCCGCTGAAAGTCGGGATGCCCCTCCAGTTTTCGCATTATACGGGCCGATTCGTCCCTTAATTGCACTTGGGAACATGACTTCTTCCGAGCTCTTATCTCCTGCCGAAGTGTCTTTTTGTCCATTTTCTTTCTGCTAAAAAACAGATGCAAAAATAAGAAATCTGACGAAACGTTAATTTTCCGTGACAAAGTAGCAAATAGAGATTCTTTTTTGTACATTTGCGCCCTTATTTTAAACACAAGAAAAAATGATTCGATTTTGCAGATTTTTTGTCACTTTGGCATTTATAGGTTTTTCTTTTATCCATACTGCATTTTCACAAAAGGTTGATTTCACTTTGGTTTCTTCCACTGCCAACGAAATCGTCATTACCGCTCATTTCCCAAACTATGAGACATCTTTGGTTAATGTCAACGGGGAAGACATGTACAAATTGCACATGGGTAATGCCTATCCGGTTCAGAATGCAGGTTCCCCGGAGCTTTTATCATCCGCCACCTCGGTCATCATCCCGGAGGGAAGCCGCCCTACCGCGGAAATCATCAGCTCAGAATATGAACTTGTTTCTAATTTTAACCTGGCGCCCTCCAAAGGAAAGCTGTACCGCAATGTGGATCCCGAAACGGTGCCGTACACCAAAGGCCCTGCATACAGTGAGAACCGCTTCCTCCATGAAGACACGGTGGCATTGGGCGAGCCTTATCAGTTGCGCGACTACTATGGTACGGCCATCCGATTCTTCCCCTTTGCCTACAATCCTACACAGAAAACACTGAAAGCCTATAAAAGCATTACCGTCCGCATCCGCTTCAACTGCCATAAAAGTGTGCGACATCCCCAAAAGGTGGCAAAATCATTTCATAATATCTATGCCAACCATTTCTTAAACTACAACAACACCCGGTCTAATCCGCTGGTGGAAAATGGCGAAATTCTGATTATCTCCCCACAGGAGTTCTGTGAGGCCATGCAGCCTTACGCCGATTGGAAAAACCGAAGCGGCTATGTCACGACTATCGTCACTTTGGAATCCGTAGGCAATTCCAGCACAGCTGTGAAAAACTACATCACCAACTACTACAACAACCATAATCTGGCATTCGTGATTCTAGTAGGTGATAATAATAAATTCCCCAACATGGTTGTCAGCGGAAATGTCAGCGACAACTATTATGCTGAGGTGGCAGGAGAAGACAACTACCCGGACATCATCATAGGCAAGATTTCCGCCGAGACGGTAGAACACGTTAACACACAGGTGGAACGTTTTCTCCAATACGAACAGAACCCTTCTGAGACTTCTCATTTCCCTAAATTTCTCGGAATTGCCTCATCGCAAGGTCCTGGAGACAACAACGAATATGACTATCAGCACATCCGCAACATTGGGAACCAGCTTACCGCCTACACCTATACTTTCGGCTACGAGTTATTCGAAGGTTCGCAAGGCGGCAGTGACGCATCAGGCAATCCATCTGCCTCAAACGTTGCCACCGCTGTCAACAGTGGTGTAGGTATCATCAACTACTGCGGACACGGTTCGGAAACCAGCTGGGAAACCACCAACTTCAATGTGAACAATGTGAATAGTCTGACCAACACCAACAAGCTGCCCTTCATCATATCCGTGGCATGCGTGAACGGCGCCTATTCCAACACAACCTGTTTCGCCGAAGCATGGATGCGCGCCACCCATAACGGTCAGCCCACCGGAGCCGTCAGCACTCTAATGTCCACCATCAACCAGCCTTGGAACCCACCCATGTGCGCACAGGACAACATGATAGAGTATCTGACCGGCACTAACTCAAAGGAACAGATGTACACCTTCGGTGGCATTGCCTTCAACGGAATCATCCAAATGCTGGACAACTACAACGACTATGAGGTTGCGCGCACCTGGATTCTGTTTGGAGACCCCGCCTTGGCCGTTCGCACTGATGTTCCCGAAAACCTGAATCTCCAATACTCGCAAATCGCTCCTATCGGCACCTCGTCCCTCACTTTCCTATCCTCCGTAGAAAACGCCAGAGTGGTGGTTTCAAGACATAACGAAATTATAGCCAGCGGCCTGATACAAAACGGCACCCTAACCTTGGACATATCCTCGCTGAATCCCACGCTGGACACGCTGGACGTGGTGGCCTGGTACCATAATTACATCCCATTCCAAGGCCAATTGTTCCTGATTCCCGCAGACGGTCCATACGTGGTTTGCACCAGCGTTGGAGTGCATGAAGATGATAACAACAACGGCATTCCTGAATCCGGCGAATTTGTCAAATTTAATATTGACTTGTTCAACTTAGGAAATAGTGACGGCACCCAGGTTCGTACCCTTATCTCCACTGACGACCCCTATATCTCCATATACAGTAACGCTTCCAGCATCGCACTTCTGCCCACTGGAGATACCACTACAATCAACGATGCGTTTTTTGTACAAGTGCATGCCGACATTCCCGCCTTCCATCAGGCTGTCATCAATTTCAACATCATCATTGGCAATGATACGATGGTCACACGTTTCCCCATCATGTTCCATGCCCCCGCACTGTACATTGAGAGTCTGACCATTGACGACAGCGGGCAGGGCAATGGGAACGGAAAACTTGACTTCGGAGAAGTGGCTGATATTGTCGTCACTTTGGGCAACCGCGGCAATGCCAAGGCCGCCGAAGGACGCTTGAAGATGTTCTGCTTCGATGAGAATTTCATTCAGGACACCATCCGCGCCTCTACCGCACAACTTGAGGTTGGGGCCACCCAGGAAGTACGTTTCACGGCTTCCATTAACCCCTCCGTCACCGACCCGACTATGTTTCTTATCCACACCGATTACCAAGTGGGCCATTACAAAGAATTGAAAATGTTCACGGTTAAAGTCGGCGCTTTGGTTGAGGATTGGGAAAGTGGCGATTTCACCTCATTCCCGTGGAACACCACCGGATCAAATCCCTGGATTATCCAAAATCAAAACACCTATGAAGGCAATTTCGTTGCCTGCTCCGCCCAAATCGGAAACAACAAGAAAAGCACACTTTCCATTTCTCACACCAGCGGCATCAGCGACTCCATCTCCTTCTACTACAAAGTTTCGAGTGAAGAGGGCTACGACTTTTTAAATTTCTACATTGACAACCAACTTAAAGAACAGTGGAGTGGTGAGGTGGACTGGACTAAAGCTTCATTCTACGTTCCCGCCGGCCAACATACATACAAATGGGAGTATGCTAAAGATTATTATTATAGTGATAATCAAGACAAAGCGTGGATTGATTTAATCAGTTTCCCTGTAATCAATGGTCCTGTTGGCATAGAGGATAATGTTTTGGAAGGTATGATAACGGTATATCCTAACCCGACTACGGGCATTCTTCAAATCTGTACTGATGAGGTAATGATTGAGCAAGGCACTTCCTACCAGCTGTTTGACCTTAGCGGGCGTCTCATGCGCCAAGGTCTGCTGACAAGTTCCATTCAGACCCTTGATTTGGGAAATTGCGCCAGCGGATTCTATATTCTCAAAGTTTCTCATAATAATCAACCCGTTAAAACGTTTAAGGTCGTCAAAGAATAGTTATGGAGAAAAAGCCCCTGATTTTAGTGGTGAACGATGACGGCTACGAGGCCAAAGGGCTTCAAGCCATGGTGGAGATAGCCAAAACCTTCGGCGAGGTGGTAGTTGTAGCACCCGATAAAATGCAGTCAGCCATGGGACACGCCATCACGATGAATGTTCCCCTGCATGTAACTCATTATAAAACGGAAGATGGCGTGGAGTATTGGCGCACAAACGGAACGCCGGTCGATTGCGTAAAGCTTGGTCAGAAAGTAGTGCTCCGGGGCCGTCAGTTAGACTTGGTGCTCTCCGGTATCAACCACGGGTCAAACTCCTCGGTCAGTGTCATCTATTCCGGCACCATGGGTGCGGCCATCGAAGCCTCGTTTGAAACATCCGCCATCGGTCTGTCTGTGCAAGATTACTCTCCAAATGCCGACTTCACCGCAGCTGTCCACTACGGCAAGATTATCGTTAAAGCTGTATTGGAAAAGGGCTTGCCGGAACACGTTTGCCTCAATGTCAACGTACCCAAAATACCGCTGGCAGAGATCAAGGGCATGAAAGTCACCCGCCAAACGGATGGCTACTGGTACGAGGACATGGAAAAAAGAGTGGACCCTTATGGGCGCGAATACTACTGGCTCACCGGTCATCTGGTAGATACCGACCATGAAGAGGGCTCCTGCGAATGGGCCCTGCATCATAACTACATCTCCATACAACCTGTCCACTATGACCTCACCGCATACCACGCGATGAATGATATTAAATATTTAGAAAATGTCCAATAGATTTTCAGACTTTTTAAGAAAAGACACCTATGCGATGGGTATCGTGATTGGAATTGTCGTGCCGGCCATTCTTTTCGCCATCCTGTTCGGCGTTTTGATTGCCCTGGTGCACATCAAGCCGGATATGCTCACCAATAACCCGACCTTGTATAAAACCATCGTCCCTAAACTGATTTTAATCAGTATGATTCCCTCCCTTTTCATCTTGAGACACTACCTGTTAAATCTCAAGTATGACAAAACCGGACGTGGACTAATTATCTCCACATTCTTGTTGGGATTGGTTTTCGTGGCCGTTCAATTCTCCCTTTAAAATTATTATCCTTGGGCTGTAGCCAGCGTCACCACACTGATGGTGACCCCGGGTATGGTCTGCAGTTGGCTGATAGCCGCTTCCATGGTGGCTCCGGTGGTCAGCACATCGTCGCATACCAGCAAGTGCTTCCCCTGAACCGTCTCATCTCCCGTTGCCACAAACACCTCCTTGACATTCTCCCATCGACTGAAACGGCTCTTTCGGGTCTGCGTTTCAGTAAACTGCGCTCGCGCCAGCACATCCGTCCGGTAGGGTTTTCCCATCCCGGCACTCAAACCTTTGGCAATCCACTCGCTTTGATTGTATCCTCTCTTGCGCTGCTTTTTCGGATGTAGCGGTATAGGGATGATGTAATCCACAGACTGGAATCGCGGCTCCTTGACAAGCTGCTTTCCATAATACTCTCCCAAAAAAGCTCCTAACTCTTTTTTTCCGCTGTATTTAAGAGCGTGCAGGATATGCTGCACAGCATTACCTTTTTTATAATAGAGCAAGGAAGCCACCTCCTGCACACGCACCCGCCCGGCAAAAATATAGATCAATGGATTGTCTGCATGCTGGTGAAAATTAGTCTCCGGCAGATGCATCCGGCAATGCAGGCAAAGATGCTCCTCATGTTGCTGCAAAGCTTCCCCACACCCTATACACAAGCGAGGGTAGAAAAGAGATAGAATATTTTTTAATGTTTTGGTTTTCATGGTTTTGGAAATCAGTTATTGTTTGATAACCCTAAATGTCTGGATTTGTCCTCCTTTATAGAGAATCCGACCGGTGTAATAGCCAGCCGGTGCGGTACTCATATCTACTTTTATATAATAGTGCTGTCCCGGTATCACATTGGAAACCAGCTTCCCATCCAGGGAGAAAACCTCTATACGCTCCACATCGGGCCGACTTGCATTTATGGAAAAATGGTCAGTACAAGGATTCGGGTAAACCTGTGTGGCAGACAAAACATAGGGCGTCACACCGTCATGAGCATGAGCCTGGTATGCAGCATAGAAATCGGGGATGCCATAGCCAAGCGAGTCGTTTGGATTCTGGTAGAATGAAGCGCTTTCGCGGATTATTTGCATGATTTCAGAGGAGGTTTTGTCAGGGAGTGCTTGCCAAAGACACGCACTAAGGCCGGCAGCCACAGGACCGGCAAGACTGGTACCGTTAGCCCAACCCAGCTCGTCACCCGGCCATATACATGCCGTGGCTACTCCACAAGAGGTGATGTCGGGTTTTACACGTCCATCGTATGCGGGACCCCGTGAAGAGAAATCGGCAATGTTCCCCTCTGCATCCGCAGCCCCCACGGACAACACGTCAAATGCATCTGCAGGATGGCCGATATAGTGCCAGTCGTTTGCCCCGTCATTGCCAGCACTGATACAAACCACAACACCCTTTTGTCCCAAAATAGTGGCAGCCCGGGAAGCGATACTTGCCACACCGTTCACATCCGCATAGGTGTTGTTTCCTTGTGGAAAATCAACAAAGGTGGTATAACCTAATGAGGAGTTGATAACATCCGCGCCGATACTGTCGGCAAGTTCCGCCGCCTGTGCCCAGAAGTCCTCCTCGATAAGCTGCTCACTATCGGGGTTCTCGGAACGGATGAAAAAGTAGCTTGCCTCCGGAGCCGTTCCCACCAGAGTGCCCTCAAGCATAATGGCCATTGTAGAGGTGACTAGTGTGCCATGGGCGTGACCCTGGAACACATTATTCCTGTTGGGCATCAAATCCCGCGTGCCCAGAATCTGGCCATTCTCAAAAAGCGGTTTGAATAATAAACTTGTATCCACGCCATCCCATCCGGCATCGAAAACGGCAATCAACATGCCATCACCTCGGAAACCTTCGTTATGTAACATTTGTCCGTTATGGAGAGCAATTTGCGAATATCCATAGCCGTAGTCATAAGGTGCAACCGTATCTTTGGCGGGATGGATACCCTCAGGAACAACACCATCCTCATGAACCGCCGGAGCATAATCCGGATTCTGCAGCTCATAATTGGCCACGGGCAAAATATCCGTGACAAAGGGCAAGTTGGAGATTTGCAAAAGCTTGTTGCTGTCGGGACAATAGATGGTTACCGTGTTCATCCATTTTGAAACACACAGCACTCGAATATTGTAGTCCACAGCCTTAATCTGTTGCAAGTATTGCGGATTGACCGGGAAATCCTGTTCTGTGATGGGAATATTGAAACGGATACGCTTATCCAATGCACGTTGTGACAGATAAACCGATGGGTTGTTTATGGAATAAGGGGTGTTATTCTTATCAGACAATGTAATCCGGTAACAAGTTGGATCCACTTGCGCATTAGCTGCAAACCCCAACCATAACAAGCACAATAACAAATATTTTTTCATAAGAATTGTTTTTCTGTTTAATATCAGTTTAGAAACGAAACATGTCTGGTTTTATTATTGTTCAGTATGATTGATTATCACATTCACAGAGGGATAGCGTTCGCGAATGTGGCGGAAAGCTTGTTCCGCAAAATAGACGGAACGGTGCTGGCCGCCAGTGCACCCGAAACTCACCATCAAATGGTCAAAATGGCGTTCGAGATAGTTTTCGACTGACTGGTCAATGATAGCGTGAACGTGATTCTTAAATTCGGCCACGACCGGATATTTTTCCAAATATTCGATAATACAAGCATCTTTGCCTGTATTTCGTGCAAACCGTTTCTCGCGTCCGGGGTTGGGCAGCGCACGACAGTCGAACACAAAACCGCCTCCGTTGGGTGACGGGTCTTGCGGGATGGATTTCTTGAAGGAAAAACTCTGCACGAGCACAGTCAGTTGGGACTTCGGCTGATAGGGTTTCACAAAATCGGATTGGATAATCAGGCGGAGCGCTTTTGACAACTCGGGCAACTGAATGGGTAAAGCCCAGTTATCCAAAATGCCCTCTAAATTACGGACTGCATACGGTACACTCAGAAGAAAATGTCTTTTTCTTTCAAAATAGCCCCGATATCCGTACGTTCCCATTGCCTGTAGGATGCGTATCAGCACAAATCCTTGAAAATAGGCGTTAAACGCAGATCTATCTACTGGCATATGAGTAGAAAGAGTGTCCAAATATATGTTAAGAAGATGTGTTTTCAACTCTGGGGAGAGATCTGCTTTGGCATCATATAGCAGAGAGGCAACATCGTATTGAAGCGCTCCTTTTCTCCCTCCTTGATAATCAATAAAATAAACGTCATTGTCATTAACCATGATATTCCTGGACTGGAAATCCCGATAGAGGAAGAAGTCGCTTTCCGCCGTCAGCAGATAATCCATCAACCGGTTGTAGTCATCCTCCAGCAACTGTTCGTTAAAAGGGACATTAACCAATTTTAAGAAGTAGTATTTGAAATAGTTGAGATCCCAAAGCATTGACTGCCGGTCAAATGCGGCGCGCGGGTAAGCCACGGAAAAGTCAATGATGTTCCTACCGGCAAGTTGCAGGGCAGGCAGTGCGCGCACCACTTTTTCATAATAGGCAATTGTTTGCGATGAAGGATGACCATCTTCCATGCGATTGGCCGTCAGATAATCATACAAGGTGGCGGTTCCCAAATCGCTCTGAAGATAATGCTGCCTGTCATCATGTACCATCAAGAGATGGGGAACATTGATGTTCAGACTTAAGAAGCTTCGGGTAAAGGAGAAAAAGGCCTCATTTTCTGCGACATCATCATTATATGCACCAATCAGCGTCTCATTATCCTCCAGCACCAAGCGGAAATACTGGCGATGTGAGCCTGACTGGGCCAGCGGCATGACCTCCGACACGTGCTTATGTGAATAGCTCCCGGCCATTTGCGCCAATAACTGTTGATGAAATTGTTTGGGGTTTTCCATCGTAATTACAATAGGTTTAGGTTATCAAGGCGCAAAAATAAAAAAAAGGCTGAAATGTTTCAGCCTTTTTTTGTGTCCCAGCTGGGATTCGAACCCAGGACCCCATCCTTAAAAGGGATGTGCTCTACCTGCTGAGCTACTGAGACTCCATTTTCCCTTATCTTCATAAGAGGCTGCAAAAGTACACTTTTTTCCATTACTTGCATTTTTATTGTGGTTGATTTTTAAATATTTTTATATTTATCTGATTATAACTGCATTATAAAAAAACAATGAGAATTTTGAAAGAGTGATATTTTTTCTATATTTGAATATAACATTTTGATTATAAAATTGTTGAAAATCAAAAAAGAGAATTGACGCAAAAAGGCTGGAAAAGCCTTTGGATTTGTCAGAAAAATGATTGGTTTCGCAGTTTTATAAAAAAATGACAGTCAAAAACACAACACTCGACAAAATGCAGAACTCATGAAAAAAATTATTATCACCCCTGTCAGGGACACTGTCACTATATGTTTGCCTCAGGATTGGGTGGGCAAAACCGTCATTTGTTTGCTCAAGTCACCCTACGAAAAGGAAGAGATGGAGGTGGTAGGCATGGCGAGTGAAGACGCCATATTCTATCAGGCGGAACATTTCCGGAAGTTGGCAAAAAGAAATCCGCGAACCAAACGGCTGCGGAAGAGGTGTTTTTAGTGGAGATCGGCGCCTATGAGGTGCATAAATTCCTGACGGGTGTTCTCGTTTTTGAGAAATGCTCCCGTAAACTCGGAAGTGGTCGTGACAGAATTCTGTTTCTGGATGCCACGCATAGACATGCAAAGGTGCTGTGCTTCAATGACAACTGCCACACCAAGGGGGTTGAGAACCTCTTGAATGCAGTCTTTGATTTGGGTGGTCAGCCGCTCTTGGAGTTGCAGCCGGCGTGCATAACATTCCACCACACGGGGGATCTTGCTCAGTCCCACAATGGTGCCATTGGGAATATAGCCAATATGGGCCTTGCCAAAGAACGGAAGCAGGTGATGCTCACACAAAGAGTATATTTCGATATCTTTCACCACGACAATCTGTTTGTAATCTTCGTGGAAAAGGGCAGACTTCAGTATTTTCTTGGGGTCAAGACGATAACCGTGCGTTAGGAAGTCCAGAGATTTGGCGGCTCTCATCGGAGTTTTGATGAGTCCTTCGCGTTCAGGGTCCTCACCCACGTTCAATAAGATATTGCGGTAGCTGTCAGACAGCGCATCAAGTTCTTTTTCAGAAAGTTTAGGGATCTTGTTAATGGAGTCCGTGATTTTCATTGTTTATTGCAAAAATGGATTATGTATTCGTTCGTTCTCAACCGTTGTGGTGAACCCGTGTCCGGGGTAGATGACGGTATCACCGGGCAGGGTAAGGATTTTCTCGCGTATCATCTGTATCAGCAGATTGTGGTTGCCGGTAGGCAGGTCGCTACGCCCCACACTTCCCTCAAAAAGCAGGTCTCCACAAATCACCAGATGGTTGGCGGCATCGTACAACGAGATGCTCCCGTCGCAATGGCCCGGGGTATAGAGCACTTGCAGGCACTGGTTCCCAAAGCGAATCTCATCGCCCTCGTTCAGGAAGCGAGAGGGTGCCGGCATCTCATCCACCGACAGGCCAAACGCTATGGAGTAGGCGTAGGCCTTGTCATAGATGCGCATGCCACCCTCATGGCACCATACCGGGGCGTTGAATGTGCGGGCACACCAGTTGTTGCCCGCGATATGATCAATGTGCGGGTGCGTGTTGACGAGGCACTTGACCGTCAAGTGGTGTGCTTCCATGTACTCTTTCAGCTGCTCGTCCTCATAACGCTGACAATTGCCAGGGTCCACAATTACCGCTTCGCCCGTGTCATCGTGCAACACCAGCGTATTCACCTGTATGGGATTGAAATGAAATGTCCTTATCGTCAAATTCTGCGTCATATACGTCAAATTCCGTAAAAAATTCGCCAGTGGGATGTGTCGTTTGGCCATATCAGAAAGGTCTCTCTTCTTTGGGGTCGGTAACGTAGAGTTCCTTCACCTTTTTGCCATTGGAAAATATAACGCTGTAGTACAGCTTGCCATTCGGTTTCCAACATGACCATTTGCCGTCGCGCACACGTCCCTTGAAACTGCCTTGAAAATGTTTGACGCCGTTATCATAATACTCTGTAAACGGACCGTCCTGCACATCGTTGACGAAGTTCTGCTCACGCACTTTCTTCTCATACACGTTGTAGAAAGACCATTTACCCTGTTTCATATCATTGGTGTATTTCCCTTCATTGAGAATCTTTCCATTCTGGGCAAACTCTTTCCAGGGGCCGTTTTTCCGGTTGTCCTTATAATTGCCCTGTCGTGCCATTTTGCCGGTTTCTTCCCAATAGTAGGTGTACAACCCATTAAGTTGTCCGTTCTTATAGTGCATGGAATATTTCTGTGCTCCATTCTCATACCAGCCGTTCCACACACCGTCCATCTGGGCGTCTTTGAAAAAGCCCTGGTCCTGGATTCTTCCATTTTGGAAATAGGAGGTCCACTGACCGTTCTCCTTGTCATTGGCAAAAGTGCCTTCGCGCTGAAGTTTACCGTTTTCATACCAGGCTTTCCACAGGCCTTCACGTTTGCCGGCAATGTATTTTCCTTTTCTCCAAACTGAGCCGTCTTCATAATAATAGACCCATTCTCCATCCTGGAGCCCTTTCACGAAATTGCCTTTGCTGCCCAGCGAGCCGTTGTCATTGTAGAATTTCCACTCGCCCTCTTGCAAATCGTTCACCGAAGAGCCTTCCATCTGTTTTTTTCCGTCGCGTGACCACCAGCAAGCATATCCATTGAGCGCACCTTTCCGATAATCACCTTCAAAATACTTGCTGCCATCATCGTAATACTCCACCACGTGCCCCTCCACACTGTCTTCCACATAGAGCACTTTCTTGAATAACTGTCCGTTAGGATGATAGAAAATCCATTCTCCAGTGCGCATTCCATTGGCAAAATGGCCTTCAGATTCAACCTTTCCCGAACGGAACCAGCTCTTGAACGGGCCATTCTGAGCGTTATACTCCTGCGCCAGCCTGTTATCATTAAACCAGACTTTCCAAACGCCAACCTTTTTGCCATCCTGATAATCCCCTTCTGTCCATTTCACCCCATTGTTATGGTAATAAATCCAATGACCCTGTTCCAAGCCTTTGGACTCCACTCCGATGGACATGAGCTTATTGTTGTTCCAATAAGTTCTAACCGTATCTTGGGCATGAATCAAACCAAAGGTCAGCAGACAAAAAAGCAAACAAATTGACTTCTGCATAAAAACATAATTTTTAGGGGGCAAAAGTACAAAAAATTACTATCTTTGTCCCTCATTTTTTAGAAAAGGATTTTTATGAAAAAACTTGTCAAATTCGCTTTTGTTCTTTTTGCAATTCAAGTGGTTGCAATACAAGTCAATTACGCTCAAAAATTAAAGCCTGCCGACGTGCCTTCCGAGGTGACGCAAGCCATGGATTTCCAATATCCATACGTGAAAGTCTCCACATGGCAGCTTGAGGACGGGCAATATATCGCCACTTTCAAGGATGAAGGGTCCGTTGGAAAAGCATATATCACAGCGAGCGGTGAATGGTTGCGTACCACTTACGACATCAAAAAGGATGAGCTCCCTTCTGTTATCACCGAATACGTGAAGGCCAATTATCCCGAATTTATCATCAGCAACTCATATTTGGAAGAGATGGAGGAGGCTCCTATGCATTACATGGTGGAGGTGAAACCGGAGGGTATCGGCTTCAAGCCGTCACGCCTCTCCTTCAATGACAAAGGCGTTCTGCTCTCCCGTGTGGACCCGGAGAATTTCACAAACCCGGCAGTTCCCGCTGCGGACAAGACGGTTGCCCAAAACGAGCCCAAAGAGAAAGAGGCTCAAAAACCCACCACCAAGCCTGCATCCGCTAAAGAGAGCGCCAAGTCCACACCTACTAAAGAAAGCACCAAGTCCACACCCGCAAAAGAGAGTGCCAAACCCGCTCCTGCAAAGGAGACCCCGAAAAAGGAGCCCAAACCTGAGAAACCCAAGAAAGAGAAACCGGTGCCCGTGGTCACCGATGAGCATGGAAACGTGGCCATTGCAGAGTCTGAGGTTCCCGATGTGGTGAAAAAAGCCCTGTTGAAGAAAATCTTACATCCTGAAGATCTGAACTGGTTTGAAATCGACAACCAATATGTGGCCAAATGCATGAACACCGGCAGAACAACCGCCGCTTTTTTCTCCAAAGAGGGCATCTGGGACAAAACGCTCACCATCCTGCCGGAAGAGGCCGTCACCGGACCCATGCTGAAACACCTCAACGATTTCTACAAGGGTTACAAATTCAAGACCGCCATTAAGGAGACCCGCGCTGACAAGAACGACAAAACCATGGTGGTTTTCTATGAGAAAGCGAACTACAAGGCCAAAGTGCCCACCACCATCATCTTTGACAAGACCGGCAAACTGCTGCGCACCATTGATGCCGATCCGGAGATGGCTTCCACCCAAAACAAAGGCAACGAGAGAGACGACCTTGACAAGTATTATGCCAAGATGAATATGTCTCTGGAGGAAAAAGCCGGTAGTGCCGCCTCCATTCCCGAGAACATCCAAGCTGTGTTCAAACTGAAATATCCCCGCGTGACCAACGTGGAATGGGTGGTTAATGACAATATGAACTATGAAGCCCATTACTACAGCGCCCGCGGCAAGGAAATCTGTATCATCAGTCCCATGGCTTCCATTGTGGAAACCCGTTTGCAAGGCAAACCTGAAAACCTTTCCGCCACTATTCAAGACTACCTCAAAAAAGAGCACAAAGGCTGTAAGGTGCTCAGCTATTACAGTGTAAAACGCATTGCTGAAAAACTGAATTTGTATCTGGTTACCATCCAAGAAAAGAAATCCCAGGAGGTATTGGAACTCTGGTTCAACTTGAACGGTAAACCGTTTACCAATTAATCGTCATGAAAAGATTCTTTCTGATTCTCGCTGTATTCGGTTTCACCTTCACCGTGTCCGCACAGCGTTTTAATTCATTTTCTCCCGATCCGGCTAAAACCGTCGAGGAGATGAAGGCCTATTTGGCCACGGTTTCCAAAGACCGGCAAAAGGAGGCCAACGAGATGCTGAATGAATTTTCCGCATTCTGGACCACCGCCATCGATTACGACAACCAACTGGCCTTTATTGAAGAGGCCAATTCGCTCATTCGTCACAAATTCCGCCCAATCCCACAATTCCAATCCTACATGCATGCCTATATGGCTTTCACCACCAGTCCCTATGCTACGGAAACGGAAACATGGGTGAAAACGGTGGAATACCACGCCACCCACAATATCACGCTATTCCAGAAAAACATGCTGCTATATGAGCGTTTCTTCAAGAGTAGCATTCTCAATCAGGAAGATAACGTGAAGTGGACCGTGGATGGCCAAGCTGAAGTGATGGGCTTCGACCAAGAACCCTATTTTGACTTCAAACGCGTGGATTTGACTGGCTTTTCGGTTAAAGACAGTCTGATTGTTTACGATGTGAGCGGACGTTACTATCCTGCCAAATTGAAGTTTTCCGCCAAGCAGGGTATTACTTACTGGGAACGTGCCGGCCTTCCTGACAATGTAAAAGCCGAGTTAAAGGACTTCGAAATAGACATGCGCTTCCCGAAAGTTGAGGCGAACCATGTCCAATTCCACTACCCGAAGCTGTTCAGTCATCCCATCATCGGAAGGGTCATTGACAAAGCTGTGCTTCCCACTTCGGAGGAAAAGGCCACCTACCCACGCTTTATCAGTGACGACAAAACCATCGTCATCAAGAATCTTTACCCTGATGTGAACTACGTGGGTGGTTTTGACCTGCGCGGTGCCTCTATCTACGGCACCTCATCAGGTGACACATTGGCCAGCATCACCATCCTGCGCGAAAACGATGTCATCATTCGCGCCGCCTCCAAAAGCTTCCTCATCAGACCCACCAACCTGCTCTCCGAAGACGCCAAGGTGAGCATCTACATTGAAGAAGACTCCATCTTCCACCCTGCTGCCAATTTCAGGTTCAACAACGAAACCAAAGAGCTCCTGATCTCACGACCGAAACAAGGTGTGGGACGCTCCCCCTTCTTCGACTCTTACCACAAGCTGGACATCACCGTGGAATCCATACAATGGACAACCACCGAACAGCGCATCGAGTTCAGGCCTATTGTGGGCAGCACCAGCGAACAACCGGCCTTCTTTGAATCGCAAAACTACTACGACGAATCCGTCATGCACGAAATTGCCGGTGTCAATACGGTAAACCCTCTCTATACACTCTACCAACTGTTCTACTCCGCCGGTTATGAGGATGTCACTATCGAAGATGTCATCCGCTGGTTCAACAAACCTCCTTTGGACATCAAAGCCATGATGATTGACTTTGCGGCTCGCGGTTTTATCGAATATGACGTCAACAACAACCATATCCACTTCCGCCCGAAAATATCCCAGTACCTCAACAACCAAGTTAAGAAAAAGGATTACGATTACATCCGCCTGGAATCCAAAAAGCACTACGCCTCCTTGGATCTGTTGACCAACGACTTGAAAATCACGGGGTGTGAATTCTTCGTGCTCAGCGACCCTCAGATTGTCAATGTATATCCCATGAACGAACTGGTGACAGTCAAGAAAAACCGTGACATGTCGTTCTCCGGACGAGTTATTGGCGGCCTTTTTGACTTTATTGCACACAACTGTGATTTCAACTACGACCGTTTTCTAATTGACATGAACGTTATTGACACTCTGATCATGTACGTTGAGGATAAAAACGGTCAGATGGACATGTACGGTGACTACCCACTACGCCAGGTTCAAAGCCGCATAGAGGAACTTTCCGGAGTGCTTTACATTGATGCTCCTGGAAACAAGTCTGGCATGACTGATATCCCGGAATATCCGATCTTTGAGGCTCGCAAAGGCGGCAAGGTATTCTATGACCAACCCTACGTGCTGGGCGGCGTTTACACCCGCGACCGTTTTTACTATGCTGTGAACAAATTCCGCATCGTCAATCTGGATAATTTTGTCATTGACTCCATGAAATTCACCGGGGCTCTGGTCTCCGGCGGCATCTTCCCTGACATTGAGGAGCCTTTGAAAGTCCAGCCCGATTTCTCCTTCGGTTTCACACACCATACCAACGGAATTCCCATGTATGGCACCAAAGGAGCCTATGCGGGTGTCATAGACATGAGCAACCGGGGATTGCGCGGTAACGGACAAATAGACTATATCACTTCCCACACCATATCCGACAGTCTGGTGTTCTACCTGGATTCCACCAACGGGTCTGCAAACAACCACGTGGTGGCTGAACAGCTAAGCGGCGTGGAGTTTCCGCCAGCCAGCATGGATGACGGCTACTTGCACTGGGAGCCCTATAAAGATCAGATGTTCATTCACACCGTCAAAAATCCGATGAGCCTGTTCAATGAAACACTGCTGACTGGTAACACCAAAATCACCCCGTCAGGCATGCAGGGTACCGGGATTGTCAAGTTTGGCCAGGCAGACATCTCCTCCCGTCTTTTCAACTTCAAGCACCATGAGTTGCTTTCCGACACCGCTGATTTGAGAATCTATGACATCAGTAAAGGTGAAGACATCGCTTTTTCTACCGACAACTATAACTCACACATCGACTTCAAGACGAGAAAGGGGCATTTCAAGGCCAACGGCGAAGCCTCTGTGGTTTATTTCGTGAAGAATGAAATAAAGGCCACCTCTTCCGAGTTTGAGTGGGACCCCATTGATTCCACCCTGTTGCGTTTCAAGTGGGATGACCCGCACAAGAATGTGGACATAGACAATACGCCGATTCGCGACCTTGTGGACATGCAAAGTGTGGGCAACGAACTCTATGCTGTTGACCCCGGCATCGGATATCATTTTTCCGCCGTCACCGCCGAGTTTGATTTTACCAAAAATGTGATTTTTGCCCATGGTGTACGATACATCCATGTGGGCGATGCAGCCATAACCCCTTCACACGGAGATGTGACCATTCGTGAGAAAGCTTTTCTGGATCCTTTTTCAAAGTCACGAATTCTGGCAGGCAGGGAGAACAAATTTCATGAGCTTTACGACTGTAATATACGAATACAAACTGCCACAAAATTCTATGCCAACGGCTATTACGATTATGTGGATGAGAACCAGCAGGTGCAACAGCTCTATTTTGACACCATCTATTTCAACAAGGAAACCTTCGGTGACGCCAAAATTCCCGCTGAAAAGAACTTCCAGTTCAGCGACCAGTTCGGTTTCAGCGGACGTGCGGAATTACACAGCACCCAACCGTTCCTCTCCTATTTCGGTGGTGTGGAAATCCGACATGGCTGCGACTCCATCCATCATGCCTCTATGAAAATCCTGCAACAGGTTGATCCGAACAATATCCTCCTGCAAGTGCATGATCGAACCAAGGATATGAACGACCGAAAGGTTGTCGTCGCCATCACATCATCCAACAAAACCGGACGTATATATACCGCATTTGGCGAGGCCAAGGATGAGTTCAATGATGCGGAGTATATCAACGTGTTTGGCTATATCACCTATGACAAGAGCTCACATGAATTCAAAGCAGCCTCGTTAGAAAAGCTGCAAGATCCTACCGTTCCCGGTAATATCATCACCCTCAAAACTGACAACTGTGTGTCCACCGGTACCGGTACTATTGATATGGGTACAAAACTGGGGCGTGTGAATTTTGTAACCAACGGTACTATTGTCAACTACATGACTGCTGACTCTGCAGAGATGCATCTCACCACCTCCATCGATTTCTTCTTTAATGAAGAATCCATGAAGAGTATGAACAAATCGTTAGAGAATAGCACGTCTTTGGATTTTGTGGATGTCTCTTCCGACCAAGCCTACGATATGGCGCTCTATAATATATTAGGTAAAACCGAATACCAGCGCTATACCCGTAATCTGGCCTTAGGAGCCCAGCGCCGACTGCCCGACGCCCTTCAAGTGAAGTTCCTGTTTTCCAACATAGACTTCGAGTGGGATAAGGAACAGTCCACCTTCAAATCCCAAACCACTCTTCCCCTCATCATCTGCGGCGCGAAGGCCGTTTACAAGATGGTTCCCGGAAGAATTGTAATTGAAAAGCGGGGGTCCCGAAACAAGCTCTATCTCTATTTTGAGTTTGACAATCAGTACTATTATTTCCAATTCGACAACAATGTGGTTTCCGGATACTCATCCGACAAGGTTTTCAATGAAGCCATAAAAAATACGAAACCGAAAAATAAATCTTTAGCTCCGGACAATGCCAAGGGACTTCCTTCGTTCTCCTACAAGTTAGGTAACATTGGATGGAAGAACAAATTCGTGAAAAAATATTTCACCAACATAGAAGAGGAGGAAGAGTAATGACGAAGCCCTTGTTAATAGCCGGGCCTTGTGCGGTAGAGAGTGAGCGGCAGCTCCTGACAACCGCCGGGCAGCTGCATCAAGCGGTGCAGCGGTTAGGATTGGCCCTGGACTTCTTCAGGGCAGGAGTGTGGAAACCGCGCAGCAATCCCGCCAGTTTCAAAGGACTGGGCCACGAAGCTCTTCCATGGCTCGCTGACCTCCAGCGATCTTTCGGCTTTCGTGTGTGCACCGAGGTAATGACAACCGCACAGGTGGAAGCTTGCGAGAAGGCAGGCATCACCGCCTTGTGGATTGGGGCGCGCACCAGCGTCAACCCCACCGATGTGCAGAAAATCGCCGATGCCGTAAAGGGCAAACCCTTCACCATCATGGTAAAAAACCCCCTGGTGCCCGACCTTAAACTCTGGCAAGGCAACCTCGAACGTTTTCTGATGGCAGATGTCGGTCAGGTTATCGCCGTGCATCGTGGTTTCGCAGACGGGAACGAAAACATCTATCGGAACGCCCCTTGTTGGGAGATTCCCATTGACCTTAAAGTGCTCTATCCAAACCTGCCCATCGTGTGCGACCCCTCACATTTGTGCGGACATGTACAGTGGATTCCCCAAATCGCACAACTGGCCCTGAACTACGGTTTCAACGGATTGATGCTGGAGTGCCACTGCAACCCTGCCGAGGCGCTGAGCGATACCGACCAACAACTGACCCCGGCAGAATGGGAAAACCTCATCCGCAACCTGAGTTTCAAAATCAACGCCTCAAATGCCGACCTCATCAAACAGCGGGCCCTGTTGGAACATGTTGACACCCAATTGAGCGCTCTGCTGGCACGCCGCATGGAAATTGTGGACGAAATCGCCCGCATCAAAAAGGAAAACAACCTGCCTGTGGTGCAACCTCAACAATGGCAACAGGTTAAAGAACGCTATCTAAAGGCAGGACAAGACCCGGCCTACCGTGAGTTTCTGGCACGGTTTTTGGAATTACTGCACCAATCATCTATTCAACGACAACAATAAACAATATGTCAAAAAAATATAACGGCTGGATTATTTTCCTGTATCTGCTCATCGCCTTCCTGTTCGGTGTCTCCGTGGCAGTCAACTTTCTGCCCTCTCGCAAAACCGTGATTATGGGAAGCCATAACAACAAACTCAATGAGGTGATGAACTACATCAACCAATACTATGTGGATTCTGTCAATATCGATTCCATATACGACCAGGCCATCAACAGTGTGCTGCACAGCTTGGACCCTCATTCCGCTTATGCCACTCCGGCAGAAAACAAGACCATGATGGAGTCCCTGGAGGGAGCCTTTGAAGGTGTAGGCATACAATTCAATATCATGAACGACACGGTAATGGTAATTGCCACCGTATCGGGAGGACCCGCAGAGAAATCCGGCGTTCGCGCTGGAGACCGCATCATCACCGTAGATGGAAAGTCCATCATTGGCGCTACCAACGACAAGGTTTTCAAACTGCTGCGAGGCAAGAAGGGCACGAAAGTGAAAGTGGGCATCCAACGTCCCGGGTTCAAGGATACATACACCTACGAAATCACCCGGAATGTCATCCCAACCTACAGCATTGACATAGCCTATATGATTAATCCGAACACCGGCTATATTAAGATGAACGAGTTTGGAAGCACCACGGTGAAAGAGTTTCAGGATGCCATCGCCAAGCTTAAGCGCCAGGGTATGACTTCCATGATTTTGGACCTGAGAGGCAACTCCGGCGGTTTTCTGGACGCTGCCATTGGCGTATGCGACGAATTCCTGACGAAAGGCCAGAAGATTGTCTCCATAGAAGGGCTGAAAGTCCGCTCGGAGGTAATATACGCCACCCGTAAAGGAAATTTTGAGACTGGAAAGGTGGTTGTCTTAATCGATGATTTCAGCGCATCGGCTTCAGAAATCGTAGCTGGTGCTATACAGGACAATGACAGGGGGCTGATTGTGGGAAGACGCTCGTTTGGCAAAGGACTGGTGCAACGGCAGTTTGACCTGTCCGACAAATCGACCATCCGGCTGACCACCGCGCGGTACCACACCCCCAGCGGACGCTGCATCCAACGCGACTACAAAAACGGCACAGAAGCCTATTACGAGGAAATTTACGAACGCATTGCCAGCGGCGAGATGGGGAATGTCGATAGCATCAAACAGGACAAATCCATAGCTTATAAAACCGTCGGCGGACGTACCGTCTATGGTGGCGGTGGTATCATGCCCGACTACTTTGTACCCATTCACCAAGGTAACGACCTTGACGGCTATTACACCGTGGCTAATTCCGCCGCATTGGTTCAGTTCGCCTTCAATTATACGAACGATCACAAGGCCAATCTCATGCAACAATACCCGGACGTGGCCACCTTCCTGGCGAAATACTCCGTCTCCGACAAAGAGCTCAACCAGCTTCTTGAGTATTATTACAAACTGACTAAAAAGAAGGCGCCCACCCTGTCAGCCAACTCCAAAAAGGAGCTGAAGGTATGGATAAAAGCCCTGGTTGGCAGAAACCTTTACGGAAACGACGCCTTCTACCCTGTTATCAACCAGACGGATGAAACCATTCTTAAAGCAAAGCAGGTGATGAAGTGATATAAAAAAAGGCAGACGTCAATGTCTGCCTTTTTCATTTGAAGTGTTATCAATTATTATTTCGTCACTCTCTCCAGCCACTTCACCATGCCGAGCATGACAGCCATGGAGAGGAAGCATACCACTGCGAACACGAGCCAGCAGTATTTAATTGGCCATGCGTTGTACATCACAGGTCCGAGCCAAATCAGCAGGTTGCCGATTGCCGTGGCGCCAAGCCAGAGGCCCTGGCACAAGCCCACCATGTGGCGCGGAGCCACCTTGGAAACGAAGGACAGTCCCAGTGGAGAGATAAACAACTCTGCCACAGTCAGGAAGAAATAGGTGACAAGCAGAACCCATGGAGCGGCCTTCGCCAGGCCGGCGGCGGCCATCTGGGCCAAATCCATGGCACGGAAATCAGTACCTGACGGATAGTTGTTCACGATGGAGACAATCATCAGGAAGAGGTAGGCACATCCGGCAATTGCCATACCAATGGCAATCTTACGTGGCGTGGAGATGGGTTTGCCTCTGCGCGCCAAAGCGGCGAAGACAACCATGATAATGGGGGTGAGCACAATCACGAAGAATGGGTTCAGGGCTTGCCAGATTTCAGGGGCAATCTTCTCGGTTTCCACGAAGTCACGTGCAAACACGGACAAAGACTGGCCGTTTTGATGGAAAGAGAACCAGAAGAATACGGCGATTCCCAGCACAGCGAACAAAGCGTAGAGGCGCTGCTTGATTTCCTTGGCCATGGCAAGTTTCTCCTCCTGGGTGTATTCCACCACTTGAACCTGCTCTTTCTTGGCAGGCTGCGGCAGTTTATACTTGTTCACCATGAAAATCACCAGAGAGATGAGCATGGCCACCACAGATGCGATAAAGGAGAAGTGTACACCTTGGTTAAAAATGGTGATGTAGTCGGAGCAGAATGCGGCAGTGTCGGTGAAGTTATAACCGCTTTGGAGTACAGCCTGCATGGTCTCCGTGAATTTCTGGGTTTGTTCTCCGTTGGCCAAGAACTGGTGACACAAGCCGGACATATCGGCATTATACACCAAATGGTGCGCTTTCAGCCACCATTCGCGCAAGAACGGAGCAATAAACGGAGCGAAGAAACCACCGATGTTGATGAATACGTAGAAAATCTGGAAGCCAGAGTCACGGCGATCCTTGGCTTCTGCAAGTGCTTCAGGACCATTTTTGGCAGCCTCAGCCTCGAACTCATCATAAAGTTTACCGACGATTGCCTGCAAATTGCCTTTGAACAAACCATTACCGAAGGCGATGAACAACAGGGCCATACAGGTGATGATGAGAATGGTCCACCAGCCCGCGCCACTGTCAAGGATAGCGCCCTCAGCCGTCTTGCTGAACAATGGGATAGCCATAACCACATAGCCGACAGCCATGATGATCAAACCCCATTGGATGGTCTTGTTATAGTTCTGGGTTTTGTCGGCAATAATACCACCCACCAAACTCAGCACATAGATGCCGAAATAGAAGACGGAGTAGATGACGCCGGCGGTGCCGTCGGGCAAACCGAACTTGGAAACGAGGAAGAGCAACAGTACGGCATTCATGATGTAGTAGCCGAAACGCTCACCCATGTTGCTCAAAGCTGCGGCAATCAAACCCTTCGGGTGGTGCAATCTAGCTTCGCGCACATAATAAATCAAAAACGGTATGATGACAATCGTACCGATGATGCAAATTAATAAAGCAGTATTCATATTAAAAAAATTAAAAAAATGATTCTACAGATATTTTTTGACTTTCTCCACAATGAGGTCTTTGGGAACCAACCCTACAAGGCTGTCCACCACTTCCTTGTTTTTCACGAAGACCAGCATGGGGATGTTCATCACGCCAAACTGCATGGCGAGGTCGTTGTTTTCGTCGGTGTCGCATTTGCCAATGATAGCCTGGCCTTCAAATTCGGCGGCCACCTCCTCGACAACCGGTCCGAGATGACGGCAGGGTCCGCACCAAGGCGCCCAAAAGTCAATCACAACCAGTTTGTCACCGTTAATCAGTGATTCAAAATTGCTTGAGTCAATTACTAATGCCATAATCGTATTGTTTTTTTGAATTAATATTATTATGGCGCAAAAATAAAAAAAATATTAAATACTCTCTTTCACAACAGCAATCACTCTTTCAATCTGTTCATCGGTAAGATTATAGTAAACCGGCAAACTGATTTCACGTGAAAAATTGTCATAAGAGACCGGATAATCATCTATACTGAACCCCATGTTCCTATATGCGGTCAGCATGGGTAGCGGGATAAAATGCACATTGACACTCACCTCCTTTTCAAAGATGCGATGGATTATCTCATCCCTTTGTTGCTCCGTAATACCATTCACGCGCAGAGCAAAAACATGATAGGAGGATCTTTTCTCATTCGTCTCATATACTGGGAGCTGAAATCTGTCATCCGATGCAAAAGCTTGATTATAGGCATCAAAAATCTCTTTTCTGCGTTTCAGGATCATGCTGTCATAGCGAGGAAGTTCCGCTATGCCCATTGCCGCTGCCACATCTGTCATATTGCATTTGAAACCACACTCAACGACATCGTAGCGCCAGCTGCAAACTTGTGTTTTGGCAAGTGCATCCTTGGATTGCCCATGAAGTGACAAGGAACAAAGCGTCTTGTATATGGACTCTGCATCAAATCCTTCCGGCAGGGCAAGACAGATAGCGCCGCCTTCCGCTGTAGTCAGATTTTTGACCGCGTGGAAAGATATTACGGTAATGTCAGCCACTGAACCTGTTCGCTTTCCTTTATAATATGCGCCTAAAGAGTGTGCAGCATCCGCCAGCACCAACGGACGACCCAGCTTCCGCTGATATTCATTTGACGGCTGGAAATCACGTCTGACCTCATCTTTGTTCACCACCGCAAATATCTCATCATAGTCGCAGGGTAAGCCGACAATATCCACAGGCATCACCACTTTGGTCTTCGGTGTTATTGCCTTGCTGATCTGTTCCACTGAAATCAGAAAATCGCTATTCACATCCACCATAACAGGAGTAGCGCCGCAATGTACCACAACCTCTGCTGTTGCAGTATAGGTATAGGCGGGTAAAATAACCTCGTCGCCAGGGCCTACGCCAAACCAGCGAAGCATCAGCTCCAATCCCGCGGAAGCGGAATTAACACACAGCACTCTCTCCACACCGCAATACTCTGCCAACAGTTGCTCGAATTTCTTGGTTCGCGGACCTGTGGTAATCCATCCCGAACGGAGGGCGTCGATCACTTCCTGAATTATTACATCATCAACATGAGGGGGTGAAAAAGATATCATTATTCTTGTTTTAGTCAGTAATACGTTTTAATTTTTTGGCTTTGTTGGCCTGATGCATTTTCGACAGTTCATCAAAGTCAAGAGCAAAATTGAAGCAGTTGGGTGAAGCACCGGGTGCATAGTGCATACGGGAAAAACCGAACCGGATTCCCTTCACATTCACACTCAGTCCATACGAGAAACCGGCCATAGAACTCCGGGCTAATACCTTCATTTCCTGATGGACATTATGGTTATAAGCCGCCTGGATAGAAACATACTTAACCGGTTCTATTTCCAAGCCGAACACGAAATGACGGAAAAAGTTGTCAAAGAACTGCGCGGCTTTGGATGGGTATTTTATCGTGTTGCTGAAAGCGTCCGTCTGTAGAAACGGATTGCCGTCACCATAATAGTTCATATTCCAGCGATATAGCGAGTGCAGCGAGATATGGTATCGGATGGGCACATGCTTCAATCGCTGCGACAGGGCAAACTGCAGATCAAACGGAGGCAGCTCAAAGCTTCCGGGCACAAAAGGATGCAACTCAGAACCTATATTCTTGGCCAAAAGGGTAAGGGAAAGATTGTTCTCCGGATTATGATAGCTTCCGGCCACATCCACGGCGAAGCCGAAAGAGGTATACGACTCATACGTGCACAAGAGCAGTTTCAAATTGGCGCCAATGGAAAAGTTTGGCGACAATTCACGACCCCATCCAAGACTCAGAGCATAGTCACCAGCGGAAAAATAGCCCGTTTCCTGTCCCGTGTCATCCGTGCCCATAAACTTGCCGTAAGCCACACCCCGTACGTCAAACACAAAACTACCGGCTTTTGGAAACGTATAGGTGTATAGTGCCGACATATAGTTGGTCCCTGCAAAATAGTTGGTGAAATTCAACGACAAGTTGTTATGATGACGCTCCCCAATATAGGAGGGATTCGCCAGCAACAAAGTGGGATCTTCGTCATAAACAGAGATGAGATTATTACCCAATGCGGTAAGTCGTGAAGAGTAACTGAAGTTGAGAAAATTGTAGATACTCCCTCCTCCCGTCTGCGCTGAAGCACACACAAAAAGCAACTGGACAAACACCAACTGAATGATATGTCTCCAACTTTTTTTCATAAACGCCGCAAAAGTACATATTTTTCAAAACGGACATAATATGTAATCAGAGAATTAAGGTTTTTTAGCATGATATGTCCCTGTGTCTTTTCCATATTTTTTTTTACTTTTGCGGCCAATATATAACATGTCTGAAATTCTAACAATTAAAAACAATATTATGAAACGGTTATTCCCCATTTTTTTAATTTTAGTATTGGGTTTTTCGGCTTGTACAAACAATGAAGCTGCCAAGTACGCTGGAAAGTATTCCGGCACATTCAAGTTTGTTTCCACTAACACAACGTCGCAAGGCACGGTGCTCATGACTCAAAATCCATTGTCCACCAACGGTTTGCTTCTCTACGCATGTCTCCCCCTGGATTTCTACACTGCTGATGTTTATAAAGCAAACAGCAACAATGTGGAATATATGAAAACCATATTGGAGTCCATTGCCGGGGCCAGCAACTATATCAACACAACTACGGAACAGATCCAGAATATTGACGTAGAGTCATCTTTTGACGGCAACAGTCTTCATCTCGAAATTCGATACAAGGTTGCCTTACTCTCTGATTTTTTGCAGACGTATGTCAAGATCATTGAATTCGACGGCACCAAATAATCTGGTTACACAACTCCCTATAAAGCGCCATGGTACAGTGTATTATGGCGCTTTTTGCTATCATGAAGTCCGGATTTCCCAAAGAAAATGATATATTTGCCGCCTCTAAATAAAAAAGAATGCAGATTTGTGTCCGAACTTTCGTGAAAAGAGCTTCACTGGCAGCGTTGTTGCTGGCTTGCTTTACCATGCTTCGCGCACAAGACACCATCCGTGACAACGGATACACCGTGTTCCGCTATCCATCCGGTGTCGTTTCTAGCGAGGGACGGCTGGTAAACGGACAGCCCGACGGCTGGTGGAAATCGTATGACGAAAAAGGACAGCTTGTCTCCGAAGGAAACCGGAAGAACCTGCTGCTGGACAGCCTCTGGACTTTCTATGCCGATGGCAAGAAATCCATGACCGTCTATTATGTGGAAGGACGGAAACAAGGCACACAGACGCACTTCTATCCCAGCGAATACACAGTGACCCAATGGCATCAGGACACCATCATAGGTGCAGTGCGCACTTACGATACGGCAGGGCGACTCTGCAAAACGGTGCCTTATATGGACGGAAAGCCTCATGGCATGGCCAAAGAGTTCAACGACACCGGCCTGGTGGTGGCGGTCACCAACTACTATCACGGCGTGATGAGCCGTCGTGAACGCATTAACCGCACGGACAAGTTCGGCCTCAAACAGGGTGGCTGGAAGTACTTCTGGAACAACGGCCACCTGAAAATGGAGGGCAATTACCTCAACGGCAAAAAACATGGCTTCTTCAAATTCTACGATGAGGGAGGTAAGTTCCTATATGTGGAAAAATATGAGCACGACCAGCTCATCACAGATGCCAAGGAGACCAAGCAATTGGAAAAGCGCACGGCCTATCACCCCAATGGACAGCCCTCTGTTGTGGCCACTTACTACAACGGCAAGCAGGATGGCATCCGTCGTGAATTCAGCCCTGACGGAAAGTTGACAAAGGGCTATGTCTTCGAAGAGGGCTGGATGCGTTTCGAGGGCATAACGGACATGAACGGACTGCGCCAAGGTTTGTGGAAAGAGTACTACCCTACCGGCGAACTCCGCTCTCAAGGCAGATACAAAAACTCCAAGCCTGTGGGTGAATGGAATTTCTACTTTGAAGATAAAATGGTGGAGATTACGGGCGAATACAACAGCAAAGGCGAGAAGGTGGGCGAATGGCTGTGGTTTTACCCCAATGGTGACACCATGTCAGTGGCACATTACGAAGACGGTGACTTTGACGGCGACTATGCCGAGTACGACGAAGAGGGCAACCCTGTGGTCAAAGGCACATATGTGGCTGGCTATGAAGAGGGGATATGGTACTACCGTAACGGCGGAGCAGTGGAACAGGGAGAATATGAAGGTGGTAAACAAGTCGGACTCTGGAAAACCATCCACGAAAACGGCATAATTGCTTTCGAGATACGCTATCGGGATGGCGTACGTGATGGAAAATTCACAGCCTATTGGGAAAATGCAAATATAAAAACTACCGGAAAATACCAAAACGGACTCCAGGATGGGATCTGGAATTATTATAATGAAGATGGGATATTGTTTCTAACCACTCTGTTTCTTGAGGGGAAGGAAATAAAATGGAACAATTATACAATAAAATAAAATTTTTCTCGTAGGTAATGTTTAACTAATCCATTTTTTATGAAGTATCGACTCCTAACCATATTATTCAGTCTTATTTTCCTCGGAACCCTTCAAGCCCAGAATACAGGCGAGGCAAATAAGGACCTGAACAATATGGATTCCACAGCAACTGCAGCTGACGGTTCCGATATTTTCGCGCAGGAGGAGATCAGAAAGATGGACTCAATGCTGAACCTCTGGTATGTCCGCAATGAGATAACCAAGAAAAATTCGATACTTTCCCCTTACAAAGATGACACTACAGCTTATGACAACAACGATACAATGATGTTTCGCAGGTTGTCACAGATAGTCACGGCGGTGCCCATGGCATACAACGACAAGGTGAAGCGCTTCATTGAGCTCTATTCTGTTCAACGGCAACGCTCCTCTTCTGTGATTTTGGGTTTGGCGCAATATTACTATCCCTGGATGCGCGAGATATTTGACAAATACGACGTGCCAGAGGAGTTGGTTTACATTACCATCATCGAATCAGCGCTCAATCCCATTGCGGTGTCGCCAGCCGGCGCCACCGGCATCTGGCAGTTCATGTACAACACCGGAAAGATATACGGCTTGCAGGTTTCCACGTATGTGGACGATCGCCGCGACCCCTACAAGGCCACAGATGCCGCCGCCCGCCATTTCCGTGACCTGTACAATATTTTCAATGATTGGGGACTGGCCATTTCCGCTTACAACTGCGGCGCAGGCAATGTGCGCAAGGCCATCCAGCGCTCCGGCGGAAAAACCGACTTCTGGGGAGTGGCACCCTATCTGCCTAAAGAGACTCAAAACTATTTCCCTGCCTTTATCGGCGCCTACTACATGATGACCTATCATAATCTGTACGGCATCTCTCCCACCAGCATCTCCATCCCTACCGATGTGGATACTGTCATGGTGGACAAGGAACTGCATTTCGGCCAGATTTCAGAAGTACTTGACATCAGTATGGATGAAATCAAAATCCTGAATCCCCAATACAAACGGGATATCATACCCGCCTTCAACGAGCAGTACCCCCTCCGGTTACGCTCCAATGATGTGCTCCGCTTCATAGAGCTGCAAGACTCCATCAAAAAGTATCGCTATAACGATTTCTTCAGTCCGGCTAAAAACCTGAATAAAGAGAATATCACCACCAATGCCAATGGTGACATTGTGAAAACCACACCGAACAAGTATCACACCGTACGCAAGGGAGAGACCATTTCCTCCATTTCCCGCAAATATGGAGTGAGTGTGAGTCAGATCAGGTCTTTGAACCGATTGCACAGCAATACCTTGAAGGTGGGTCAGCGGTTATTGGTGAAAAAAGGATCCACTGTAGTGGTTAAGGCTGCCACCGCACCACCCACAGACAGCACCAAAGTGGTGAGCGATTCTGTGCTCGTGAACCCCGCCGACAGTGTACTGGACCCTGTGGTTGTCAACAAGGACACCTCCACAGTGACGCCTGCACCTCCTGTTATTAAAACACATATTGTGAAAAAGGGAGAAACCCTCTCCTCCATCGCCAGGTTATACGGCACCACCGCAGCAGCCCTCGCCTCCTACAACCATCTGAGCAACATGAACGCTCTGCAAGTGGGACAACAAATCAAGATTCCACAGAAGTAAGGGTTTTCACGATGACAGGGCAACTGCAATCTATCATCGCAAATGTTTAAAAATTAGTATTCTTTGATGCGCTGTTCTATGCGTATTACCTCGTCACGCAGGGTTTTGGCTGTGTCAAAATCCAAATCCTTGACTGCCTTGTCCATCATTTTTCTCAATTTTTTGGATTTTAACTTCAGCTGTTCCAGGTTCAGCAAGCGGATTTCATCTTCGGCTGCCATCGCTGCCGGCTGCTGCTCGAATTTGTATTTCTGCTTGTTTATTTCTCCCTGCTTGGTGACGGCCTCCTCTATCTGGCCTGCCAGATAAACCTCTTCAGACTTCACCACGCCTTTAGGCACGATGTGGTGCTCTTCATTATAAGCCAGCTGCTTGGCACGACGGCGGTTGGTTTCGTCCATGGTGGCCTGCATGGATTTGGTGATTTTGTTGGCATAGAAAATAACCCTGCCATTCACATGGCGCGCGGCACGTCCTGCGGTTTGTGTAAGCGAACGTGTGTTACGCAAGAAACCCTCCTTGTCCGCATCCATGATAGCCACCAGGGAAACCTCCGGCAGGTCAAGACCCTCACGAAGCAGGTTCACACCCACCAGCACATCGATGGCGCCGAAGCGCAAATCTTTCAGTATCTCCACACGGTCCAAGGTTTCCACATCCGAATGGATATAACAGGACTTGATGCCTATGCGGATCAGATAGCCATTCAACTCCTCAGCCATACGTTTGGTGAGCGTAGTCACCAAAACTCTTTCGCCACGGTCCACGGTGTTTTCAATCTCTTCCAAAAGATCATCCACCTGATTGGTGGCAGGGCGTACTTCTATCACTGGATCCAACAGACCCGTGGGGCGGACCACCTGCTCCACCACCACGCCGCCCGACTGCTGCAACTCAAATTCCGCCGGAGTGGCACTCATGTAGATCGATTGCCCAATCATGTCCTCAAACTCGTTGAATTTCAACGGCCGGTTGTCCAACGCCGCTGGCAATCGGAAACCATAATCCACCAAATTGATTTTACGGGAACGGTCGCCACCATACATGGCGCCAATTTGCGGAACCGTGACATGGCTTTCATCCACAACCAGAATGAAGTCATCGGGGAAAAAGTCCAAAATGCAGAACGGACGCTGACCCGGCTGCCGCTTGTCGAAATAGCGGGAATAATTCTCAATGCCAGAGCAATACCCCAATTCTTTCATCATCTCCACATCATAATTCACCCGGTCTTCCAATCGTTTGGCCTCCAAATACTTGCCAATAGAACGGAAATACTGTATCTGCTCTCCCAAATCTATTTTGATATTCTCAATAGCTTCGTTCAATGACTGTTGCGTGGTAACAAAGATACTGGCAGGATATATGGTTATCTGATCCATCTTGTTGATTACACCCCCGGAGGAGGCTTCAATCTCAAAAATAGATTCTATCTCATCATCAAAAAAGAGAATCCGGAAAGCATGCTCACCATAGGGCGGAAAAATGTCCACCGTGTCACCTTTCACGCGGAACTGGGATGCCTGCAGGTCCAATTCCGTACGGGAATAGAGACTGTTGACAAAGGCCAGCAGCAGTTTGTTGCGGTCAATCAACATGCCGGCATGAAGATGGATGACATTTTTGGCAAAGTCGTCGGGGTTACCGATGCCGTAGATGCAAGATACGGAAGCCACCACAATAATGTCGCGACGACCGGACAACAGAGAGGCAGTGGTATGCAAACGGAGTTTTTCTATCTCATCATTGATGGCCAAATCCTTTTCAATGTAAGTGTTAGTGGTAGGGATATATGCCTCTGGCTGATAGTAATCATAATAGGAGACAAAATATTCCACCGCATTTTCCGGGAAGAATTGCTTGAACTCGCTATAGAGCTGGGCTGCGAGAGTCTTGTTGTGACTGAGCACCAACGCCGGCCTGTTCAACTCGTTGAGCACATTGGCAATGGTGAACGTTTTGCCCGAGCCGGTGACACCCAACAAGGTCTGCGCCTTATCCCCACGCTGCAATCCCTCGACCAACTGCCGTATAGCAGCAGGCTGGTCACCAGAAGGTTCATATGAAGAAGTCAGCTTGAAATTCATCTTTGTTTTTAAAAGGCAGCAAAAATAATAAATTTGTATCTTTGCCACCTACTTCAAACATCAAAGGATTATGATAAAATACGAAGAACTTGTAAGTCAATTGAAAAGCCGCCAGTTTGCGCCTGTTTACCTGCTCATGGGCGAAGAGCCTTTCTATATTGACCGTGTATGCAAGTTTTTTGAAAACAGGGTCATTGAAGAGGCTGACCGTGATTTCAACCAGGTGGTTCTGTATGGTAAAGACACCTCTGCGGCAGAAATTGTTGCTAACGCCAAAGAGTTTCCTTTCGGCAGTCCGTATAAACTGGTAATTGTCAAAGAGGCCAAGGATTTGAAAGACATCGACCTGCTGAAGTCCTATGTGGAAAATCCCGTCTCCTCATCCATTTTGGTGATTTGCTACAAATATGGCAAACTCAAGGCCACGCAATACAAACCTTACGAAAAGAAAGGTGTTGTTTTTGAATCTGTTGGGGTGAAGGACTGGAACTTGCCCGACTGGATAATGAAAACTTCTTCAGCTTTCAAATTCAATTTGGACCCGCAAACAGCCAATCTGCTTTCAGAGCATATCGGCAACGACCTGTCACGCATTTACAGTGAATTTGAGAAACTTCGGGTAGTGCTGCCTGCAGGTAGTGCCATCACGGCTGACGTGGTGGAGAAGTACATCGGCATCAGCAAAGAGTACAATATTTTTGAACTGCAGGAGGCCCTCGGGAGTCGCAACATTCCCAAAACCTATAAGATCATCCAAAACTTCACCCAGCATCTGAAAGAGAACCCTAACATCAAGACCATCCTGATGCTGTACAACTTCTACCATAAGATGCTGATGTACCATTTGGCGCCGGACAAGAGCAATGAAGCCCTGCGTTCAATCTATGGTAATCTACCGCCAATGATTATGAGCAAAAATGTGCGGTACGCCCAAAGCTACACCATCCCGCAACTTACCCGCATCATGGCTGTTCTAAGGGAATACGATGCAAAATCCAAAGGCGTGGACTCCAACAGCGAAGAGGGAGAATTGCTGAAAGAAATGATTTACAAGATTTTACAATAACTTTTAACGGAATTATAACAATCTGACCATTATGAAATCCTATCGTATCATAAAAGCCATCTTGTGGCTGGCCATTTGGATTTTGCCCGCATCATTGGCGCACGGACAGTCTTCCGTACAGAATTTCCGACCCGTTGAATCGCAAGGCGAGATGCCTGAGTACCTTAAACAGTGCATCTCATCAGAAAAATCGGAGTCATACAGTCCGTTTTTAAGCACTATGTTCAAGCGGGGCAAAATCGTGTACGGAACCTCCATGAATCAATACATAGACCACATTGCTGACAACTTGCTGATGAAGCAACCCGAACTGCGCCAACAGGTGCACTTCTACATTCTGGACGTACCGGAGGTCAATGCATATTCACTGAAGAACGGCGTCATACTCATCAACATGGGCTTGCTTGCACAAGTCATGAACGAGGCTGAGCTGGCTTTTGTGATAGCCCATGAAATCGCCCATTTCAGCAAACATCATGCAAGTCAGGACAAGGAGAAATCAAAAGATAAAGACATCATTTCGGAATACTTGCAACAGCACCAGCACTCGCGAGAGCATGAGAGCGAAGCCGACAAGGTTGGTCTTACCCAATATTTCAAGGACTCTCCCTACAGCCACGAGATCATTGATGGTATTTTTGACGTTTTACTCTACTCAGACCTTCCTTTTGATGAAGTACCCTTCAACAAATCCGTGGTGGAAACTGATTTCTACTCTTTCCCTGACAATTATTTTTTGAATACCGTGGCCAACATTTCCGATCGTTCTTCCATGGTGGATACTTTTCTCACCCACCCCAACATCTCCAAGCGACGCGCAGCGGCAAAAGCTTTGGTGAGAACCTTCCCGAACGACCAGAAAAAAACCTTCGTGCAATCTGAAGACCTGTTCCACCAGATGCAGGACCAAGCACGGTTTTCATGCGTGGAGTATTATTTGAACCAACACCAATACGACAAGGCCATCTACAACATTTTTCTTTTGCAGCAGCTTTTCCCCGACAACGAGTATTTGGAGAAATCCATGGTAACCGCCTTTTACGGAGCCTCCAAGCACAAAAACTTCGGAACATCGAGCAGCATTACCCAACCCTATAGGAAAGTGGAAGGTGAAATGCAACAGGTATGTTATTTCCTGTCAAAAATGAATCGTCTGGAATACTCTCTCCTGGCCCTGCGCAAAGCCTGGACCGCACAACAAAAACACCCCGAAGACCCCTATCTTCAAGCCGTGGTCAAAGATTTGATTGCAGACATCTTTGTGAAACAAAAAAAGACTTACGTGGATTTCTGTGATTATCCGCAAGGCACAAAATCGGAAGATGTTCAAGATGAGGACACCACCAGCAACGCTGGCAACACCAAGTATGACAAGATCAGACAACAAAGCTATAACAACAAGGTGCTACCCGACCCGAAATTCAAAACTGCCAATTACATGCTCGTGGATTTCCATCAGGACCCTCTCTTTAAAGATCTGGTCAACGATGCCGTGGTAAACAGTTCTGCCTATGAATTATTGGATAACGTGTCTGCAAAACATATCGGAGATCAAAAATCCCTGATACTAGCCGATCCTGTCTACCGTGTATATGACAATTCTTCTGACTTGAACCTGTCTCTCAGCAAAAAATACGCAGGCAATCTCAACAAAATGATGGTGAAAGCCACAAAAAAGATGAAAATCACTCCTGTGTCATACCATGAGGTGGATATTAAAAAGATGGATACCAAACAATACAATGAATTGGTCAAAATGCAACGCTTGTATTACGATATTCAAAATGCAGAGGGCATTGAGATGCGATATCACACCACCAACTACACTCAGGACCTTCTCTCTTCATACGGCCCAAAGATGTGCTTTGTCAATGTTGTACGCCACCCATACCATTGGTTCTCATTCGATAAATTCTATATGCTGGTTTTTTCCACCGCTTGTCCCTACATCCTGCCCTTCACCATAGCTAACTGCTGCTTCATGAGATACGAAACCAACGTCTATTTCAACATCATGGACCTGGAAAATGGAATAATTGAGGTTAAAAAATCCTTCAATCAAGATTCTCCCATGAGCAGAGCCTATGTTGACGGTTTTGTTTACAGTGAATTAGAAAAATATATAAAAGGAAAAAAATGAAAAGAATAATTCCCTTGCTCTTGTTGGTCACAACCCTTTGCACACAAGTTAACGCACAGGGTTACAATTATATGGGAAAGCATGTTTTGTTCAACGCAAATGTATCCATTTCCCCATCCTGGGTCAACCCGAATCCGATGAGTCCGTACCTTTCCAACCTGTCATCCCACGCGCAACGGTATCTGGGCGTCAATTATTGGGTTACGCCCAGTATTGAAGCGATTGTTTGGAAAAAGGGAACTGTGGGCGCAGGATACAATTTCTACAAGTCACCTTTCAAAGGAAAATATACCTATTATAATGATTATATTTTCAGTTATGACTACTGTGATTTTGAAGGCATAATCACTTCACATGGGTTCAATGTGTTTTACAAACAGTATCTGGGACAGACGTTCGCCCCGTTGGGTCATTATCTGAAATTCAACTTCGACGGCTTCTTCTACCATTATATTACGAACAATGCACAAGAAGGGAAAGGCAAACTGTTTGGTGCAAAAGTGGAATACGGGTATGACTTTCTGGTGTTCGACTGTCTGCGTCTCTCTGTCGGAGCCTCCATAGGCAGCACTTTCGGTAACATTGGCTTGGCATTAAAACAAATGACGGGCGACGATTATGGTCTATACGAACTCACCATAAACGATTACGCAAACGCGCGCATGTTTATGGCCTATTGGTTTGGAATCAAGTTGGGTGTAGGGTTCCTGGCGTTCTAATTGTTGACCATTTTTACCACACTCCTGCCCGCGCCCTTCCTGAGCACATTGATTTGCACGGGAATGCGTTCTATCAACTCCTCGCGGTGAGAAATGATGCCTACGCGGCGGTTCTGCTGCCCGACAATCTCCTGCAACGTCTCCAACGTCTGCATCACACTGTCCAGGCTCTTCTCATCCAACGTGCCGAAGCCCTCGTCAATAAAGAGGATGTTGACATTAAGATCGGGACGATTGAGAGAGGACAATGCCAATGAGAGGGCTAATGATACCATGAAACGCTCACCTCCGGAGAGCACCGTCACGCTGCGCCATTCGTTTTTGTAATATTTGTCCTTCACAAAAATCGAAAGTTGCTCATTTTCCTCGCTGCACGTCAGCGTATAGCGATCGGTGATTTTGGAGAGGTAAATATTGGCGTTGTTAAGCAGCGGGCGCAGGATATAGGTCTGCACTAACGTGCGGAACCGCGTACCACCGAAATAGTTGTTCAGTACATTCCAATGGTTGAAGTGCAACCGGACCTTCTCCACATTCTCCACCTGTTGCTCTAACTTGTCCTGATTAGCTTTATACTGCTCAATCATATTCCGGGCGGTGGTCTCTGCCTCAATGGCTGCAGTCCATTGTCCATCCAAAAGCTGCTTTTGCCCTTTCAAGTCGTCAAGATTCGGAACCTTGTCTTCGCTATCAATCTGCAAGGCTTGCATGGATTCGGAAAGAGCCACAGTAGCACGCACCTGCCTGTCCTGCTGCAGTTTCATTTCCACATTGCTTTCCTGGATGGTATTGCGTGCCGTTTCCACCTTCGATCTCTGGGCCATCAACGCGTCCAACAAGGTCTCTGATGAATTGTGCGTTTCATAATATCCATTCAGAATCTGCTGCGATTCTGCAATATCCTTCGTGGTTTTGTGCATGGCATCCAGTAAACTGAAGCAAGTGCTTCGCAAAGTGTTCCACTTCTGCTCAACATCATCCTGCTCTCCCTTACGAGCTGTGATGGAGATTTTCCATTCTGGAAAACCTTGTAAGATGGAGGATTGCGCGGCACCCATTCGTTGGAGCTTTTCCAACATGGCAGACCCTTTGATTTTATCCTTGTCATAGCTGCTTTTGCGATTCAGATACATTTCTGACTCCT
>CAJODA010000013.1:0-39447 GCA_905233745.1 uncultured Bacteroidales bacterium
TACAACACAGGAATTTAAGATTGTTGATGGTAAGAGATGCTCGAAGGCGTTACTTATCACCAAGATTAATGGCCGCGCTGACAATGGAGGAGGTTTTGTAGTGGATTTCAATAATGATGGCAAAGTGGGAATGATTAACCTTACAATACCGACTTTCTTTTAAAGCGAGATTGGACTGCTGATTCTGAAATCAACGACTAATACAGGATCGAACAAAAAGAATAAGAGATGATGATAAATCAAATCATGGCGAATAAAACCTGCACTTCCGCACCAATTATTAGAGCCTATCTCAAAGCAGTATGAACACCAACAAAGAAACAAACAATCCGGACACGCCAAGTAAAACAAACAAAGTCGTTTTCTTGATAATGACCATCATTCATTCATGTTTCGCACCCGAAATTCCAAAATAAGCATCGCCGATTTTTTCAAAACACCAGGAAAAGATGCCGATATATTCAGAAAAATAAAACAAATAATACAATGAAACACCTGAAGTACATACAATTCGCAATTCTCGCCCTCTGCCTCTTCGCCCTCTCCTCTTGCACCACCCCAAAAAAGATTTCAGACGGAACCGGGGAGACCAGATGGCCGGATTTTCTGCGGGAGTGGGCGGTGGATTATGAAATCAATGACAGCCAAAGGGTATCGCTTATCAGCTTGATAGATTCCGTGTATTATTTTTTTGAGGATAGTACACAACCTGTCGAAGCCCATTCCGGTCAGGTGTGCCGTATGGTGGACCGAGTAGCTGATGTCATCGCCAATGACTCCGTGTTCGAATTCACCCTGATGATGCGGGCTGCAATGTCCAATTTCTTGTGGTATGCATCGCATGATGACCGGTTTTATCAATGCGATTGTTCCGGCGAGTCGCTCTCCCGCTTTGTGGAATGGCAAATAGTATCTTCAACAGATGTGGAACTTATGTGCTACACTATTATACCCACATCTTGGCAAGCCCCTTGGCATTTTGCCAATATAATTTTTACCATGGCAAAGGATGATGAAGTGCCTCTTGCCACTTTCGTCATTACCAATTACGAGAATTTTCAGATGGATAGTGTTCAAATCACTTTCTATGATAGTTTAGATAATGTATTGGATGTGGTTCCTGAAAATGATGTTTATGTCGATTCTTCTAATGTGTCCAATGGCGTTAAGACTGTGGTCATGCCACCCAAGTATATGATGCTTGCTTTGTCGCAATCCTTATTTGTGGAGGTTTCTTATAAAACAACAGAAGGATGGTATTATATGAAAGGTAGTCCGGGAGCAACTTTTGTGGAACAAATAAACGATTGCCCCCGATTGAAGAATGTTTTAGATCAAATAACGCTTTCCCGTGAACGGTGAAAATATTATGGCGAAGTTATGATTATTGCGTATTTTTGCACCCCGATAATCTATTAGTAATTGTCAAATTTTTCTGCGGCAGGACCGCGCTGGTAGTAGGGATAGTGGTCTGCGTTTGGGAAAATTGGATTTAAAACCAATTGATATGGAAAGTATGAAAAACAGAATCAGGAATCATTCCATTTGGATGTCACGACTTTTTGTGTGGATAGCCTGTGTAGTATGCTTGTTTGTGCCTGCGCGTGCCGATGCCCAAAGCGAACCTACTGAGCTGACCAATCTGGTGATTTTCGTGCGTTTTGCCGATGACGCCGAGATTACCCATTCGTTTGCAGACATCGATTCCATGTTCAATGGGAAAACAGATGGCTTTTTAAGCGTGTATAATTTCTTTAAGGCCCTCTCGTACGACAAGATTCATTATAACACGGTATATACCAATAATATACAGAATGGTCAGATTATCTCCTATCAGGATGTTTTCCCTCGCGCCTATTTCGAACCCTACAGTGCGTGGAATCCCATCGGTTATCAGGGCGAGAATCCATTTATGGGTGTCTCTATGCGCGAGGCGCTGTTGCTGGGCCGTATTGTGAGGTATGTGGACTCGCTGCATCTGGTGGACCCCAGCATCGTGCTGGACGGCGATGGCGACGGTGACATCGATAACATCAGCTTCGTCGTGAAAGGCGGCACGGGTGCTTGGGCATCCATTTTGTGGCCTCACATGGAGTATTTTCCGCATGATTCGCTCGACTATGTGGCGACCATCAATGGCGTTCGCCCTAACACGTTCAATTTGGAATTCGAGGGCGCGCCGTCATACTTCAACGCGAATGTCTTCCGCCATGAGATGGGGCATTCACTGGATATGCCGGATTTGTATCACTATATGTATTATTCGGATGTTACCCCGGCCGGTTGCTGGGATATGATGTGCAACAATTATGTGCCCAACCATACGGCTGCCATTTACAAGAATAAGATACTGCATGTGTCGGACGATCCGATTGAAATTACCGAAGACGGCGACTACACGTTGTTGAGTGTGGGCTCGAGCCCTTCGCAGAACTGCTATTACATCAAGTCAAGTATTGATCCCACACAATGGTTCGTGTTTGAGTACCGCAGTTATCTTGATTTGTTTGACTATGGTGTGCCGGGCATTGGGCTTGTGGCCGCCCGTTGGAACGACGCGGTGCCGTTGGATTACAATGGCATGTTCGCCACTGCTTTCTTCGATTATCACACACAGGCGCACCAGTACTGGATTTTCCGTCCGGGCAGTGCGATTGACACGGTTAACGGCCGTCTTTACGACGCGCATTTCAGTCAAGAGTCGGGGCGTACCTCATTCGGCCCCACCACAGATCCCCATCCTTATCTGACGGACGGTACGCCGGAGACGAGCTTTGAGATCACCAACATTCAAGAGAACGGCAACCAGCTCACCTTCCATGTGCATTTTCTGAATACAGGCGTGGAGGATGTCCATCCAACTGACGCCTTGAAAGTGTGGCCGAATCCCGCTCACAATATCATTTCCATCGAAGGGGAAGACATCAACCGCGTGGAACTGTATGATGCGGTCGGTCGCTTGGCTGTTTCGGAATCCAATGTGAATGAAAACCGCTGCACCTTGTCGGTGTCGCACCTGCCTTCAGGTATCTACATTTTGAGAGCTTATACGGCTAACGGTTCCTCAGAGTCGAGGAAAGTGGTGGTGGAGTAGGCAGACTATGACCAATGGCTAATAGCCAAAGGCTTCCAGACCAAATCGCGGGTGCAACTCCTCGACAACCGCGTGGGAAACGCCCTCGGCTACGCCGCCATCCTCTTCCTGCTGCCGTTCTTCGTGGCGGGGGTGGGGGTTGTGGTGGGGAAATGTTGATGGAACCCCTAACGGGGTTTTGCGGCACACCGACACGAATCCCTACAGAGATTGATCCCCTACGGGGATGATGGCGGGCAAGTTCAGTCATTCCCATGAACCCCGTCAGGGGTTCCCTACCTGTAGCTCGGTGCGGTTCCCACGATGTTCCGCACAACCCCGTTAGGGGTTGCATGTTGGATGTCATGTCGGAAATTGGCCACAATGCCATCGCCATCGGAACACATGTGTATGTCCTTGCGGGTGTCCTTTTGCTCGCGGGCTTCATTCTCGGTTTTACGAATTGGGCGTTGGATGTTCCCCAAAAATTCTTCCAGACCAAATCGCGGGTGCAACTCCTCGACAACCGCGTGGAAAACGCCCTCGGCTACGCCGCCATCTTCTTCCTGCTGCCGTTCGTCGTGGCGGGTTGGCGGTTGTGGTGGGGAGGTTGTGAAATTTACAGGACAGTCTTGCTAATACAGCAACCCGAACATCCACAAAGGGATGCGGTTGCCGTGGCCGAACTCCATACCGTCAAGAGCCAGAAAGCTGTCTGGTTCATCCTTTATTTGTGAAAAATCCTTCGATTTTCCACCGACTTCGAACAACCATTTCCCATCTACAAGGAAATCACCCTTTAGAGGAAGAACCGTTGAATGATTCATCCGAAGCTGGTTGTTGAAAAAGGTTTCCCTTAGCGTACCTGTATCAACATTAGATGACAGACAATTCATAAGATTCGGGTTCCCCAGATATATCTTGTCCGGTTTCGATAACTGTTTGAGTGATTTTGCCTCTGTACTGAGCAGGGACACCAATCCGGCACGGTCCAACAGATTGAGCATTTTCAGCCCCTGGTCACGGCCTGTTTCCAATTGGGCATACAACTCGTTCATCTTAGGTGTTTGAGGCACTCGCTGCGCCAGAATCATCAGCATCTTCTTTATTTTCTGGATTGTGGCAAAAGAAACATCCTCCACTGCCGGCAAGTCTGACTCCAACACTTGCCTGACGGTGCCTTGCAACCGTTGCAGAAAGCCGTCGCCTTCCTCCGCATAGTAAGGATAGTATCCACATCTGAGGTACTTTTCAAACAGTGGGAGTATCTTCACTTTGGATGTCAGATCCACCGCCAAATGCAGGTGATCTTGAAGCAGTTCCACCAACGGCACAGGCTGCAATTGGGTGACTCCCTCGAACCACAAAAACTCCCTGAACGACATCCCATATAGTTCGTATGCCCTTAACCTACGGGAAAGATCCCCCTCTTTCGCATCCAATTCCAACATAGAAGATCCCGTATAAACGACATAGAGGTCATCATAACGGTCATAAATATTCTTAATGAGGGTTTGCCAATGATCGTGACGGTGGATTTCGTCCATAAAAATGTGCGTGCCTCCGTGGGTGACATGGTAGTCCACCAAATCCATCACCGAATGGGAAGCGAACCATAGGTCATCCAAAGAGACATACAACACCGCCTCCAATTCTTTGAAATTCTCTTTGATATGTTGTAAAACGAGCGTGGTTTTACCGACTCCGCGCACACCTTTTATCCCAATCAACCGATTGTTCCAATTAATCATAGGATAAAGATAGCGTTTGAACTCGGTATTTACCGATAGGATCTTTCGTATTGAATTGTCATACAATGATTTAATGTCAGAATATTCCATTTTTTCATCTATTTAATCACACGGCAAAGATACAATAAAAAACATTTCCAAATGCTTTTATTAAATAAAAAAAACATCTTCATGTTTTATTTGTTGTACAATTGGGCGTTAGACATTTTCCCGAAATTCTTCCGGACCCAATCGCGGGTGCAACTCTTCGACAATCGTGGGTGCAACTCCTCGACAACCACGTGGGAAACGCCCTCGGCTACGCCGTCATCCTCTTCCTGCTGCCGTTCTTCGTGGCGGGGGGGGATTTTACGAAAACTGTCGTTACTCCGCTTTGTAGAACGGCAACCTATTTTCTCAACTTCTTGGACAGCATTGTCTTGAGCTTTCTCAATTTGGTAATAGTCGTTGTCTCTTGTCCGTCATCCGTTTTTTCCAGAATATCCAGCCAGTGTTTGACCGTTTCATAATATAGATAGGCCACATCATTGGGATCAGAGGCTTTTCCGGCATATTCGACAGCCGACTGATAGCACTCTTGGGCCAGCTTGAAGTTGCTCATTTCTTCGGCAATGATTCCTTTGAAGAAATGATTGCGGATGATGTCCGACTCTGTTTCATCTTTGTACTGGTCGTTGTAAAGTCTAACGAGCATCTCGTTGGATTTGTCCAGCTGCGTCAGGGCTATGCTTTCCCAGCCTGTCTGAGTGCATAGGATGGCGTTGCGGTAGTATTGCATGGCGATTTCGTATGTCTGTTGTGCATTATCGTCCGTGTACAGGAACTCCATGATTCGGATTAGCGTGTCACTTGCATCCAGGGCTTTGTCATACCACTCCTTGCTCAGATTCTCTTCGTGTTCGTACAGTTCACCCATAGTGGAGAAGCATTCAATCAGCGATTTGTAAATCTCAGTCTCGTTGGCCATTCGGAAGTTTGGAGCAGTGTCTTGGTACATAGTAGTATTGAGAGACAGACACTCCTTGAATTCGTTGATGGCTTGTTGGATGGAGTCAACGCCCTGCCATGCTTTTGCCAGCTGGAATTTGCGCTGCAGGTAGGAAAGGGAAAGGCCGGTGGTAGGAAGGATTATCCCGTAATCTGTCACGATGTTTTGGCAATAATGCAATTCCTCTTCAGGGGGGAGTTTGTACCGGAGATACTTGCCCGCATATTCTATGCTTTTGTTCACATAAAAGGTGTCGTATTCAGAGAATTGGTGGAAGTAGTCGGCTAAATCCCGCAACGTTTTGGTGTAGCGGACACTGTCCTTTATGTTCCAATAGTAATCCTCCATGACGAACTTGGCCTGCACATACCGTTGCAGCGGCTTGTCAAAGGGACATGACTCGTAATATTTGACAGACTGTTCCATGAGAGGATACACTTTCTGCTCATTTCCCTTGTTATATTCTATGATGGCTTTTCCCATATACATTTCGCCTAAAGAGTGGTAGGTGCTGGTTTCGCCCATCTTGATGGCCTTGAGGAAGAACTTTTCGGCTTTCTTATAGCATTTCTCTGCGGTGGCCGCATCACCTTTCCCTTTCCAAACGTCGCCTTCATAATAAAAGACATCGCCTTTCATTGCGGTGAAGGCGGCGGCCTGGTCGGCCGGAATCTGGCTCTCGTATATCAACACCGTGCGGTAGGTGTTTAGCGCCTCGTCGAAATTGCCCTGGTTCAGATAGGCGTCACCCATCTGCAGGAAGTTGCGCAGGAACGGGATCCATTGCGAATGGTCCTGGACCGTGGCTTTCTGAAACTGCTCGTTGGCCTGTTCGTAATATTGGATGGCTTTCGGATAGTTTTTCTGCTGATAATGCTGTTCGGCCTGATAGTTAAGATATTGGGCTTTCCATACTTCAAAGAACTGTCCGGCATGCTGGGCCGACTGCTTCAGCAAGTCGTCCATGAAAAGGTCTGCTTCGGCGGCTAATTGGTTGTGTTGCCTGTTGTGCGCCTCTTCACTGACGTAGGAGACAAAAGTGAGGTATGTGGAGGTGAAGATGTCAGGGTACAGCGAGTTGGCAGCAGTGTAGGCCTCTTTGAACGGGCGGTAGGAACGCAGTATGGCTGACTCTTCCTGGCCGGTGTCCAGATCGATGCCCAGTACCCGGGACTTGGTCACGATGTTCTCCACGACGAAGATTTCCGGATATTTTTGAACCAGAATGTCGTCAAGAGCAGACAGGTCGCGCACAGCAGCATCCCACAGTGAATCCGAGTTGTCAAGGATGTCAATGTATTGATTGGTCCATGCGGCGTACTGCAACTGCAAGAAGAGGTTCTCCGGCTCCATTTCATAGTTCTCCTTGGCGGCTTGCCGGACGTCGGCGGCTACCTTCAACCGGATGGAGTCTATTCTGTAAGAGAAGTTAGGAGATAACATTTTTAACATCCTGGAGTAGATTCTGATCATCCGCTGGTTTTGCGCTTTCTTGGAAAGGCTGTAGGCTCCCATCCACTGTTTATATAATGAGAGAGAGCTGTCAATGGACTGGTTGGCGCTGAGTGTGTCGGAAAGATATGTGTGTACGAGGGTCTGGATTAAGTAGTTCCAAGCCAGTTCGTCCATGAAGTCGTAACTGGGATAGCGGCGGTAGTTGTCCCGGATCATCTGGTTCTGCCGGCTGAATCCAATACGGAGCGAATCATCGTCAATTCCGAAGAATTTCTGTGGAAGAGGATGAAAGACATATTCTTCAGATGGCAGGTGCGGGTTCGTTATTTCCTTACGGGCGATGGCTTCCGCTTCATCGAAACGTTCCTCATTGCTGAGGGCGATGATGTAGTTTGTTGTGGAATTGATGGAATAATGCTGCTCGTAGAGCGTTTTCTGATATTCCAGAACCGACAGAGTGTCCTGAGTGGCGAGATTCAGGTCACGAAGAGTGAGGAAGAAGGCGATGCGATGCGATGCAGGTTGTCTAATGAGGTGTCACCCTCACGGATTTGGGCTTTGGCTTCGGCCACGGCCCGGTTTATGTCCCCGCTTCGCAGAATTTCCGTTATGCCCTCTTGTGTTTCGGGTGGGAAGGAGAAAAGCATGGACGGAAGGGTGTTGATGGCATCGGAATATGCATCGTCGACCAGTTGGTAGTAGCTTTCCGCAGCATAGCCCATGAGTCGTTGGGCGTATTCCTTGTCCATGTCGGGGTGTGTGCTAAGGGAGTCGTTGTGGGCGAGCATCGCTTGTGCGGTGGCCTGGTAGGCAAAGTTGAAGTACTGGTTGAAGAGATTGTGGACATCAGTGTCGTAATCGGACTTCTTGATCATGTACAGTCGGAGGGTGTCGCGGCTTTGGAAATACTGGTTCCGGGCATCGTAGCTTATCCGTCCGATGTAAACGTAGTTATCCAGAGTCCATCGGTCGCGGGGAATGAAGTCGCCCTTGCGCTCGACGGGGAGATTGAGTATGGCCACACCTTTTGCGTTGGAGGTGATAGTCTGCCCATAATAGGTGCACGTGGCGCCTTTGAGCGGCTTGTCGGTGGGGAACTCCATGATTTTGAATATCTGCCGAACCTGTTGCGCGGATGTAATTAGACAACAGATAGTTAGCAGGATAGTTAATAGAAGGGTGATTGTTTTTTTCATATTACTGTGTGTTGGGATATAATGTTGATTTTTGATTTTGTCCTGCAAAAATAATAAAAAAAATGTGGGGATATCACATTATGACGTCCCCACATTTTTTATACGAAAAAATCCGATTGTTTACTCCGCCTTGTAGAACGGCATCTTCACGGTGACGGCCTTCAGGAGGCGGTTGCGCACCTTGATGAAGATTTCCGTGCCGGCTTTGGCGAACTCCTTCTTGAGAAGTGCTGTTCCGATGCCTTTGTTGACGGAGGGGCCGAAGGTTCCGGAGCGGACTTCGCCGATGAGGTTGCCCTCAGCGTCACACACCTCGTAGCCGTTTCTCGGAATGCCGCGGTCGATGAGTTCGAAACCGGCAATGCGACGGGTCACGCCGTTGGCTTTGAGGTCTTCCATGAACTTGCGGTCGATGAAGTCCTTGCCATCCACAAATTTGGTGATCCAGCCCAAACCGGCCTCGATGGGGGAGATGGTGTCGTCAATCTCGTGGCCGTAGAGGCAGAAGCCCATTTCAAGACGCAGGGTGTCGCGCGCGCCCAAACCGATCGGCTTGATGTCGAATTCAGCGCCCGCCTCAAATACAGCGTCCCAAATCTGCATGGCAACCTCGTTCGGGAAGTAGATTTCACAGCCGCCGGAGCCGGTGTAGCCCGTGGTGGAGAAGAGGATGTTGTCGAAACCGGCGAACTTGATGATCTTGTTGGTGTAGTACTCCATGTCGATGACAGAAGCATCCGTCAGTTTCTGCATGGCCTTGAGAGCCAAAGGACCTTGAACGGCCAGCTGGGAGATGTTGTCGGAGATGTTCTCGATTTCAGCACCGAAGTTCTTGTTCTGCTCCACAACCCAAGCCCAGTCCTTGTCGATGTTGGCGGCGTTCACCACTAACAGATAGTCTTCGTCGTGCAGATTGTAAACCAGAAGGTCGTCCACGATACCGCCCTTGCCGTTGGGGAAGCAGGAGTATTGCACCTTGCCAGGATAGAGGGCAGCCACGTCGTTGGTGGTGATGTGCTGCAGCAAAGCCAGGGCCTTCGGACCTTTAACGGTGAACTCACCCATGTGGGAGACGTCAAAAACACCCACCTTGTTTCTCACCTGAAGGTGCTCGTTGGTGATGCTGTCGTATTGGATGGGCATGTAGTAGCCCGCGAACTCTTCCATTTTGGCACCGAGTTTCTCGTGTGTCGCTCTGTAAACGGTTTCTTTCATAGCAATTATATTTTAAAATTAGATTCGGTTTATAACGGCGGCAAAGATAGTAAAAAGTGTTGAATCTTTACGTTTTTTTATTTACCTTTGCCGCCTCAAAAATGATTCCTGGCCCTGGCCGCTTATCCTTTTCTCAAAACTGGTGATGTTTAGACTTAGATCTCTGTTCCTGGCTGTTGCTCTAATGATAATGACAGGAAGTGTTGTAGCGCAAGACACCCTGCGTAAGTGTACGAAAAATGACATTAAAATAACCCTGTTGTCGCTTGGAAGCGGTTCGGCAAGACTTACTTACGAACGGGCCTTCACGCCTTTGATCTCCGCTGAGCTTACCGTCGGCGCAATTGGCTTGGGATGGGACTGGATCCATCACCTTCGTTCTCGTGGCGTGCTTCTGAAAGGTGCTGTCAAGTGGACGCTCATCCCACAGAAGGGCGCAGACAGCTGGTTGGCAGGCTTCTATGTAAAACCAGAATTTGTGGCCTCCATATTCAACTATTGCGAAAAAGCGGATTGGCTGGCCGGAGACAGAAACTTGTCCAAAACGCGCCAATATGCACTTCTGGGAGAATGCGGCTACCAATTGGTCCTCCGGTGGTTCGTGTTTGACGTGTATGCCGGCATGGGCGGGTCGCTTGGCACCGGAAACCGCTACAACTATTATCACAGCTTCATGCTGCTGCCCAAGAACACACCGCTGGCTTTTACCGCCGGATTCCGCCTCGGAGTGGCTTTCTGATTCTTCCTGCGCTTTTTTTCGTTACAATATTTAAGGTGTCCCATCGTTATACTATTTATATTTTTAAATAGCAACATTCATTATGAAAAAAATTGGATTATTGAGCGTAATGCTCTTTTGTACGTTTGCCTTTACTTTTGCTCAAGAAGAAGAGCAAGATTGGCGAAAAATTTTTCCGCGCCACGAGTTGAACCTGGGCATCGGCGACCCGGCGTATGCTAGCTTACAACGGGGTAGCATTTGGGACCTCTTGGCGTGGGATATTCTCTTTAGTGATGGTGACAACCTGAACCAATGGTTTATGCCGGATACGTATCACGGTGAATACATTGCCACGTGCCCCATTTCATTGGGGTACATGTACCGTCTGCGCAAATTCCTGTGGCTGGGTGCATCCGTGTCCTACATGGGTGTGATCGGCGACGTGTTTGACGCGCACGACAACAGCTTCTTGTATCGCCATAAGGAAACTCAGATTGCCTTCCTGCCTTCCGTGCGTTTCTCCTATCTCAATAAAAAATATGTGACGCTGTATTCCGGCTTCTCATCGGGCTTCCTGCTCAATTTTGAGAAAGATAACGGTGCTACGAATGTCTATTTCCACCCCACTTTCCAAGTTACAGCCTTCGGCGTGTCCGCAGGACGCAAATTCTTCGGATATACGGAAGTCGGTTTCGGATACAAAGGCTATATCACCGCCGGAATAGGATACAGATTTAATGCAAAAACAAATAAAGAATTATAAATTTTACGAAGATGAAAAAAATAACAACCATCATATTTGCCTGCTTGATTTCCGCCGCTTCTTTCCAGAGTTGTGTGGTTGAGGAATCCGATTATCAAAAGGACACATTGACCAGGTCTTCCGGCATATTCAATTATTGGCGTTATGGCTTCTGCAACGCCCAAATGCGTTTCCCTAATGTTGCCTTCAACTTCAATACATGGCTTTCTGCGCCCGAACAAGACAGAGATTCCATTTCCAAATTGTATTTTCCGAATTATTCTATTCGGGATAACGGGGATGGGAGTTGGTCGCTGAATTATAAAGGCCAGGAAGCCTATAACATCGTAACCAATGGCCAGTCCATTTCCGATGTCGGCGCATCATGGACGCTGAAGTCTTTTTTGATTGAAAATGATTTTAGCTCAAATCTGCATCTTGGATATAGCTATAATAAAGATGTGTCCTTTAACCGTCCTTTTACTACGGCTGTTGTAACATGCTCATCCCCTGCGGAATGGACGGTGAGTGTGAATTCTCCGAATTCAATTGTTTTGGGCTCGTCGCCCAATTTCCTGTCCGTGACTCTGTCCACCCCTGATTTAACTACTATCCGGGATCTGCGCCAAGGCGGTTATTATATTAGTGGAAGCGGTCAGTTTGAGTTTGAAAACGGATCTTTATATGAGGAGACTGACCTTGACTACAAGACTGTTAAAATGTATTTTCAGATAGAAGAACCGCTGTATAGTGACGGTCGGTATGTTTGGGGTGCAGGCAAACTGAATATTGCGGTGAATAATGGCGAGGAGGGTTCCCAATATCGTTCAGAAGAAGTGAAGGCGGAACTCCTTTCTGTCATGGAACCGGGAACATACAGAGTGCGCCTTTTGTTCCATGGCCAAGAGAACTGGTGGACCTATGTAAGTAGATAGCGTAGTAAACTTGGTGATTTAGGCAAGAGCGGTTTGCGAGAGCAGACCGCTTTGTTTTTTACAACAGTTCAGTGTCGCCCTTGCCTTCACGTACCACCTCAATCTCGCCACTGGTGCAGTCGAGCACGGTGGAGGGCACGTTGTCGCCGTAGCCGCCGTCAATGACAATGTCTACAAACCGGTCGTATTTCTCATGGATGAGTTCGGGGTCGGTGGTGTATTCCACCACTTCGTCGTCGTCTTTCACGGAGGTGGAGAGGATGGGGTGCCCCAGTTGGCGGACAATTTCGAGGATGATGTTGTTGTCAGGCACGCGTATGCCGACGGTCTTCTTGTTGCTCTGCAGCAACTTGGGTACATTGTTGTTGGCTTCCAAGATGAACGTGAACGGTCCGGGAAGCACCTTTTTCATGGTTTTGAATATGTTGTTGGAAATAGGCTTCGTATAGTCGGACAGGTTGCTGAGGTCGGAACAGATGAAGGTCATGGCGTTCTTTTTCTTCTTGTCGCCCAGGATCTCTGTGATCTTCTCGATGCTTTTGGGCTTGAAAATGTCGCAGCCGATACCATAGATGGTGTCGGTGGGATAGATGATGATGCCGCCGTCCTGGAGGCACTTCACCACCTGGTCAATCGCCCTCTGGCTCGGATTTTCCGGATATATTTTCAACAACATAGTCGATGATTATCGAAATTCAGAATTCAAAGTTCAAAATTCAAAGTTCCCCATGTACCTCATGTGCCAACTTCACCCCATTCACCCCATGTACCTAAATAAAAGAAGGGTAAGCTACTTGTATCGCATCGCTACAACCGACGTACCCTTGCTGTATTCCTACCCTGGGGGAGTTAGAAGGGAGCAGATCGTACAAGACTTACCCGGCCGCAAAAATAGGAAATTTTTCTATTTTTTCATTAATAGCCCAAAATTTTAAGCATTGATTTGTAACTCTGTTCTTTAGCAAACAGTTTTGTGCAAATCTCGCCCTCTTCGTCGCGATAGATGATGATGTGTTTCGGAGCGGGTGTCAGGCAATGTTGTATTCCGCCGTAGCCGCCCAGGGCCTCCTGGTATGCGCCGGTGTTGAACAATCCGATGTATTGGATGTCTTCCGGGCTGTCGCTTAAAGGGTAGTTCCCGGAGTCGATGTTGGGAAGGAATACTGCATTTAGGTGCGACTCGGAGTTATAATAGTCGTGGCTGTCGCATGTAAGCCCGCCGAGAAACACGCGTTCGTACTCCTTGTCCCAATTGTTGATGGCCAGAATGATGAACTGCTGGTTGATGGCCCACGTGTCGGGTAGGGTGGTCATGAAGGAATTGTCAATCATGTTCCATAGCTCTCGGTCATTCTGTCGTTTCTGCTGCAGGATGGAAAACAGGACCGCACTGGCCTCCCCAACGGTGTAGGAGCCAAATTCGGTGAAGATATCCGGTTCCTCTACGCCCTCACGATTGCATATCGTCTTAATCTGCGATACGATCTCCTCCGCCATGTACTCGTAGTCGTAATCAAACGACAACGAATTCTTGATGGGGAATCCGCCTCCGATGTTCAAAGAGTCCAACTCGGGCGATATTTTCTTCAGTTCACAGTAGATGTTGACACATTTGGACAACTCGTTCCAATAGTAGGCGGTGTCCTGGATGCCGGTGTTGATGAAGAAGTGCAGCATCTTCAACTCGAATTTCGGGTTGTTCTTGATCTTCTCCTGATAGAATGGGATGATGTCGTTGTATCGGATGCCGAGCCGGGAGGTGTAGAACTCGAACCGGGGCTCCTCCTCGGATGCGATACGGATACCCACCTTGCATTTGGTCATGATGTTCTTGTCCAACAAATCAAACTCCTTCTTGCTGTCCAATACAGGAATCGTATTCACAAAACCTTTCTCCAACATCATGGAGATGTTGTCAATGTAGGGCTGCTTCTTGAATCCGTTGCAAATGATGTAGTTGTCCTTCTGGAACTGTCCGTTCTCGTATAAGGTTTCAATCAGATTCAGATCGAATGCGGATGAGGTCTCCAAATGCACATCATTCTTCAGCACCTCAGACAGCACAAATTCGAAATGGGAGCTCTTTGTACAGTAGCAATAGTGGTAAGAGCTCTTGTAGTCTGACTTTGCAATTGCCACATTGAACCATCTTTTCGCCTTTTGTATGTTCTGAGAAATCTTGGGCAGGTAGGTGATTTTTAATGGGGTTCCATACTGTTTGATGATATCCATCAAAGGTACGTCGTTGAATAACAGTTCGTTGTCTTCTACATTAAACTCCTCTTGCGGAAATTCGTAGGTTTGTTGGATCAGGTCGATGTACTTAGTCTTCATCCTTTTTGAGTGATTTGATTTAAAACGCCGCAAAAATATAAAAATAACTTACTTGGATTAATGAAAAATATCCAATCCAAGTAAATCGGATGAAAAAGTTATCAACAATCCGGATTAGTTATGGTCGCGCCTGTTTTCGCATTCGCAAATGTCGGTAAAAAGAATTTCGGTGTTGGGCAGTAGCTCTTGCACGGCATTATATTCCGATTTTGTGAGTGGAATCTGCCTTAAATCAAGTGTTTTTAAACTGTTTTGCAAGGAAATGATGCTTTCCGGGAGGATGTAAAGGGGGTTGTCCCAGGCATCAATGCAGACGAGTTGTGTTAAGTTGGATATGGAATTTGGAAGTGTCTCCAAAATATTCCGACTAATGCATAAAAATTTCAGATTTGTCAGTTTGCCAATCGATTCGGGAAGCCTTAAGAGTTTGTTTCTGTCTAAATTCAGTATCTCAAGTTTGGATAATTTGCAGATGTTTTGGTTGAGCACGCATAACCGGCACCCTTTCACGGTGAGTTCTCTCAGTTCGGTCAAGTTGAACAATTCTTCAGGTAATGAGTCGCGGTTGGCGAGTTTGGTGAGCTTTAGCCGATATACTTTTTCGGGTTCCATCAAGGCTTCCTGGAGCGAGGTGTATGTCTTGCCGTTATCCTGGCTGTCGTAATATACAATAGGTGTCTTCTGTGCTATGGATGCAGAGCAGATGGTTAAGAAAATGAATATGGTTGTGATTTTTCGTTTGTTAGACATTCCCTTTTATTATATGAATTTTATGCGGTTGCAAAAGTAGTACAAATATGTGTGCAAGAAGCTAGAACAACTCCTTCTCATACGCCAACCGCTCTCCGTCGCGCACTTGTACGATGCCGCAGAATGTGAAGCCCGCCTCGCGGATGAGGTTGCGCATCGGCAGGTTGTCGTGGTGGGTGTCTATGCGGAACCAGCGAACGCCTTTTCTCACGGCCAGTCTCTCCGCGTATCGCAGGATATGTAGTGCGATGCCATGGCCGAGGAATTTGTCGTGGACAGCCATACGGTGTGCTGTTACGTATGTTTCGTCGTTGCTTAGCCATTGGCCTTCAATATGCTGGTAGTAGGGGTCCGGTCCGAAGACGATGGCTGCATAAGCAGCGGTTTCTCCCTCTTTCAGGAAAACATGTCCCTGATGATTGGCATGATCCGCGCGGATGGCTGCTTCATTGGGATAACCGTCTTGCCATTGGTCTAGGTTCCGTTTCCGCATCCTCTGTCTGGCCTGCTCGATAATATCCATAACCTCGGGCACAAGGGCCCGGGTGAGAAGTGTATGTGTGGGATTTTTGAGGAGATTCTGGATTAACCGCATGTCATTTAGCATAGCGGCTGTTAGCTCCTTTTCATTCTTGAATCTTTTTTCCTCCCTGATTCTGCAGATGACACGGAAAGAGATTCTTTTATTGTATAGATTCCTGCGGATGCCGAAAATGTGAATCTCGTAGGTCAGCTCGTGCAGGCCCAGCGTGGGGCGCGTGCCCACGTAAAGCATGCCCTTGTGCCGTTGTCCGTCAATGATAACCCAAACGGCATAAACGCCCTTGGTGAGTTCAAGTGGGGCGTCAGGGGCCAAATTGGCGGTGGGGAACCCGAGCTTGCGCCCGTTACCCAGTCCGCGTATTACAGTGCCAGTATGCCAAATGTTCAAGTCCACAATTCAAAAAACAAAAATTACCCATTTTACCTCATGCACCCCATTCACCCCATGCACCAACATCACCCATTTCACCTCTTTTATCCCACGCTTCCCGCCAGGCTGATGCTGAGCAGTTTCTGGGCCTCTACGGCGAACTCCATGGGCAGTTTGCTGAGCACGTCCTTGGCGTAGCCGTTGACAATGAGGCTGATGGCGCTTTCTTTGTCGATGCCGCGCTGCTGGCAGTAGAAGAGTTGGTCGTCGGATATCTTGGAGGTGGTGGCCTCGTGCTCCAGAATGGAGGAGGAGTTGGCGCATTGGATGTCGGGCCAGGTGTGCGCGCCGCACTTGTCGCCCATCAGCAGCGAGTCGCACTGCGAGAAGTTGTGCGCGTTCTCGGCGTTCTTGTTCACCTTCACCAGACCACGGTAGCTGTTCTGGCTATGGCCGGCGGAGATGCCTTTGGAGACTATAAGACTGCGTGTGTTGCGGCCCAAGTGGATCATCTTCGTGCCCGTGTCGGCCTGCTGGTAGTTGTTGGTGACGGCCACGGAGTAGAACTCGCCCACGGAATTGTCGCCCTTGAGCACGCACCCCGGGTATTTCCACGTGATGGCCGATCCGGTTTCCACTTGCGTCCACGAAATCTTGGAGTTGGCGCCCTTGCAGAGTCCGCGCTTGGTGACGAGGTTGTAGATGCCGCCGTTGCCGTCCTTGTCTCCGGGGTACCAGTTTTGCACAGTCGAGTATTTGATTTCGGCATCTTTCATCGCAATCAGTTCCACCACGGCGGCGTGCAGTTGGTTTTCGTCGCGTTGCGGGGCGGTGCATCCCTCCATGTAACTCACGTATGCGCCTTCGTCGGCGATGAGCAGCGTGCGCTCAAACTGCCCCGTCTTGGCCGCGTTGATGCGGAAGTAGGTCGAAAGTTCGATTGGGCAGCGCACGCCCTTGGGAATGTAGCAGAATGAGCCTTCGCTGAACACGGCGGAGTTCAGGGCGGCGTAGAAGTTGTCGGTGTAGGGCACCACGGAGCCGATGTACTGGCGCACCAGGTCAGGGTATTGCTGGATGGCCTCGCCGAAGGAACAGAAGATGATGCCCTCCTTTTTCAATGTTTCCGAGAAAGTGGTCTTCACGGAAACAGAGTCCATAACGGCATCCACGGCCACGCCGGCCAGCACTTTCTGCTCTTCCAGAGAGATACCCAGTTTGTTGAAGGTGTCCACCAGTTCGGGATCCACTTCGTCCATGCTGGCAAGCTGTTTTTTCTTCTTTGGTATGGCAAGATAGGTGATATCTTGATAGTCGGGGCGTTTGAAGTTCAGATGGCCCCATTCGGGCTCTTTCAGAGTGGTCCAGTGGCGGTATGCCTTGAGGCGGAACTCGAGCAGCCATTCGGGTTCGTTCTTGCGGGCGGAAATCATGCGCACAATGTCCTCGTTGATGCCTTTGGGAAATTCCTCCACATCAATATCGGACACGAAGCCGTATTTGTAATCCTGTTCGGTGACGTCTTTTAAGATATCTTGCTGTTCTTTTTCTTCTTTCATGAGATAAGGGTGAAGTTGGTAAAAGGGGTAAAATGGGTGAATGGGGTGAAAGGTGAAATGGGTGAATGAGGTGAAATGGGTGAAAGGGGTGAATGAGGTGAATGAGGTGAATGAGGTGAAAGGGGTGAATGAGGTGAAAGGGGTGAAAGGGGTGAATGAGGTGAATGGGGTGAATGGGGTGAATGGGGTGGAGTGGGTGGAGTGGGGTAGATTAGGTGTTTTGAACGTTGAATTTCATTATTGTTCCATCAGAAACCGTGATGCTTCTATGCCGGCGATGGCACCGGAGCCGGCGGCTACGATGGCTTGGCGGTAGTTGGGGTCCTGCACGTCGCCGGCGGCAAACACGCCTTCCACATTGGTGCGGCACGTGCCCGGTTGCGTGATGATATACCCCTGCTCGTCCATGTCCAGCTGGCCTTTGAAGAGCTCCGAAACGGGAGTCACGCCGATGGCTTCGAACACACCGTTCACCTCAAGAGTCGTTTCTTCTCCGGTCTGCACGTTCTTCACCTGCAAGCCGGTCACCTTCTTGATGAATCCCTGCTGCTCGCCCACGATGTCCACGGGCACAGTGTTCCATACCACTTCTATATTAGGTGTGTTGAGCACTTGGTTCTGGAGCGATTTGGTGCCGCGGAACTGGTCTCTGCGGTGCACGATATAGACCTTGGTGCAGAGTTTCGACAAATAGAGCGCGTCTTCCAGCGCGGTGTCGCCGCCGCCGATGACGACAGTGGTCCTGTTGCGGAAGAAGTTGCCGTCGCAGGTGGCGCAGGTGGAGACTCCGAATCCGCGGAACTTCTGCTCGCCGGGCATGCCGAGCCAGCGGGCGTTGGCTCCGGTGGCCACGATGACCGTATCGGCGATTATCTCGTCCTGGTTGTCCACGATGCAGCGGAACGGGCGCCGGGAGAAGTCCACGCTGGTGACCATGCCCGTGCGCATCTCCGTGCCCACGCGCAAGGCCTGTTGCCGGATGTCGTCCATGATGACGGGACCGGAAGACCCCCCGGGATAGCCCGGGAAGTTCTCCACCTCATTGGTTATGGTAAGTTGACCGCCAGGCTGCATTCCCTCAATCAAAAGAGGCTTCATCTCTGCGCGGGATAAATATATGCCGGCTGTGTAACCAGCAGGACCAGAGCCTATTATAAGGCATTTTACATGTTCTGACATACAGTTTTTGTTTGGGTTGCAAAAATAAGAAAATGTGTTCAATCCAGGACTCCAGGAGTCTATCGTGCGTTCATTTGAATCCTCCAATGATTGCCATCCTCGTCATCGTAATCGTATATCATCTCCCGATTTGAAAGCTTCTGGATGGCCGCCATGTAATTGTAGTGTTTGCCAATGATGCTAAATTGCATGACCAGGTCTTTGAAATCGTTCTGGAAATACCAGTTTCCTGCCGAGGAGTAGCGTATTTCACCGTTATGGTATACCATCACCTGGAGGACATAGTCGGCATATATGTAATAATAGGTGCCGGGCACGTTGGCGCGGTAGCCGGTATCGTAGATGAGCTCCTTGTTGGTGGAGTCTATCTCCGTGCCATTGAGGTAGGTGTGGGTGATCTGCCAGGTTCCGATGATTCTGTATTCAGGGCTCTTGAGGCTGAAAGCGGGTTGCGGATAGCGGCAGGAAGAACCAACCAAGGCCATCAGACCGACCGCCAGAATTATTAACGCAAAGTGTTTTTTCATGATGCGAACATTAAGGGTTGTTATTTCGTGAGCTCGTCAAAAAGTATTTTCATGCCAACTGTGGCTTTCTCTTTGATAAAGGTGACGTTTCGGGATATGGGTTGCACATCCTTTGGGTCGATGACGTAGATTTGCGCTTGGCTGGGGGCGTAGTAGAGCAGACCGGCGGCAGGATACACATTCAGGGAGGTGCCGACAATGATGAGGATGTCGGCTTGTTCTACCACTTTTACTGCTTCGTCCATCATGGGCACAGCCTCTCCGAACCATACGATGAAGGGGCGCAGGCGCGCGCCGTCGGGGGCTTTCTCGTTGTGGGCGATGGGCCTGTAGCCTATCGCCTGCACGAAGCGCTTGCCGTTCTCACTGCACGCTTTGGTGGCCTCGCCGTGCAGGTGGATGATCTTGGTGGAACCGCCTCTTTCGTGCAGATCGTCAATGTTTTGCGTAACCACGGTGACATCGTAGTAGGGCTCCAGCGCGGCCACCAGCTTGTGGGCGTCGTTGGGGCTGGTCTTGGCCAGTTCAGCGCGGCGCGCGTTGTAGAAGTCCGTCACCAGGTCGGGGTCGCGGTACCAGCCGTCAATGCTGGCCACGTCCTCCACGTTGTAGTTTTCCCAGAGACCGTCACTGTCCCGGAAAGTCTTGATGCCGCTCTCTGCGCTGATGCCGGCACCGGATAAAACGACAAGTTTCTTTTTCATAATGGTAAAATGGGTGAATGGGGTAAAGTGGGTGAAATAGGTGAAGTAGATAAATATCTTCTTTTATCTTGAATCGCTAATCTTTCATCGTTTCTCGTTCATCGCTCATTCGTCCCCGAAGCAGATCCCGATGCTCTTGGCGGCGTGTACGAGGAAGTCCTTGTCGGGTTGCACTAGGTGGGGGCTTTTGAGGGCTTCTTCGAGGGGTACGTGGGAGATGTCGGGGTGGCGATAGACTACGAGGTTGCCGTACTTGTGCTCCTTCACCAGTTCGAAAGCCTTGACGCCGAACTCGGTGGCGAGGATGCGGTCGTAGGCCACCGGGGTGCCGCCGCGCTGCAGGTGACCGAGCACGGTCACGCGCACGTCGTGCTCGATGCCGAGGTCGAGGAGCTCGCGCCGGAGCACTTCGCCCACGCCGCCGAGCTTGATGTGGCGGTCGCCGACGGCCTCCGGAGCGTTGCCGGTGACCTTGCCGTCGGCCTTCTTGGCGCCTTCGGCAATCACGATGTTACAGAACCCCATGCCGTTCTTGTAGCGGGTCTCGATCTTCTTCACGATGTTGCGCGCGTCGTAGGGGATTTCGGGAATGATGCACACCTCCGCGCCGCCGGCCAGGGCCGTGTGCAGCGCAATCCAGCCCGCGTCGCGCCCCATCACCTCCATGATGAACACGCGGTTGTGGCTCTCCGCTGTGGTCACCAGCTTGTCGAAAGCCTCCGTGGCAATCTGCACGGCGGTCTGGAATCCGAACGTGAAGTCGGTGCTCGACAGGTCGTTGTCAATAGTCTTGGGTACGCCCACGACATTGATGCCGATGTTCATGAGGTCAAGAGAGATGCCCTGCGAACCATCACCTCCTATGTTGATGACGGCTTCGAACCCCATATCTTGGAGCCGTTGCTTCATCAACAGGGAGCGATCCTCCATCACCCAGCTCCCATCGGGCTGTTTCACAGGGAAATGGAACGGGCCGCCGCGGTTGGTGGTCTTGATGATGGTGCCGCCCTTGACGTGCAAGCCGGAGACCATCTCGTCGGTGAGTTCCACCAGCTCCACTTTGTCTTTCAGAATGCCGTTGAAGGACTCGATGCAACCGTAGATTTTCCAGTCCTCCTTCTCGATGCTGGCACGTTTCACTATGCCGCGGATAACGGCATTGAGGCCCGGGCAGTCGCCTCCGCCAGTGGCTACTAATACTTTATGTGTCATAACAGAGTTCAGTGTTTTGTGGCTGCAAAGATAAAAAAAAGCCCTGACAATGCAGGGCTTTTTTTCAAGTTGTGTGTCAGACGCTTATTCAGCAGCTTCAGCACCTTCCTCGGCGCCTTCCTCAGCATCATTGGATGCGACCACGTTGCGGGTCTGGTTGACGGAGACGATGACTTTGTTGGGATTGTCAATGATGGAGATGTTGTCTATGTTGATGTCGCTGATGCGAATAACGTCTTCAATGTCCAAGTTGGAGATGTCGGCGGTGATGTCTTCCGGAATGTTCTCCAAAAGTCCGCGCACTTTCAGTTTTCTCACTCTCTTCTGGAGGGAGCCGCCCTTCAGAACACCAGGAGAGGTACCCTTGATTTTGAAGGGGATTTCAATGGTGATGGGTTTGTTGTCCACCACTTCGAGGAAGTCCACGTGAAGCAGTCTGTCCGTGATAGGATGGAACTGGGTCTCTTGGATGACAGCCTTGTAAGTGTTGCCGTCGATGGTGAGTTCCACATATTTCACCTCAGGGGTGTAGATCAGGTTGCGGAACTGACTCTCTTCAACGACGAAGGTCTTTTGATTCTGACCGCCGTAAATGACGCACGGGATGAGGCCCTGGTTGCGTTGTGCTTTTGCATCTTTTTTCCCTACGTTCTCACGGGGAGAACCGCTAATAGATACTGATTTCATACTTTTTTAATTTAATTGATAAATAGATAAATGTTGCTTTTATTTTGCGGCGGCAAAAGTACAAAATATTCTCAAATACTCCCACCACCATGGGGCCGTTTCTGGAAAAAATCGTTTCAGGTCTCGGAATATCCTCATAATGAGGTGCAAAAATAAATCTTGAAAAGAACAAACTTATTGAAAAAAACACTATTTTTGCACGCTTTTTTTGAAAATAATATTTGTATAACTAAAATAATAATTTGACATGGCAGCAATTAGCTCAATTCGTAAACACGGTGTGGCTCTGATGCTCATCATCGGCTTCGCATTACTCGCGTTTATTTTAGGCGACCTTTCGCAGGTTACGCGTACTTTCTCCAACAAAAACGTCATGACCAAGATTGACGGGAAGAACTTGGACAGAGTGTACAGTGAACAATATGAACAAAACACCGCGCTCATGCGCCTTCTCCAGAATAAGTCCTCTTTTGACGAGAACGAGACCTATCAAATCCATGAGATGACCTGGAGACAGATGCTTCAGGATGCTGTAATGGACAAACAACTCAAGGCCCTCGGTCTGCAGTACACCGACGAGATGGTTGAGGATTTCAAAGCAGACATGATTGCCAGTTTGACAACCAACCAGCCCAACCAGTTCCTCGGCCAGTTCGCCAACGCTTTGGCCCAACTGTATGGTCCGGAGAACACCATGGCCATTCTCTCCAACATCGAAGATTATGCCAACAACGATCAGGTGAGAGACATCTACAACGCCTACCAGGCCATCGTCCGTTTCGCCCTCTCCGCAGAGAAATCTTCCCATTACTCTGCTCTGGCTCAGAATACAATCTATTTCTCTGACGCTATGGCAAAACAAATCTCCAAGGACAACCGTCAGGCTATGGTGTCCATGATGCCGGTTAATCCTCAAGCCGCTGCGTTCAATGCCATCACCCCTGCCGTGAGCGACAAGGAGATGAAGGATTTCTACAAAATTCACAAAGCCGACCTCTTCAAAGTTCATGAGAAGAGTCGTGATATCGATGTGGCTGTGTTCCCCATCAACCCGACCGCCGCTGACCTTAAGGCTATTGAAGACAGTGTGAATGCTGATTTCCAGAAATTTATGACATTCACCTCTCTCGCTGACTATAGTGCTGAGAAAGGCAATGGCTCCGTGGACAGCACCTACTACAAATCCGATGATATCAATATCGAGGCTTTGGACAGCCTTATTTTCAAATCTGCCGTGGGCAGTTACATCGCTCCTTTTAACTATGAGAACCAAAGATGGTACTTTGGTAAGGTTTTCGGCGGTGCTTCACGTCCCGACTCAATCAACGTGGCTACCATCGAACTGCCCTTCAGGACCAGTGAAAATACTTCTGCCAAATATTCCAAATCTGAAGCTAAAAAACTCGCCGACAGTTTGAAGAATGTCATTGCAAGCAACCAGGCTTCCATCTTTGAACTTCAACCCAACTATCTGAATGGCCGTGAGCAGAGTGATACCACTTTCTGGTTGCCTGAGAGAGGTACCATTTCTGAAATCTATAACGGTTTGCTGGCTACTCCTCTGGGTGGTGTATATGTGTACAAAGCCGTCGGCGGCTATATCGTTTTCCAGGTTATCGGCCGTACCGCCCCGATTGAAAAGAGACAGTTCGTACTTTATGACTATGACATTACCGCTTCTGAAGCTACCGTCAACAGCATCAAGTCCCAGGCTAACCAGTTCGCCGCTTCTGTCAGCAGTGCCGAAGAACTGACATCCGCCGCCGCTAAGAAAGGTATCCAGACCGTGCGTGGCCTCAATGTTCTCTCCATGGCATCCAATATCAGCCAACTCCCCAATTGCCGTGACATCGTCAGCTGGGCCTTCTCCGATGACGTTAAGAAAGACGACATCTCCGATGTGATCAATGTGGACAGAATGTTCTTCGCAGTGGCTGCCGTCCGTACCGTTCGCAACGAAGGCGTGCAGAAGTTCAAGGATGTGAAGAGCGAAATCGAGACGATGCTCATGGCTGAGAAGAAAGTGGATATGGTGGCTGACTATGTGAAGAACGCCATGTCAACGTCCGATATGAGCGCGCTTGCCCAGCAATATGGTACTCAGGTGATGGACAGTGTGGTGCTCTCCTTCACGGGTGACGCTTATCAGAACAGAGGTGTTGAAGGTCGCGCTATCGCTGGCATCTTCAATGCTACCAAGGGTAAACCCGTCACGTTGGCTGGCAAGAACATGGTATATGTGGTGAACGTTATGGATTTCCATCAGGTTGAAGCTTCCAAAGATATGATGCCTGAGAAATTCGCCCTCCGCAACATGCTTATGGGCCGTGAACGCAACGAGTCAACCGTTATCGAGTATTTGGTGAATAACACCAAAGTCGTTGATAACCGCTACAAATTCTATCAGAAATAAGATTCATTGAATCCCCCTATAACAGCATAGATTTAATGATTCAAATCTATGCTGTTTTTTTTTACTATATATATATAATGTGAAACAAACTGGAATCCTATTTTTCTGGTTCTTCTTCTTGAATCTTTCCATATTGACATTGCCTCGGGCGTTTTAGTATTTTTTTTATCTTTGCAGGCTAATTGAAAAAACATGATTAAAAGAGTAATTGCATTGTCTCTCATCTGCTGTCTGTGTATGCAAACCATTATGGCACAGACGGAGACAACTCCCTATACGGGCAAAGAGAAAACGGAGAAAGAGAGCAAACCGGTGGTTTTCCGCGACCGCCTGGTTATGGATATTTATCACACATTCTGGATGGGCATGCCCACTGAAGTTTCGCATATGAAGTTTGATCCCGGTTTTACGGTTTCAGGCATCTGGGACTTCAAGATAAAAGAAAAGCCGATTGCAATCGGTTTGGGTGTTGGTATATCCTATTACACCCAATACAGCAATGCTTTGCTCCAGTATGAGGAGAGCTCAGACCTGATGCGATATTTTGTCTTGTCTGAGAATGTGAGTTACAAGCTGTTGAAGATGAATTATCTTAACGTGAATATTCCGGTTGAGTTCCGTTATCGTCACTCCAGTGGGTTCAAATTTTCCATCGGTGCGCGTGCGGGGCTTATTTGTGAGGTCTCCCAAAAATACAAGGGACAGGATCCGCATAATCCGAGTGACACGGCCATGTACAAAAATCTTCACGTCATGAATAAGATGAAGTACAACATAGATGTTTACGCCCGTATCGGATGGAAATTCATTAACGCATATTACAGTTTCCAGCCCACGCCCCTGTTCACTGTGGGCAAAGGCCCCAAAATTTGCCCCATGTCCGTCGGCATCTCCTTGAGCATATTCTAATCTTTTAATCAAATATTTCTCTATGGCAACTTTCTACCTTATGATTATCCTGTTCGTGGTGGGGTATGCATGCATTGCGCTGGAACATCCGATCAAGATTAACAAAACAGCTACAGCCCTGATGCTGGGCGTTTTGATATGGCTCTGCTATATCCTTACCGGCCCCTCGATTTTCGATATCACAGGTTTCAGGGCAGGCTATGAGCATTACTTGGCTATACACCCTGGTGCCACTTTTGTGGATTTTATCACCAAAAACGAGCTCATTGACCATCTGGGTGACATTTCAGAGATCCTGTTCTACCTGATGGGCGCCATGACCGTGGTGGAACTGATCGACTCCCACGGTGGCTTTAACATTATAACAGACCGCATCACCACTCGCAATAAGGTGAAACTGCTGTGGATTTTGTCTTTCGTCACCTTCTTCCTGTCAGCTGTGCTGGACAACCTGACCACCGCTATCGTGATGGTGGCCCTGTTGCGCAAGCTTTTGGCTGACAAGAAAGACCGCTGGTTCTTTGGCGGTATGGTGATTCTGGCGGCCAATGCCGGTGGCGCATGGTCCCCGATCGGCGACGTGACTACAATCATGCTCTGGATTGCCGGCAAGATTTCCTCGGGCACCGTCATCGTCCAATGTATCGTCCCCAGTCTCATCTCCATGATTATCCCGCTTATCGTGGTCTCCTTTATGGAGAAGGGCGAACTCCCGGAAATGCCGAAGAACGCAGATGATCTGGTACAGGCTAGAATCCCGATTTGGCGCCGTAACCTCATCTTTATCCTGGGTATTTGCGCCCTCATCTTCGTTCCTATCTTCAAGACACTTACTCATTTGAAACCCTATATGGGTATCATGCTCGGTCTTTCCGTACTTTGGATTACAACGGAGATTCTCAATAGAAAAAGTGAGAACATCAACGACAAGCTGGCCATCACCAACGTGCTTACCAGAATCGACCTGCCCAGTATCCTGTTCTTCCTCGGTATCTTGCTCGCGGTGGCAGGGTTGCAGAGTGCGGGACACCTCTCCATGCTGGCCGGCGGGATGGATCATGTTTTCAACGGCAACTATTACATCATAGATGTAGTGATCGGTATGTTGTCCTCCATTGTGGATAATGTGCCATTGGTGGCTGGTGCCATGGGTATGTACGCCTTCCCGATTGATGATCCGTTCTGGATTTTCCTGACTTACTGTGCCGGTACCGGCGGTAGTCTGCTCATTATCGGTTCCGCTGCCGGCGTGGCTGTGATGGGTATGGAGAAGATAGACTTTATCTGGTATCTCAAGCATATCACCCCGTATGCTTTGTTGGGTTATCTGGCTGGCGCCGGTGTGTATGTGCTGATGGAGTTGTTTGTCTTTATTCCCGCCGTATAAAACTTATGGATATGAAAACGCGAATCGCCATCTTAGGATATGGCAACATAGGAAAGGCAGTCGAGCAGGCTGCGCTGGCTTCCGAGGATATGGAGTTGGCCGGCATCTTCCATCATAACGATAACCCTGACACCATCGATGCGGATGTGGTGGCGCTTTGCACCCCCACGCGCGAGGTGCCCGCCTTTGCCGAACAGTTGCTCCAGCGCGGTATTGCCACTGTGGACAGTTTTGACATACATGGTCAGATTTATGACTTGAGGAAACAGCTTGCCCCCATTGCGCGCGAGAACCGGACGGTATGCGTGATAGCTGCCGGCTGGGACCCGGGTTCCGACTCCGTGGTGCGTGCCTTGCTGCAGGCCATCGCCCCCAAAGGCATTACTTATACCAACTTCGGTCCGGGACGCAGCATGGGCCACACCGTGGCCGCCAAGGCCATCACCGGTGTGAAAGACGCCCTCTCCATGACTATCCCCTTGGGCACCGGCATTCATCGCCGCATGGTCTACGTGGAGCTGGAGGCAGGCGCTGACTTTGCCACTGTTGAAAAACTGCTGCTGAAGGACGACTACTTTGCCCATGATGAAACCCACGTGATACAGGTGTCCTCAATCGACGAGTTGAACAATGTGGCGCATGGCGTAAACCTGGTGCGCTCCGGCGTGAGCGGTGAAACACACAACCAGCGCTTTGAGTTCAATATGGCCATCAATAACCCTGCCCTTACGGGACAGGTGCTCGTGGCGTGCGCCCGTGCTGCCATGCGCATGCGTGCAGAGGAGCACTACGGCACTTTTACGATGATTGAGATTCCGCCCATCTACCTGTTGCCAGGTAGCGAGGAACAACTCATACGCAGCCTTGTGTGATTTTTCAAAATACAAACTACGTCGTTAAAACGGCGTGGCTTTTGGATATCAGCCGGAAATGGAGGTGAACTCCTTTCCGGCTGATTCTATTTTAAGCTGAATTTGTTGATGTTCAATCCGTTCTTGTTGATTCCGGAAACATAGATGTTCTCATTGTCGGAAAACTCGATAGCACGCATCACTTGGTCTCCGTTGGGTAGCACCTGCTGGGTGACTTCCTGGTCCGGTGCAAGCCTCATAAGCACACATTTGGCTTCAGTGTTCATTTTCAGACCACCCATGTTGCACACCGCTCCGCTTCCGGGATAGGGTACGTTTTTGGGGTTGTCATTAAAAAGGAAGTACATGTCGTTGCCATTTGCGATGGCAGAGTAGGATATGTTGTTGAGAAGCCAGTCATCGGGGATGAAGGCGCCGCCGCCGATTTGCTGCTTGTCAATCATGGAGAAGTCTGTGGTCCCGTCAGTGCGAAGGGTGGCCGCCAGAATGTTCTTGGTCAGAAGCTGATACGTGGTGCTGTTGGTGTTCATGTCGCGGATGGCTTTCACAAACTGGTGTTCGCCGCAAAGCACAATGGATCCGTTCTCCAACTCAAACAGCTTGAGGGCGTCGATGGAATACTGTTGGTTGCCGAGCACCCATGCCAGGCGCGCAGGCGCTTTCTTTTGCGCGTAGTTGCTGCTGAAATCGAAACTGTTGCCGGAAGAGAAATTCTCTTGTTTGGTGTCGAAGGTGTAGAAGAAGTAGCCGTTCGACTGGGTCATGATGTCCTCGTAGGTGTCGGTGAAAAAGCCACCAATAGCCAGATTGCCGTCCGAAAGCACTTTGGCGATGAAGTTCTGGGGTTTGCCGAAGGCAAGGTCGGCGGAATAGGTCTGCGATCCGTCGCCATTGGTCTTGATAATCAGGAACTGCACATCAGACACTTTCTTGCCCCTCACATTGCAGGTGTAAGCCGGAATGTAGAGGTCTCCATTGTTGTCCACGGTGATGTCACCCAGTGAAAAGGCCTCGCCGCTGAATTTCGGGGTCACGGCTCCGCTCCATACAAATTCGCCTTGGCTGTTCACCACCACGGCGAACAGGTTTTCAAGCTGGCTGTTTTTGCCTGTAACGGTGACCAGGGAGGCCAGCATCTTGCCGTCGGGCGAGGTGGCGGTCTTGAATTCCGGCCAGAAGCGCGGGTTTGCAGTGGTGCTCACGGAGTTGATGTCCGTAACGGAAACTTCACTCTCGCTCTTGTCGAGCGTTCCGATGGAAAAATTCACCACATCCCCTTTCTTGTTCAGACTTTGGTAGAGGGCGACAATCTGGTCGTCGGTGTTCAGCGCCCCCAGGAAGGTATGCATTCCCGAAACGGTGACTGCCATGTCTTTGACAGTAAGATTGTCTTTTTCTATGGTGTAGATGTGGTCGGTGTAGCTTTTGGGCTTGCCTATCGAATTCGGGCGGGCGTTGGCGAAGTAGTAGTAGTTGTCGTTATCTTGCGCGATAGGAATCCCGTTGATAGAGTTGCGCATCAGCCACGTGTTTTGCGGTGATTTCAGCAGGAATTTCTGTTGTGCGAACGCAGACAGGGTGATGAAAATTCCGATGCAAAGAAGAAATGTCTTTTTCATGATGTTTTGCTTTTAAGTGAATAATGAGCGCAAAGATAGTGTTTTTTTTGAATGGTGAAAAAAAAAACGGGGCGCAGCCCCGTTTTTCTTCTTTGTTATGTAGAATAAGAATGCTATTCGAATGAGAGGATAGCCTCTTTGATTTTGGCGATGGCCTCGCGGAGCTCTTCCTCGGTGATGACCAATGGGGGAGCGAAGCGGATGATGTGCTGGTGGGTCGGTTTGGCGAGCACGCCCAGTTCTTTCATCTTCACGCACACATCCCAAGCCTCTTTGCCGTTGGTGGGTTGGATGATGATGGCGTTCAGCAGGCCCTTGCCGCGCACTTGTTTGATGAGCGGGCTGTTCACCTTGTTCATCTCGTCGCGGAAGATCTTGCCAAGGTATTCGGCACGTTCGGCGAGTTTTTCCTCTTTTACCACTTCGAGGGCTGCGATACCCACGCGGCAAGCGATAGGGTTGCCGCCGAAGGTGGAGCCGTGCTCACCCGGCTTGATGTTGAGCATGATGTCGTCATCAGCCAGAACGGCAGACACCGGCATGGTGCCACCAGAGAGGGCCTTGCCCAGGATCAGGATGTCAGGACGAACGCCTTCGTGATCGCAGGCCAGCATCTTACCTGTACGGGCGATACCGGTTTGCACTTCATCAGCCATGAACAGCACGTTGTGCTGCTTGCAGAGGTCGTAGCACTTTTTCAGGTATCCCTCGTCCGGTACGTAAACACCAGCCTCACCTTGGATGGGTTCTACGAGGAAACCGCAAACCATGGGATCTTCCAGGGCTTTTGCCAGGGCGTCAACATCGTTGTACGGGATTTTGATGAAACCCGGGGTGAACGGGCCGAATCCTGCGTAAGCGTCAGGGTCGATGGAAAGGGAGATGATGGTGATGGTACGTCCGTGGAAGTTGCCTTCGCAAACGATGATCTTGGCCTGGTTCTCAGGAAGTCCCTTCTTGTCATAACCCCAGCGGCGGGCGAGCTTCAAGGCGGTCTCGTCAGCTTCCGCACCGGAGTTCATCGGCAGAACCTTGTCATAACCGAAAGTTTCCGTGACATATTTCTCGAACGGTCCGAGGCAGTCGTTGTAGAAAGCGCGGGAGGTGAGGCATACTTTTTGAGCCTGGTCCATCATGGCACCCACGATCTTCGGGTGGCAGTGACCCTGGTTCACAGCGGAGTATGCCGAGAGAAAATCGAAATATTTTTTACCCTCAACGTCCCATACGAATGGGCCCTGGCCACGGGAAATGACCACGTCTAACGGGTGATAGTTGTGAGCGCCATACCTGGCCTCCATGTCGATAGCCTGCTGGCTGGAAGTAATTTTTTCTACCATAGGAGTGTTGTTTTAAAGAATATTATTATTGTTGATTGTATCTGATATAAGCGGGTGCAAATATAGAAAAAATTCACAAATGAAATTCATGTCCGAAAGCCATACTGATTTTTTTGTATCTTTGCCCGCTTATTAAAAAACATGCTATTATGAAAAAATATGCCTTCTTACTTGCTTTGGCCGCAGTGCTTGCGGTTTCTTTCTCGTCTTGCAAGCCTGACGATGAAATCTACAACCCCAAATGCAAGATCAGCAAAATTTGGTACTATAGCAACAGCGATTGGGACCATCCCGATGTGACGTTCCTGTATGGCAAAGGTGGTGTCCTCGACAGCATCCGCCTCGATTCCACGGCATCGTTCGTCTTCGGGTACAATAAGGACAAAACCGTCTCGAATATTGTGAATGCACAACCCGATTATACGGAGGTGATTGAGATTACCTACACCGACCGCCTGGTGGATAAGATGGTATACAAGGTCGATGATGTCGTACGTAAGGAAATCACCTTCACACGCGATGAGGAGACCACTCGTATTACCAAAATCGAAGAGGTGTACGACAAGGAATTCTATGAGAGTTTCATGTACCAGAAAAAGAGCAAACTCTATAACACCTTCCTCGGAGATGCCGATGCTGCGCACGAGTGGATTCAACGTGTGCCCACGAAGGACTTGATGGTGCACTGTACCAAGATAGTCACTTACGATCCGGGTGAGAAGAAGAAATATGAGAACATTTCCAAAATTGAAGAGTTCTATCCCAATCTCAATCAGGAGATTATCCATACCTATACGTATGATATGGAGACTTACAACCCCTACTACGGCTTGCAGTATGCATACGCCGACATGTCCGGTTATTATGTGAACAATGTTTTGAAAGAGCAGCAGACGGTCAAGACCAACGGCGTCCAGACCAAATACGTGGAGTACACTTATGACTATTCCGGAGAGAATTTCATCAACAAAAAGAAATATCCGCGCCAGTTTACAAGAACCTCCAGCGAAAACAATATCCCTAGAAATATCTATATTCTTTACGTCAAGTAAATCCTAATCAATGAAGTTTCACGAGGCAGGTCGGGTCAGTATTTCTGTTTGCATCCTGGTAACTATTCTCCTCACTCTCTTTTACGTGCTGTTTCTGGCAAATCTGTGGTGGGTGAACCTTGCTTTTTATGCGGTTATGTTGGTGGTTGCCGCCATCGTTATCCGTTTCTTCAGGATCCCATACAGAATCATCAACAAGGTGGAAAACGGGGTGCTTGCCCCGGCTGATGGAACAATCCTGACGGTTGGTCCGGCCTTCGAGTATGAGTATTTCAAGGATGAACGTATCAAGATTTCCATCTTCATGTCCATCAACAATGTGCATGTGAACAGCTACCCGATTGACGGAACTATCGAATACATCGCCTACCATCCTGGCAAATATCTGGTGGCGAAACGCCCGAAATCCTCTGTGGATAACGAACACAACACGATAGTGGTGTCTAAAGACGACCACCATAAGGTGCTGTTTCGCCAGATCGCCGGTTTCGTGGCCCGCCGTATCATCAGTTATCCGGAGGTCGGTGATGCCGTCGCCCAGGGCGAAGAAGTCGGCATGATCAAGTTCGGGTCCCGTGTGGATGTTTTCCTGCCTCTCGATAGCCAGGTGGTGGTCAAAAAGGGCGACAAGGTAATGTCGAAGAAAACCGTGCTGGCATACTTTTAGTGCGTGATGAAACTGAGTGTTATCATAGTCAACTATAATGTGGAACACTTTTTGGAGCAAGCGTTGAACTCCGTTTTCAAGGCCCTCCGGAATGTGGATGGGGAGGTGTTTGTGGTGGACAACAACTCCGCTGACGGTTCGTTGGCCATGATGGCGTCCAAGTTTCCTCAAGTGAAGGTTATCGCCAATAAGGACAATGTGGGTTTTGCGAAAGCCAACAACCAGGCTATCCGTTTGTCCCAAGGCGAATATGTACTGCTGCTGAACCCTGACACTGTGGTGGAGGAGGATACCTTCGAGAAGTGCATTCGCTTTATGGATGAGACCCCTGATGCGGGCGGCCTGGGTGTGAAGATGGTTAACGGCAAGGGCGAATTCCTGCCCGAATCGAAACGCGGTATCCCGCTTCCTTCGGTGGCCTTCTATAAGCTGTTCGGCTTGTCCAAACTGTTTCCCCACTCCCGGAAATTCGGCTCCTACCACCTCACTTATCTCAGTAACGATGAAATCCATTCCGTAGAAGTGCTCGCCGGAGCCTTCATGATGCTGCGCAAAAGCGTGCTGGACGAGATTGGACTGCTGGATGAGGACTACTTTATGTATGGTGAGGATATAGACCTTTCGTACCGTATCCTCAAAGGCGGATATAAGAACTATTATTTCCCCGAAACCCGGATTATCCACTACAAGGGCGAAAGTACCAAGACGGGAAGCCTGAACTATGTGCATGTCTTCTATAAGGCTATGCAGATATTTGCCAGGAAGCATTTCTCCCAAAAGAACGCCAAGATATATAACGCGCTCATCAACTGCGCGATTTGGTTCCGGGCATCGCTGGCTGCCCTGAAGCGCATTTTCAGCACACTGCTGTTGCCGCTAATTGACTTCATCTTCATATATGCCGGCATCTTTGTGCTGTCACGTTACTGGGACCTTAATATACTGGCTTCACGTCACAGCTTCTTCCCCAAGTCATACTATTATCTGGTCATACCTGCATATATCCTGGTTTGGCTGGTCTCCATTGCCTGCTGCAAAGGATACCGGAAACCCATAAGGCTCGCCAACGTGAACAAAGGCATCTTGATCGGCACGGTGCTCATCCTGCTGGTCTATGCTTTGCTGCCGGAAACATTGCGCTTCTCTCGTGCAGTTGTGCTGCTAGGTAGCATGTGGACCGTCATCATTGTGAACCTTATACGCTATGTTATTGGCCGGTTGCATATCAAAGGCACGGCTCTTGCCGGGGAGGACCGCCGTCGGGTAGCCGTTATTGGCGCCCCGGACGAGGCACGCCGCGTGCTTGACATGATGCGGATGACAGATGCGAAGTGCGAATTCTCAGGCATTATAACACTGGAGGGCCAGTCCGATGTCACCTCGCCATATATTGGCTGCGTAGACCATGTTTCGGACCTTATTCCGCTCTATCACCTCAACGAGATTGTGTTCTGTGCCCGGGACCTCTCTTCCGAACAGATTATAGACTGGATGGGACGCCTCCAATCGTTTCAGGTGGAGTATAAGATTGCACCGGAAAACAGCGCCGCGGTTATCGGCAGCAATTCTATTTTCTCTTCCGATGACATGTACACCATTCCAGTGCATTCCATCCTGCAAAAGGAAAACCGGCGCAGCAAGCGGGCTTTTGATCTTTGCAGCTCTTTGGTTTTGTTGCTGCTGTTGCCGGTGGATATCTGGTTTGTGAACGGGAAATGCGGTTTTGTCCGCAATATTTTCCAAGTGCTTGCCGGCAAGAAGAGCTGGGTGGGCTGTCGGTTGCAGGAGTACCCACTGCTGCGCCCCGGAGTGCTTCACCCTGTCGATGCTTTCAGCAGCCACACCTTCTCTGAAGAAATGGTTGCCCTGGCCGAACGTTTATATACCCAAGACTATAAAGTGAAAGTGGATGTGATGACGATGACGAAGGGATTCCGATTGCTTGGACGGAACGATGAACGATGAACGATGAACGATGAACGGGGAACGACATTCGCTAATCGCTCCTCGGTACTCGCTAAACGATATAAGTACGAACATTTTAACTGCAAAACTATGAATTTTATTGAGCAAATTATCGAGGAAGACATTCAGAACCGGAAAAATGATGCCAAAGTACACACGCGTTTTCCGCCGGAGCCGAATGGTTATCTGCATATAGGCCACGCCAAGTCCATCTGCCTGAACTTCGGTATGGCGAAGAAATACAATGGCAAGTGCAACTTGCGTTTCGATGACACCAATCCGGTGAAAGAGGACACTGAATATGTGGACTCCATCCGTGAGGATATCAACTGGCTTGGTTTCCAATGGGCGGAGGAGCACTATGCCTCCGATTATTTCGACCAACTCTACCTGTGGGCAGAGCAGCTGATTACAGAGGGGCTTGCGTATGTGGATGACCAGACACAGGAGGAGATCAGCAAGGGCAGGGGAGTGCCCACCGCACCGGGTGTGGAGAGCCCCTACCGCAACCGCACCGTGGAGGAGAACCTCGACTTGTTCCGTCGCATGCGCGCGGGCGAGTTCCCCGACGGCAGTCGCGTGCTGCGCGCCAAGATTGACATGGCGTCACCCAACATGCACTTCCGCGATCCCATCATGTACCGCATTCTCCATGCCACTCACCACCGCACCGGCGACAAGTGGTGCATCTATCCGATGTATGACTTTGCGCACGGCCAGAGCGACTCCATTGAAGGCATCACTCATTCCATCTGCACGCTGGAGTTCGAAGTGCACCGCCCGCTTTACGACTGGTTCTGCGAAGCGCTGCGCATCCATCATCCCCAACAGATTGAGTTCGCACGGTTGAACCTTAACTATACGATTATGAGCAAGCGCAAACTGCTGCAATTGGTGAAGGAGAACTATGTGAACGGTTGGGACGATCCCCGTATGCCCACCATCTGCGGTCTGCGCCGCCGTGGCTATACGCCTGCCGCCATCCGCAACTTTGCCGAGACCGTCGGCGTGGCCAAGCGCGACAATATCATCGACGTCTCCCTGCTGGAGTTCTGTGCCCGCGAGGACCTCAACAAGACCGCTATCCGTACGATGGCCGTGCTGGATCCTGTGAAGCTCATCATAGACAACTACCCGGAAGATCAGGTGGAGGAGATGGATGCTGTGAACAATCCCGAGGATCCTGAGGCTGGCACGCGCAAGGTGCCCTTCTCCAAGGAACTCTGGATCGAACGCGCCGATTTCCGCGAGAATGCCGACAAGAAGTTCTACCGCCTCACCATTGACCGCGAGGTGCGCCTGAAATATGCCTATATCATCAAATGTACCCATGTGGTGAAGGATGATGCCGGCAATATCACCGAGATTCACTGTACATACGATCCGATGACCAAGAGCGGCATGCCCGACAGCAACCGCAAGGTGAAGGCCACCATCCATTGGGCTTCCGTGAAACATGCCAAGAAGGCCGAAATACGCCTCTTCGACCGCCTGTTCAGCGTGCCCGATCCTGACAACTGCGAAGAGGGACAGACCTTCCTCGACCATCTCAATCCCGATTCCCTGATTGTTCAGGAGGGCTGGATTGAGCCGTCACTCAACTTGGAGAAGGCCATGGCCATCAAACACTTCCAGTTCGAGCGTTTGGGCTATTTCTACGCCGACCCCGACTCCACGGAAGAGATGCTGGTGTTTAATAAAACGGTAAGTCTTAAACAGTAAAGTTCAAAGTGCAAATTTCAAAAGAACTTTATAAACTTTAAGAACCTCACGACCTTTAAGAATCCCACCTCATTTACACTGTACCTTTTTACCAACTTCACCTTTCATGCATTGCCTCACTGATTACGATACCAAAATCCTCATCGCCTTCAACATGAGTTTGCAGGGCGACAAGAAGTTCAGTGAGTTTTTGATGCAAAACGGATTCCCGGAGTTGGAGGCGTTGGCGGAGGCCATCCATTCCAACATTCAGGCGTTGGAGTGGTTGGCCAAGAACGGTTATCCGGAGTTTGCGGTGCTTAGCAATGCCATCGACGACGAGCCGGAGGCCATCGAGTGGTTGCAGAAGTACCATTGTGACTTTCTCTCCAAGTTTGCCGCTGCCTGCCGCAAGGACCCACGGGCCATGAAGTGGTTCGCAGACAATGATTTGAAGTTGTTCGTCATGATGATCGCCAACATCCAGAATATTTTGATGTACCAGTCGTGGGATTCTTCGGACATCCACAAGTTCCGCCGCTCGTGATGGATGGGTACATGAGGCAAAAAGGGAACATGTGGCGCAAGAGGTGATGATGCAGAGTTCTCTTGGCTCCAGGTTCATAGTCATAGTTCATAGTCATAGTTATAGTCATAGTTCATCATCCAGTCCCATGTCGGGGAATATCATATTGATTGTTTTTGTTGTGGTTGCCTTGCTCCTGCCGCGGATTCCGGTGGTGGGCAAGTTCTTCAATATCATCAACACAGGGTTGCACGAGTTGGGACATGCTCTGACGGCGTTGTTTGTGGGCGGGGAGGTGCATAAGATTGAGCTTTTTAAAGACACATCGGGCACCACGGTGACGCAGACCAAGCATAAGTGGCAGGCTGTTTTGGTGTCGTTGGCGGGTTACCCGTTTGCCGCTTCTGTGGCGTGGCTGGCCTTTTATCTCGTACAGAACGGAGGATCAACAGGGTTGTTGGCAGGTCTGTCCGTGCTGTTTGTGGTTATGCTGGTAATGTGGATACGCAATTGGTATGGTGCCTTGTGGGTGCTTCTGTTCTGTGCCATTAACGTTTTCCTGATTTACTATGACAATGCTGAGTTCATCCGATACACTGCCATGTTTTATGCCGTGATGATACTCACGGAATCTGTGGTGTCCTCGGTCGTCTTGGTGGTGTTATCATTTAAGGATTCGTCGCGCGCGGGGGATGCCACCAATTTGGAGAAAATCACGCATGTTCCGGCTGCAATATGGAGCCTCCTGTTTCTGGCGTACACCTTATGGGTGGTGTATCGGGTAGTGGTGATGGTGATGTGAAGGGAGAAGGGTGAACGGTGAAAGGTGAACGGTGAACGGTGAAGGGTGAATGGGGTTAACGTTGGGGGTTCCGCCGCCGGTGGCGGCGGAATGGTGGTGGGGTTTCGCTCAGCGCTGCGCGTTTCGCGGAATGGTGCCTGGCAGGCCGTAGGTCTGCCGTCATTTTGAATTAGGGTTAACGTTGGGGGTTCCGCTGCTTGCAAGATTACGGGGTTAACCTTGGGGGTTCCGCCGCCGGTGGCGGCGGAATGGTGAGTGGGTTTCGCTCAGCGCTGCGCGTTTCGCGGAATGGTGCCTGGCAGGCCGTAGGTCTGCCTGTATCGGTAGCCGGGGGTGTTAACCCCCGGGATGGATGGTGCGGTGGAAAATGGTCGCGGCGCGTGTGATGTTTGCGTCGGGGCAAAATGCGTGCCGCCGCGAAATGGTAACATGGGAATTGAAGAAATCGTATATTTGCACCGTTGTTATGCTGAAAAGCGGACAACGGTTTTTTTATTGAAAAGAAAGCGCATTTTCGCTTATCCGTCTCGGTAAACCTGGACAGTTTAAATGTTAGTACGGATATCGGAAATCAAGCTTGCCTATGAGGTGTTTAATTGCCGAACAGGTGGGGCTTGTACTTCAGTATCTTACTAACAGGGAGTCCAGCCCTACCGGGAGGGTGCTGTCGGATAACGGCTCCACTTTCTTTGTGCTTTGTTCGCTATGAACGGAATTATTGACAGTTAAACACAAATAGAAGATGAAAAAGATTGTTTGTTTTTTGCTCATGACCATCATTGTCATGGCATCGGTTTTAGCACAGACCGTCACACTGACGTTTACCGCACAGGATGCGGGCAGCCATTATGTGCAGCTTAATCGCGTTGTTATATCAAATCTGACCAAGAACTGGCAGGAAACCATTTGTTGGCCCGATACGGTTTTGGTTATGCAGAACGGCGTGGGCGTTGTCAACTATAAAGAAGAAGTTGGTTTTTCGCTGTCTCAGAACAATCCAAACCCATTCAGCACCAGCACCGAGGTGTGTCTGACGGTGGTGGAGGATGGCAGTGTGCGTTTGCAGATTGCGGATGCGAACGGTCGCATGGTGGAGGCGCGGAATCTCGTTGACCCGCGCCCCGGCACGCACCAGTTCCGCATATCCCTCGCTACCGCAGGCACCTATGTGGTGTCGGCTAGCCAGAACGGGAAAACGTCTTCTATCAAAATGGTGTGCAACGGGGGAGGTGGAACCATATCTCGGCGAGAAGAATGCCATCACATACGTGTTGAAATCGAATACAACAAACCCGTTTGATTTCGGCGATATGATGGAGTATGTTGGGTATGCAACGATTAATGGCATGGAAGCGGAGAGCGAGTATATCACGCAGGCACAAGACTCCTCTCAGGCGTTTGTGATGCAGTTTGCCGAGAATCAGGTATCATTTCAAGACGGCCAGCCATGTCCTGGTGTTTCCACTGTGACGGACTGGGATGGTAATACCTACAATACGGTTCAGATTGGCAACCAGTGCTGGATGAAGGAGAATTTGAGGACTACGCACTACGCCGATGGCACCAGTATCGTACTGGGTACCAGCTATAGTGACACTATTGCATACCGCTATGACTACACCTCTTCAGATATTCCGCTTGAGCAGCGGGGTTACCTATACAACTGGCCCGCCGTGATGCATGGTATGAGCAGCAGTAGTTCCAACCCCTCCATGGTGCAAGGCATCTGTCCCAATGGCTGGCACGTGCCGAGTGATGCGGAATGGACACAACTGACCAACTATGTGGGTAGCAACAGCCAATATCTGTGCGACAATAACAATTCATACATAGCTAAGTCATTAGCCGACACCACAGGGTGGTATGCTAGCCCATATACATGTGATGTGGGGAACAACCAAAGTACCAACAACGCTACAGGCTTTAGTGCGTTGCCTGCGGGCAACTATGACGATATTGGTTACTGCAATTCCGGTCACTATGCCTACTTTTGGGGCTCTTCCGACTTCTACAGTAGTTCGGGTGCTTACAGCTGTTTTTTCGGCCACGATTACGCCAATGTGATCTGGGGTGGCAGCAGTAAAGGCGATGGCTTTTCCGTTCGTTGCCTTCGCGATTAAGCAATGGACAGTGAACAGTTAAGGGCGCGGCCGAGGGGCTGCGCCCTGGTTTTTTATGGCTTGTCGAGGTTAACCTTGGGGGTTCCGCTCAACGCTGTCGCGTTTCGCGGAATGGTGGGTGCGCCATTGCGAT
>CAJODA010000013.1:39492-43902 GCA_905233745.1 uncultured Bacteroidales bacterium
GGCACATGCTCGCCGCGATCATTATCCGACGCGCCACCCATCCCGGGGATTACCATCCCCGGCTACCGATCCATGCACGCCTACGGCGTGCGCCCGCACACAGCCCGTCCCGCCCATCTCCCTTTCCCCCTCTCTCGCCCTGTACCACGCACCATTCCGCCGCGAACGTAGTGAGCGAGCGGAACCCCCAACGTTAACCGTGTATTGCAGCGAGCGGAACCCCCAACGTTAACCCACAAACAAAAAAAGGGCGCAGCCTCACGGCCACGCCCTTCATCGCAATTATACAATCTTATATTTCATCTTTCAACGTCATCGTCATCGTCATAGTTCATTGTCAATGTCATCGTTCCTCGTTTCAGTTAATCGCGTACGCAGCGGACAGGAAACCCGTAGTACTTGTCGACGTAGTACCTGTACACGCCAGCGTTGCTATAGTTCAAGTACCGAGTCAACGCGTTGCCGCTATCGTACTCCGTCGAAGACCAAAAGTCGGCGTAATCGCCGAAATCGTAGTAACTTCCGCTGTAGCCCCCAGCGGGAAGAGCGGAAAAGCCGGTGGCATTGTTGGTCGTACTGGGTTCGTATCCGACATTATCCGGTTCCGAACTGCTCTCCCAACCCCATGTCGCAGCCAAGGCTTTGGCTAAGTTATTAATATTGCCACTGGACATATATTCGGGACGCGTTTTCATGTAGTCCGTCAATTGTGTCCACTCCGCATCGCTCGGCACGTGCCAGCCTTTGGGGCAGATACCCTGCACCCCGCTGGGATTTGCATCGCTACTGCTTGCTCCGCGCATCACAGCTGCCCAGTTGTACAGATAGCCGTACGCGGGAACATTGACCATGTTCTCCTCATTGCTTTGGGCGGTACCTGGTGCGTAACGATAGGGTTCTGTATCACTCGTTATCTCTCCCAACGGAATGCTTGTCCCGTCGGCGTAGCGCGTAGAGCGCAGGTTGGAGGCCATCCACACTTGGTTGCCGATTTTCACGGCATCGTACTTGTTGCCGTCAATGTCCTTCACGGCATTGCGGATTACATCCGCAGTGGAGGGGTACTCCTGGTTGCTGCCCCCTCCATCGTTTTCGCCGCCGTCATCAGGACCGCAGGCGTTAAAAACTAGCGCAAAGGCAACCAATGCACCAAGCATCATTCTTGTGATTTTGATTTTGTTTATAATAAAAAGCCCTGGTTACGTGTCGGGTACAACTTCTTGTTATAATTAAAAATCTGCCAACTTCATGGCATAACACCTTCAGTTGGCGGGGCTAAAATAGGAATTATTTTGTTACGATGGCATACCCGTGCGGGAAAATTTCGGCACAGCGGGTGTCGATGCCGGTGCGAACGGGGTTAACGTTGGGGATTCTGCGAGCGGAATGGTGCGCGTGCCGAAAGCGATGGGAGGAATCTGCAACTTATCAGAGACATCTTTTGTTTCATTGCCTTTTTTAGTGATTGAATATTAGAAAACACGGAGATTGTTTCACCATTTTTTTTCCTATTTTTGCGACCTCTAAAATCAATAGCCAATGTCACAGTATTTAACCGAAAATATCAGCAAAATTACGACCAATACATTGCAGCGCATGCGCGACCAGGGTGAGCGTATCGCGGTGCTGACCGCCTACGATTACTCTATTGCAGCCCTGCTCGACATGGCGAAGATAGATGTCATTCTGGTGGGCGACTCCGCCGCCAATGTGATGGCCGGCTACAAAACCACGCTTCCCATCACCCTCGATGAGATGATTTATCACGCCTCCTCTGTGGTGCGGGCCGTTAAACGTGCGCTTGTGGTCGTGGACATGCCCTTTGGCACGTACCAGGGCAACTCCAAAATAGCCCTGAACTCCGCTATTCGCATCATGAAAGAGTCGGGTGCTGATGCAATCAAGCTGGAGGGCGGCGCTGAGGTGGTCGAGTCGGTTGACCGTATTCTGAGCGCCGGCATTCCTGTGATGGGCCATCTGGGACTGACCCCGCAATCCATCAACAAGTTCGGGACGTATGCCGTGCGTGCCACTACGGATGACGAGGCGCAGGTGCTGTTGGAGAATGCCAAGCTGCTGGATCAGCATGGCTGTTTCGCCCTGGTGCTGGAGAAGATTCCTGCGGCCTTGGCCAAGACGGTCACCGAGTCCATACATATCCCCACCATCGGTATCGGTGCCGGTGGCGCCACCAGCGGCCAGGTGCTCGTGTTCCACGATATGGCCGGCGTCACCCAGCAGTTCTCACCCCGTTTCCTGCGCCGCTATATGAACCTGAGCGAGGAAATCGTCGGTGCGGTAGAGCATTATATCGATGATGTCAAGAGTGCAAACTTCCCCAATGAGTCCGAACAATATTGATCCTGTATTGCTACTGCAAGACCGCATCCTTTATGAGGATAACCACCTGCTCATTGTCAATAAGCGGGCAGGGGAGATAGTGCAGGGCGACCAGACCGGCGACAACCCCCTGCTGGAACTGGTGCGCGACTACATCCGTGTGAAGGGAAACAAGCCCGGCAATGTGTTCTGCGGCCTGGTGCACCGCATCGACCGGCCTGTCAGCGGTGCGGTCATCTATGCCAAAACCTCCAAGGCGCTGTCGCGCATGTGCGAGATGGTGAAGAACCGTGCGGTGCGCAAGATTTACTGGGCTATTGTCGAGGGCGTGGCTCCGGAGCAAGGACGTCTGGTACATTATATGCAGAAAAACGAGCGGTTGAACAAGAGTTTTGTCTCCGAAGCGGAGAAACCCGGTATGCAGCGTGCTGAACTGGAGTTTCGCAGGATCGGTGCTTCGGAGCGATATTCCCTGCTCGAAGTCGAACTGCACACGGGACGCCACCATCAGATCAGGGCGCAGTTGTCCGCCATCGGACACCCCATCAAGGGCGATTTGAAGTATGGCGCGAAACGTTCCAACGAGGATGGCTCCATCGCACTGCACGCGCGCCGGCTGATGTTCGAACATCCGGTCAGCCACCAGGCACTTGACGTTCTGGCGGAACCGTTTTCCCCGCTGTTCCGGAAAATGATTGGAGAATGAACGATTAGAATTCTGTGAGTTTTTCCCCTTCAGTGGGATCAAGGGAGAAAATGTTGTCGTTGTAAACGCGGATGACGAACACCCCTTTCTCATGTGCATATTCGTCAGAATTGCGGTCGTAGTTCACGGCGGCGACGGCCACGAGCACCCGCTTGTCGGCGTATTCGTGGCAAACCTCCTTGAAATGTGTCATTTGCTCGAGAAAATGGTCAATGTCGGCGCAGGTGCAGTTGATTTTCACTTCCACCACGATGGCGATGTCGTCGTCCAATAGCAACAGGTCCACCTCCATTCTCCTGCCCGCGTCTTTACTGTACTTCTTGAAGTTCTTCCAGCATCTGTTGATGTCGTAGCCCCGTTCTTGGAATATTCGGATCGCAGACGGTTCCATCAATCCTTCCAGAATGTGCCCTGACTGTGAGGTGAACTTGGTGGAAAGCGCTTTGATCAGTTCTTTAGTCTCCTTCAATTGACGGTCCGTTTCTTTCATTCGAAGATCAGTTTCCTTCATTTGCAGGTCCGTTTCTTTAATTCGACGCTCGTTTTCCTTAAACAACTCGTGAATTTCGCGCATGTCTTTCCTGAGATCGTTCCAACTAGGAATGACGTTACGGTTAAATCTGCGTATTGATGTTTTCATAAGGTGATTTTGTTATAGATTAATATTTTATTAACGCGACAAAAATACAAAATTTACTGTTGCGTTATCACTTGGTACGGAATTTTTTTCACCTGCAAATTTTGATTTCCAACAAAAAATCCGATGGTGTTTTTTTATTGGATGTTTTTTTCCGAGCAAATGAAAAAAAGTGTATTTTTGCGGCCATAAAAAAGGCGGGGTAGCTCAGTCGGTTAGAGCGTCGGATTCATAACCCGGAGGTCACGAGTTCAATTCCCGTTCCCGCCACAAAAAAAAGCGCTGATAGTTATCCCTGTCAGCGTTTTTTTTATATATTTGCAGCCATTAACAATCGATGGCTTTATTCGAAGTTCATCCCCAAAAATCAAAATTATGACAGAAAGAATTATCCAAAATCCGATATTGAAGTTATGCTTCATGCTCCTGTCTTTCAGATGGGGCATGGGCACAGACGTATTACGATGGAACCCCACCGTCGTTCATGACATTCACGGCCAATTATGTTCGATGCCGCTACGGCTCCTATTGGGACTCGTGTAATGACAATAACGTGAACTACCATAACAGCGGCAACGATGTCACCCCGCCTGTTTATGGCACAAATCCCGGCAATTGGTCCCAATCGACGGCAGGATCTCATTCCGGTACTTCGACTCTGGGGCGTTTGACGCAGACTAGCACCAACTGGAGCCACCGTATGCTTGTGCGCGGTTCCTCATGGAAC
>CAJODA010000014.1 GCA_905233745.1 uncultured Bacteroidales bacterium
AGCACGCTACTGTATATACGAAAAAAGGCGGACCGGGAGGTCCACCTTCTTTCAACCATGAAAACAAAATATTACTTTTTAGCCAAAAAGTCTTTAACAGTAGTGGAGTCGATTACAGCTTCTTTGAATGTGTAAGCTCCAGTTTTCGGTGAACGTTCCATTTTTACCACTCTGGTATAGGTGACGCCACCTTCTCTTTTCAACGTTGCAACAACCTTCTTTGCCATCTCTCTATTGTATTAAATTATTTAACTTCTTTGTGTAATGTCATTTTCTTCAGATAAGGATTGTATTTCATCAATTCCAATCTGTCGGGAGTGTTCTTTCTGTTCTTAGTCGTGATATATCTGGACATTCCCGGTACTCCACTTGCCTTTTGCTCGGTGCATTCCAAAATGACTTGTTGACGAGCTTCTTTAACTTTCTTTGCCATTTCTTATTCTTCTTTTATCGTTCTTTTGACGCTGCAAAAATACATTTTTTTTACATATGGCATCCTGTCTTGGTGTTTTTTTTTGAAAAAAAAGCCTAATTTTTCTATCTGCTTATTATTCAATTTATTCGGTGGCGCTTTTACGCTTCATTGAGAAGTGACCAGAGGCGGTCCTTGATTTCTGTCAGGTGGTAATTGGTGAGGGAAGAGATGCATATAGCGGGAATTTTTGACGAAATCTTCCGCATTATCTGCTCTGTTTCCGCTTCCGGGGCCATGTCACATTTGGTGATGGCCACGAGGTACTGCTTGTCAAGCAGCTCGGGGTTGTAGGCCTCCAGCTCATGTCTCAAGATATTGTACTCTTTGAGGATAGCTTCGGCGGTCCGCGTTCCGTTGTTGTCGGCTACGGGTACCATGTAAAGCAGTACCGAATTGCGCTCAATGTGGCGGAGGAAGCGCAGGCCGATGCCTTTGCCTTCGGAAGCGCCTTCTATGATGCCGGGGATGTCGGCGATGACGAACGACTGATAGTCGCGGTAGGCCACCATGCCGAGGTTCGGCCTCAGGGTAGTGAAGGGGTAGTCGGCGATTTTCGGGTGCGCGTTGGAGAGCTGGCTGATGAGGGTGGACTTGCCCGCGTTGGGGAATCCCACGAGGCCCACGTCGGCCAGCACTTTCAGTTCGAGCGACAGCCACCCTTCGGTGCCCGGTTCTCCGGGCTGTGCAAAACGCGGCGTCTGCATGGTCGCACTCTTGAAGTGCACGTTGCCCAGGCCGCCGCGTCCTCCCTTCATGGCAATGATCTCCTGGCCCTCCTCCAGCACTTCGCCAATCACTTCGTTGGTGTCTACCAGCCTGATGATGGTGCCGAGGGGCACTTCGATGACGGCGTTGTCGCCGTTCTTGCCGAAGCACTGGTTCTTCTGTCCGTTGCCGCCGTTCTCGGCGAACACGTGCTTGGTGTAGCGCAAGTGCAGGAGGGTCCACAGATTGCGGTTGCCCCGCACGATGATGCTGCCGCCCTTGCCGCCGTCGCCGCCGTCAGGACCAGCCTTCGGATTTCTTGCGGTACGTGCCAGGTGCGCGGATCCGGCCCCGCCGTTACCCGACCGTCCGAAAATCTTTACGTAGTCTATGAATTGTTCTTCGCTCATTGTTGTTTTTTACGCGGCAAAGATACGCTTTTTTACAAAAGGATTTACAGCGCACAAGTCTCTTTCACCGGTCCGGCATAGATTCTCAAAAACTGGTTCCGCAGCTTATCCTTTTCACCGCACAGTCCGACCAGGCCCTCTTCCATGTATGCTGTGAAGTGCTCCTTCTCCGCATCTGTGTATTTGTCTGCGAACTTTGAAGACTGGTTCAGCAGGTCGTAGGCGATGAAGTTTGTTTTCCATAGTTTGTAATGCGCATAGATGCGCTGGTCGATAATCTCGGCCAATCGCGCAAATTTGAAGTTCTTTTCAAGCCGGTCGCATTCGGCCAACTCCTCCCGGGTGATGGTAGGGGCTACCGCGATGTGGACTTGTCCCTTTTGTTGGGTGACACCGTGTAGGATGCTGCTCAAATCCTCCCCGGGCTCTTTTATGTATCGCTGGTATTGAGATATGTACATTTCTTGGGTTTTCCGGAAATCACAAGGCTCATATTCGTAAGATATGACGACAGGGGTGATGTTCAGTTCTCCCAGATTCTCGACGAAAGGCAGAGGACTGCTGATGGAAAACATTTTGAGCACGGCGCTTTCGGTTTTGTCAATGCCGTTTTTGGTGCGCCCGTTGCGTTGCGCAATCCACACCGACTCGCCCTTTTCCAGCAAGGCGTGTCGCATGTAGGACGACACCTCCATGGAGTTACGGTAGAAATCGTGCACGGTGCCGCCGCGCACGATGCGGAACATCTTGTTCATCTTGCCGATGTCGATGACCAATTCGCCTTGCATGAGATTGTTGCCGAAGGTGATCTCCGAGGTGCGGAGATGATTCTCCCGAAGGATAATCTGAAGCAGGGCGGCATCCAACAGGATGTCGCGGTGGTTGGCGATGAACAAGTAGCGGTGTCCGTTGTCCAGACGGTCGAAACCCTCCCAGGAGAAACCGGAGCAGGTTTTGTGCACGATACTCCAGATGGCTTTGAGCATTACCTTTTCCTGAAACTCTTCGACAGTGGATATCGTATGCAACTCCTTCTTGAAATCCTGGAGGTCGGTGTCGGGAAACAGGTATTTCACAAGGGTTCCCAAAAAAGGATTGGCAATCAAACGGGCAATGGCACCAGGTATTTCGCTGTCGTTATATGGGCGGGTTTCTTCAAACATATAATGCGCTATGAACTGGTTCAGTGTTTCCTATTGTCAATAAAGGTGACAGGTTTGCGGCTCATAGCTGGAAAGTTGACTTTGCTGACTTCCTCTACAGGAGCAATTCTGATTTGCGGGGCGACCCTGATTTTGGCGCGGAACCGGTCTTTCAGGTCTTTCACCACATCGAATCCCGGGTCACCATGCAGACCTATTGTGATGGTGACATCATCGGTTTCGGTAGTCTCGTTGGTGCTGATGGTGATGTAGTAGTTCTCGACGTAACTTGCGTTGGTGAGCACTTCAATCATAGCGGGTGGATAGAGGGTGGTGCCCTTGTATTTGATCATGTGGTTCTTGCGACCCACGATGGGGCTGATGCGGAATGTTTGGCGGCCGCATTTGCACGGTTCCGGGTGTATGCACGCCATGTCGCCGGTGCGGAAACGGAGTAGGGGCATGCCCTCCACACCGAGTGTGGTAATGACCACCTCGCCCACTTCGCCCTCGGGCACAGGTTTGTCATCCTCACCGATAATCTCGACAATGAGGAGCTCGGGGTGATGGTGCCCGCCGCAGCCGAATTCGCACTCGGAGAAAGTGGCCGACATTTCGGTGGAGGAGTAGGTGGCGAAGAGGTCCACATCCCATTTCTCTTTGATTTTCTTGCCGAGGGAATTCAACTCGAAGTTCTGGTCGCGCAAACCTTCGCCGATGCCAATGATGCGCTTGATGGAGGAACTGCGGTAGTCGATGCCGTGCTCTTCGGCGTATTCAATCAGTCGCAGAATGAAGGTGGGAATACACATCACGGTGTCGGGTTTGATGCGGTGAATGGTGTCCCATTGCAGTTCGGGGATGCCGTTTCCCACACGAATGACTCCCGCGCCCATTTTGCGCAGGCCGAGGAAATAGGCCAATCCGGCCATGAATCGCTTGTCAATGGTGGTCATCAACTGTAGTACGCTGTTGGAGGTGAGCCCTGCGCAAGTGAAAGAGACAGCCTCATTGTAGGCCAGTCGGTTCAGGTCTGCATCCGTGCAGGCGAAGGTGACCGGGTCGCCCAGCGTGCCGGATGTGGTGATGAAGTCGATAATCTTCTCCCGGGGCACACAGAGGAATTCCCAGTTGTGCAACTGCAGGTCTTTCTTGCTGGTGAAAGGAATGTGCTGCAAATCCTCCAGTTTTTCAATTTTATCAATGTCAATGTGATGATCATTGAAAAGTTTTTGGTAATAAGGAGAATAGGCCTTCAGGTAGGCCAGTTGCTCCCTCATCTTCTGTTCTTGGAAACTCTTGATGACTGCTCTGGGCTGATATTCGATTTCGGGAATGAAATTCATATTTTATGGGTGAATGGGGTGAATGGGGTTAAAGGATTTTGATTTCTTTCAGCCACTTGATGAATTCGTATTTCCATTTGCCGGCTTCGGGGGCGAGGTTCTCGTCCATGCCGTATCCGTGTCCGCCAGTGTTGTAAAGAAAGAATTTGTGCGGGATTTTGGCTTTAGTGAGGCTTTGGTCAAGACGCACACTGTTCTCGTATTTCACCACAGGGTCATCCTTGGCGGTGACCACGAGGGTGGGAGGCATGTCGGCGGGGATGCTGAGTTCCATGGAGAATTTGCTTTGCTGCTCCGGCGTGTAGTGTCGCGTCAGCAGGTTGCGGCGTGAGCGCTGGTGCGCGATGTCGTCCTTCATGGAAACTACCGGATACACGGGCACTACGAAATTGGGTTTCAAGGAGACATTGTCCTTGATTCCATGTTCGGACAGGTAGTTCTCGCGGGCGAAGGCACCGGTCATGGTGACCAGATGGCCGCCGGCGGAGAAGCCCATAGTGCCCACCTTGTCGGGATCGATACCGTATTCCTTGGCGTGCTGGCGCACAAAGTGGATGGCATACTGGGCGTCCTCGATCATGGCCGGATGGTGGTAGCCACGGTTCCCTGTGCGGTATTTCACCACAAAGGCATTGATGCCCTGGCTGTTGAGCCATTCGGCAACACCGAAGCCCTCGGTGGCGATACCCATGGTGTGACTGTAGCTGCCTCCAGGGAAGACGATGACGGCTACGCCCGTATTGTTGTCTTTCGGTGCAGGATAGATGTACATTTTCGTGGGCTGTGACTTCATGTCCGGCACATCAGACCATAACTTGATTGGTTTTGGCTGTGCGTACGCAGCCAAAACCAATACCAGTAATAGTAGGGTTTGAACAAATCTTCTCATTATTTGATTTTGCTCAGTTGTTTGCCGATTATTTCACCAACACAGCTCATAGCTTCGCCCACGCGCTGTTCTGGCATCGGATTCATGTAGTACTTGTAAGACACTTTCTTCAGCTCCATTGTGGCAAACGGACTGGTGGATCCGCTTTTCACAAAAGAAACAGTGCAGTTGATTCGGGCAGACACGGACATAGGACCGGCAAAGGTGCCCGGGTCAATGTCTTCGAATTTGACAATGATGGTGTATGACGCATCTTTGAAATCGCCGCATTCCATACCCTTTTTGCTGATTTCTTTGTTCAGGTCCTCAATAAGACGGGCTTCCCAAATTTCAGTGCGGAAAGAACTTGTCCAAGCCGCTTTCCATTCCGGATCTTTGGCTTTGTCCTCACCTTTTAAGTATTTGGCTTCACTGTCGCCATCATAGGTAACCCCTTTGTAATTGAATTGGATGTTGATTTCATCCTGACCTTTGAGGCAGGAGACATCACCTTTGATTTTCTGGGCTTGCAATGCGGTCATGACACACATGGCCAAAACCATTACGAATAATTTTTTCATAATATTGTAATTTAAATTGATAAAAAGATAATTGTATTTACTTAGTCTACAATTATTTGTATTTCTTCCTTGCTAAGCTGGCGGTAGGTTAGGTTGGTTGGCGTTCCCTCTTCCACTTGATAGGTGACCTCAAACATCTCTTCATCGTAGAAAGAGAGTTTGGAATTGGTGTTCGGATTACATTCTATATATATAATGTTGCGAATGTCCAAATTCTTTCGGTCGCAAATCTGCTTGATGAGTGAACCGCCGGCATAAGTGATGGAAGTGCCGGGGTTTTCCTGGTACAATTCCGTGGTGATAATGTAGGTCTTGCCGTCTTTGTGGATGGTTTTCAGTCCGCAAGCGCTTGGCATATCCCATTGTCCTGCGAATTCGAATATTTCGTCGTAATATTTTTCGGGTACTTTCATATTTTGGTTTTGTATAATTTGTGTGGTAGGGACGCAAAATTTTGCGTCCCTGCAAAAAAACATTAAAATTCGTTGAAATGGCTCTTGCTGCGGTCCACGTCTTTGCCGAAGCTTTTGTTGGCGAGTTTGCGGTCGCGGGGACGGTATGTGCCGTCTTCCATTTCGCGCAGCATGACGTTGGTGAAGAGCTTGAACATCTTCTCCTCTTGCGTTTCGTCGTGATAGAAGGCGCTCCAGGCGTATTCGTAAAGTTCCTGCAGACGTTCGGGAGACATGTGTTTGGGCTTATAAACCACCTGTCCGGCGTTGTAATGGTCCCAATCATGGTCAAATATACGGCCTTGGCGCATAAGGTCGTCGTAGGCTTTGGTGTGCGGGAACGGAGCCAAAATGGTGAACTCGGCCAAGTCGAGGTCTATCTTAAGCAGGAAGTCGATGAGGCGGAGAATATCGTCTTCAGTCTGGTTGTCAAGGCCGAAGAGGATGGTGCCTTCGACACCAATGCCATAGTCGTGGTAACGTTTCACACGCTCCTTGATATAGTCGGAGGTGTCGTACACGGCCTGGTAAACGTACCATGCTCCGGCTTGAGCCGCGAGGTCAAGTACCTGCGGGTCGTCCTCAATGGTGTGGCTGATCCATTTTTTCTTCAAAGGAATCATCTCGCGGAAGAGGTCCATTTCCCACTGTTTGTTCTGTGCCAAAGAGTTGTCGACGATGAAGAGTCGGTTGTTGTCAATAGTCTCCAAATCGGCGATGGTCTGGTCGATGGGACGAGGGCGGAAGCAACGTCCGCCAAGGTAGGAGACGGCGCAGGGATAGCAGCTGAAGCGGCATCCTCTGGAGGCATGGAACAGATCCACCATCTGCACGCCCTTGTGGTTGTACAGCTCGCGCTTGTACAGGTCGCGGCGCGCGGGACCCACCAGTGCGATGTCGGGCTGGTGTCCCATGTAGTTATAGACTTTCTTAAGGCAACCGTTCTGCAGATCTTTGAAGACCTGTTCTTGGCGTCCTTCCGCTTCTCCCAAGAAGATGCTGTCAGCGTGTTGAAGGGTCTCCTCTGCATGCAGCATGGTGGAGATACCACCAAACATCACGGGAATGCCCTTGGCGCGGTAGGCGTCAGCGATAGCCCAGCCCCGCTTCACCTGCGTGGTCAGCATCATGGATATGGCCACGACGTCGCACTCTTCGTCCATGTTCAAGTCTTCCACGTTTTCATCAGTAAAAGACACATCCACATATTCGGGTAGGGTTGCAGCGAACACCACTGGTCCGTGCGGCGGCAGGTTGAAGGTGGTCTGGCCTGGCAGTTTCTTCCATCTCGGATAAATCAGTTTCAGTTTCATATCTTTTTTGTTAGTGGCCTTTAGCTGTTGGCTATTGGCTATGTGTTATTTGTAAATTGTTATTTCCTAAATCCTAATTTTATTCTGTTTGTGAAAGCTAATGGCCAATAACCAATAGCTGATATCTATTCATTTATTTCTATTTCTGAGATAATCTTGTTCAATCCTAGAAATTCTGCGCAGGTGAGCGCGGCGCCGATAGTTACTCCCAGGATGCCATGTGAGTTGATGTTCTGTCCGGTCATGAAGAGGTTGGGAATCTTGGTGCGCTGAGAGACCAGGGTCTGCGTGGGGAAGTTCTTGTCCCGGATGATGCCATACATGGAACCGTCCTTGGTGGCCGTATAATCGCGGTAAGTGAGAGGCGTGGAGGTTTCGTAGCAATCGATGGCAGACCGGATGCCGGGGAATGACTTCTCCAACACGTCGATGTAATGCTCGGCCGTGGCCTGCTTGAATTCCAGATAGTCGTCACCGCGATGTCCTACGGTGGTGTCGGCCCATCGGCTCACTTCGTCAAATTTCATATAGCCAATCATCTCGGCGCTTTGTCCCCATTGTTGGTTGGGTTCGGCACTCTGGTGCATGAACAGGTAGCTTCTCAGCGGGTCGCCGGGTTTCCGGTCGTTGGCAGTCCATACATCCTCATTTTCATAGTAATAGTAGTTGTAATTGAGATAAGGAGTAGCATTCTCCTTGAATTTGATGTAGAGGGTGAAGTTGGCAATGGTGTTTTCCAGGTCGTTGATGCGCGAACGGTAGGCTTTCCGGATGAGATGTGTGTCGAGCATTTTGATGGTGGCCTGGGGGTGGATATTGGATATGAAGTAGTCCGCCTCTATGGTTTCGCCGTTTTTCAGGCGCACACCTGTGGCCTTTGTATGGTTGCAGATGATTTCGGTGACCTCCTGTCGGGTGAGGACCTCACCTCCGAAAGCGCGTATGGAATTGGCCAGCGAGGTGGCAATGCTGTCACTGCCGCCAATGATACGCCAAGCGCTCTGAATATAGAAGTTGTTGATGAGTGCGTGGATGTAGGTGGGTGTCTTGTCGCGCACGCCTGCGTATAAGGGTAGATTGCCGGCCAGCACATTCTGCAGACGGTAATTGTCCGTTGTCGATGCGATGAAATCGTTTATGCTGGTCTTGATATAGTCGGCCTCGATGAACACATGGTTCTCCACTTTCCGCAAGTTGTAGAGGGGCGAGGCATTGGCAATCTCCTTCAATCGGCGAATGTATGTCTCAAGGTCCTTGCGGTTGCCGGGGAACTTTTCGTGCAAGGCATCCACAAAATGATCATATCCCGATGCATAGCGGTATTGTTCTCCTCCTATGGATAAGATGTCGTAACCGTTTTCATCCAGACGACTTAGTTTAACGTCATCCAGCAGGTTCAGATAATGGAACAGGCGGTTCAGAATCTGCCCCTCCATCATGCTGCCAATGTAGTGCATTCCAGTGTCAAACTTAATGCCGAAGCGCTTGAAAGTCTGCAAACATCCGCCAATTTGGGCGTTCTTTTCCAGCAACAGCACTTTGAAGCCGTTCTTGGAGAGCATGTAACCGCATACTAATCCTCCTAGTCCAGTTCCAAGTATTACAATGTCGTATTTGTTGTTGGTCATATAGTTGCGGTTTTGTATGGGGGTTCGTTAAAACAGTCTCTTTTCATCTATGACAAAGTCAAAGGCGGTTTCGTCAGGCAATACTGAAGTGTGGTGAAGATTGGCTGGCACGGAGGCGCAGTGCTCGGCAAGCGCAATGCAGTCTTCGTCCGGATCGTATGCGGTAACAGCAAGACGCTTGCGCAGTATGGCGGTGACCAGTGCCAGCTCGCCGTTGCCGCAATGCTTGTATAGCAGTCGGGCGCTGTCCGGTACCTGTTCCAGAGCATTAAGCAGTGTTTGTATCTGAGAAAGCTTGCGACGGCAGTTCCTGGAAACTTCCTTGCCCTTGTATAGGTAATTGTATCGTACGATGTGACTGACAAATTCCGGGGTGTCGCACTGCTCCTTAAGAGCTGCATGTTCGTCAATGAAATAGTGCCTGAACAGACGCGTGGTTTCCAGACAGGTCTTTCCTTTTCTGAAATGGGGATCCTCTTTGGTAATACGCTCTTTGATAGATATGGTAATCACACTCTTGTGAATGATGGTGTCGCCCTTCGGGAATATTTCGCCAATGCCGTTTGTGATGATTGGCAGGATGTCCAGGTCAAGTTTGTCTGCCAAGAAGAATGCCCCTTGGTGGAAACGCAGGATGTTATGGCTTTCCGACCGCGTGCCTTCGGGGAACACCAGCACGGAATACCCCTTATCCACCATTCCCTTTATCTTATCGAAATTGGATTCCATGTCGACCGTGTTGGGAAAGAAGTCGGCGTTTCTGACAATACGACGGTAGAGCATGGTGGTCCATGCCCATTTGTTGGTGAGAACGATGATTTTTGGTGCGAGCATCAGAAGGTACATCAAGTCGAAGTGTGACTGGTGATTGCTGATGATGACGGCAGGACGGTCAAACTGCTCGTTATTAGGGTTGAGGATGCGGAACGGTGAGCCGGGCATGATACGTGCTGTTGCCCGCAATAGTCTCCGCATCAGCTCGTGGTATTTGAGCTTGTGCTCGTCCGTACGTCCGCCAAGGCGGAGTGCGAAGAATCCGTATATGCTAAGGATGACAACCCCTGTGAAAAAGAATGGGAAAGCAATGATGCTTCTGAGGATGCTGGTCAGGGTTACAGGCTGCTGACGGAGCTGGCCTTTTCGTGTGGTCAGCCATTTGAAGAGGATGGGTGGGATGATATAGGCCATCAATACTACTGTCAGCATGCCGATGATGGTGACTTGGGCCAGCGACCGCATGGCCGGATGTTTCGCGAATATCAGCATTCCGATGCCGATGAACATGATGGAGGATGAAAGAATGATGGAGTTTTTGAACTGCGAGAGCATCTTCCGCCCGTAGGTGTATTCGTAAATCAGCCCTTCGGTCACAAAGATGGAGTAGTCATCGCCCATGCCGAAGATGAAGGTGGCCAGTATGATGTTGACGATGTTGAAACGGATATTGGTGATGCCCATGATGCCCAGAATCCAGATCCAGGCGATGAAGAGGGGCAGGAATGCCAAGATGCTGATTTCAAGTCTTCCGAAGGAGAAGAGCAGGAATGCGAAAACGATGAGACCGCAGATGTACAGCACGTAGTCGAAGTCATGCGACAGGGCACTTACCAACCGGGAGGCGATGGAACTGTCAGTGAAGGCGAACACGTGGCTGTCAATTCTGTTGAGTTGGTCCTCCACAGATTGTCGTTCCGCTTTTTTAACTTGTAGAATGTTGTATAACATAACCTTGTTCTCCTCTCTGACTACATAATTAGCGGCCAGCTGGTTGAGAATAGGCTCGAAATAGTCGACTTCTTGTACGGTATATTGGTGGTTGATGATATCCTTGCAGGGTTGGAAGGCCTCGGGAACAAAACCGTTTGCGCTGGCGGCAGCATCCAAGTCTCGGCTGAAGGCATCACGTCGTTCTGACCAGAACGCGTTCCAACGATCAATTTTCTGCTGTTGCAGAGATTTGGACGGCAGGAAATTGCCTGTTCCGCTAACTTTGGTGACAGGGCTGTTATTTGTTCTTTGCAAAGACAGCAGGGCGCTTTGGATTTGCTCCTGATGTTGCAGGGCTTCTTCCATGGACTCCCCTTCGGCAAGGCAATAGACCGTGCTGACGGTCGTGTCGGCTTCGGCGCGCAGTTTTTCGAATGCGGCCCGTTGCTCTTTCGTCATGTAGTTGATGTTGTGCATGTTGGTATCGAAAGAGGTGCGGGAGCTGAATAGGTAGAGCACAACTGTGATGGCTATCACCATCCAGAAAAGACCCTTGACGTTTTCGGGACGGAATTCGGCTATGGGGTGGAACGCCAGCCCGCGATCCTTGCCCGGATACCGGTCGCCCATCAGGTGAGGCAGGAATACCAGCACGAAAAGGATGGTGCCCACCAGCAGCAAGGCGGCAAAAAGTCCGAGGTCGCGCATGGCGTCGGAACTGATGAACAGAAGGCTTAGGAATGCACCCACCGTGGTGATGTTGCCTATGAGCAGCGGGTTGACGATGTCTTTGATGATCTGTCGCTTGTCGTTGGTTCGCTTGAAGTGCGACAGGAAATGTATGGGATAGTTGATGGCGATGCCGAAAATAATGGAGGCCATCCCCACAGCTATGATGGATACGGGATTCTTAACCAAGGCGATTAACCCCAGGGCAAATAATCCTCCGAAGGTGATGGAGACAATGATCAGCAGGATGCTTCTGAAGTTCCGGTAATAGTAAATTAGCAGAGCCAGGATAAACACCAGCGCCAGGGCAATAGACGTGAAGCTGTCCTTTTTGATTTGCGTGGAGTTGGTGAGGGACACTTGTGATGCGCCGAAGCAAGAGAGGTGCACTTTGCCACCCATCTCTTTCTCTACGGCGGCCATCGCCTGGTTAATCTGTTCGATCAACAGTCCATTGTTCTGCGTCTCGCTCAGCGGGTAGTTGGAGTTGACCACCACGAGGGCCTCGTCTCCCTCCTTGTTGAAGATGTGATCGTTCTCGGTGTGATAGCTGTCGTTGAGGTTGAAGGCGCTTAGAGACTGGAGCACATTTGAGGAGAAGAACAGAGGGTCGAGTTGTATCATTGTCCGCATTATGGCTACGGGTGTCGCGAGCAGCTGCTTGTCGTTGGCCAGCTGCTGCTTCATGTAGTCTGGCGTGACCAACGTGTCCATACGCTTGTAGTCCTCCTCGGTGAGGAAGTAGGGCAGATTCTGGATGACGAAGTCCATCACCTCGCCCACTTGTTGCTCGTCCACTTGGTAGAAGAGGGATTTGACAAGCCCTGTACTGTCTTCAGTTTCCAGTTTGTCAGCCAGCAGGTCGGCGGCTTCGGAAAGCAATTCCCGGTCAATGCCGTCGTTGGTGTCGCACTGGGCAATGTTTATAACCAATTTGTTGTCACCGCCGATGTGAGCGTAGGCGTCGTTAATGCGCGCATTCTCTTTGTCGTCGGGTAGGAAACGGCCAATGTCCTCCACAAAGGAGAGGCGCAGGGCACTGAATACGCACAATCCTATGAGTACGGCGAGCGTGCCCCACAAAATAATGGGACGCTTGCAGAAGAACTCGTAAATGAGTAAGAACAGCCGTTTCATCAAATGATAAAAAATTAAAGCTGCAAAAATACAAAAAAAAGATGATGACTTCTTATTTATTTTGTACTTTTGCAAGCATTTTTCAATACTGCTTATGAGCGATTCGATTACTATATTAGACAAGACTTTTGTGAAGTTTATTTCTGCGGCGGAAATTGACGCCGCTATTCAGAAAGTTGCTGACCAAATTAACGAAGAATACAAAAATGATGACCCTATATTGCTGGTGACACTCAACGGAGCCATCGTGTTTGCTGTTGACCTGCTTAAGAGACTGACCATCCAATGTCGGATCTCTTGTGTCAAGCTTTCCTCATACAGCGGCACGCACTCCACCAATCATGTGAAAGATCTTATCGGGCTTACAGAAGACCTTCGCGGAAAACGTGTCATCATTCTGGAGGATATCATCGATACGGGGCGCACTTACAAGCACATGGTTGAGATGCTAGAACCTTCCGGTTTGAAGGATTTGCGCATCGCCACCATGACCTACAAACCGGAAGCCTACATGCTGGACCTTCCCATCCACTACTGTGCGTTTTCCATTCCTAATAAGTTTGTTGTGGGCCGCGGCCTGGACTATGACGGCTACGGGCGCAATCTCCCTGATATTTATCAACTGAAAATCTAATAATTAGCGGAGACGTTTAATTAAACGTCTCCACCTAAAAATGTATTATTATGCAGACGAATATTGTTCTCTTTGGTGCCCCCGGTAGCGGAAAAGGCACGCAAGCCAAACTCATTGCTGAAAAATTCGGTTTTGACCATGTATCAACTGGAGATCTCTTCCGTTATGAGATCTCAAACAAGACTCCGCTTGGACTGAAAGCCCAGGAGATCATCAACAGAGGTGACCTTTGCCCTGATGACATTACATTGGGAATGCTCAACAATCATATCCAGAAACATGCCGACAGCAAAGGTTTCATCTTTGACGGTGTTCCTCGCACCATCAAACAGGCCGAAATGTTGGATGACAAGAACCTGTTCAAGGATTTGAACATTGATATGGTTCTCTATCTCTATGTGGAGATGGAGGAGGTGGAGAAACGAATCCTCAAACGTGCCCAGCTAGAGAATCGTGCCGATGACACACCGGAAACCGTGAAGGCGCGAGTGGCCAACTTCTTCGACCAGACCATGCCGCTGGTGGATTACTACAAGAACCAAGGTAAACTCATTCAGCTGAACGGAATGCAAGATATTGACCATGTGTTCGCTGATATTTGCAAGACGATTGAAAGCCACCGGTAATGAACGAGCAGGCACAAAAGCGTAGAATCGCGCTGTTGGGGTCCACAGGCTCCATGGGTGTGCAATCTTTGCAGGTCATCGAACAGTATCCGGACCTGCTCCAGCTGGAAGTCATTGCGGCCAATTCAAGTGCCGATTTGCTGATTCAGCAGGCCTTGACTTACAAGCCGAATATAGTGGTGGTTGTCCAGGAGGACGCATATCGAAAGGTAAAGGAGGCACTCGCCGAGGAAGACATTAAGGTCTTTTGCGGGGAACAGTCCCTGTGTGATGTGTGCGAGATGGAGTGTGTCGATATGGTGCTCTCTTGCATTGTGGGCGTGGCGGGTTTGCGCCCCATCTATCACGCCATTGGCTGTGGCAAGCTCATAGCACTGGCTAACAAAGAGACCCTGGTGGTGGCTGGCGAACTGATGACCCGCAAAGCCAAGGAGTGCCAGGTGCCCATTTACCCCGTCGATTCTGAACATTCCGCCATTTTCCAATGTCTGGCTGGCGAGCAGCACAATCCCATTGAGAAGTTGGTTATCACAGCCTCCGGTGGTCCTTTCCGCGGCTGGAGCAAGGAAGCGTTGCAACAGGTGACGCTTGCCAGCGCGCTCAAGCACCCCAATTGGAATATGGGTCCCAAGGTGACCATCGACAGCTCCACGCTCATGAACAAAGGTTTGGAGGTGATTGAAGCCAAGTGGCTTTTTGACGTGCCGCTGGAGAATATTGAAGTGGTGGTGCATCCGCAGTCGGTAGTGCACTCGCTGGTGCAGTTCCGCGACGGCTCCCTCAAAGCGCAGCTCGGCGTACCGGACATGAAGTTGCCCATTCAATATGCGGTCACTTATCCATTGCGATTGGAGAACGAATTCCAGAGGTTCGATTTCGCTGATTATCCGAAGCTTACGTTTGAGAAACCCGATCTGGAGACATTCCCTTGTCTGAACATCGCCTACGAAGCCTCGCGCCAGGGAGGATGTATGCCTTGTGTGATGAATGCCGCCAACGAGATAGCCGTGCAGTGGTTCCTGCAGGAGAAAATCCGCTATGTGGATATCCCCGTCGTCATTGAGGACGCACTGGCCAAGGCCGATTATTGCACGCCGCAATCCGTGGAGGAATACCTGGAAATCGACCGACAGACCAAACAACGAATTTGTAGAGACGCATAATCATGCGTCTCTACACACCAACATATCAAGGAGACACCCTATGAAAGCCCTCATAACCAAATCCACCGGCAGCTGGTACCAGGCCCGTCAGGAAGACGGTGCGGTGGTGCAGTGCCGCCTGCGCGGGCAATTTCGCATAAAGGGTATCAAGCACACCAATCCGGTGGTGGTGGGCGACTGGGTGGATTTCGAATTGGAGAGGGATGGAACCGGCACTATCACGCAGATAGAACCGCGTCGCAATTTCATCGAGCGCAAATCCACCAACCTGTCCAAAATCAGCCATGTGATTGCCGCCAACATTGATGTGTGTTTTCTCTTGGTTACGCTGAAGGAGCCGAGGACCTCGTTGGGGTTCATCGACCGTTTTCTGGTATCTGCCGAGGGATTCCGCATTCCGGTCTGTCTGGTTTTCAACAAGATGGACATCTACACCGAGCGGGAACGGGAATTGGTGCGTCAGTTGGCGGAGTTGTACACCGGCATTGGCTATGAGGCGGTTTGCACTTCGGCTGTTACGGGCGAGGGGGTGGAGACGTTGCGCCGGAGAATGGCGGGCAGGGTGGCCCTGTTCAGCGGACATTCCGGTACGGGAAAGTCTGCGCTAATCACCTGTCTGGACCCATCGTTGGATTTGCGGGTGGGGGAGATCTCCAGGCAGCACCTGAAAGGACGCCATACGACCACCTTTGCGGAGATGTTCCCGCTGGCTGGCGGTTACGTGATGGACACACCCGGTATCAAGGAATTTGGGCTGATACAATATTCAAGAGAGGAAATCCGGGACTATTTCCCGGAAATTCGCGCCTATAACAACAAATGCAAGTTTGACGACTGTTCGCACACGCACGAGCCCGGTTGCGCGGTGCGCGAGGCAGTGGAAAACGGGGATATTGCCGAATCGCGTTACATGAACTACCTGGCCATTCTGCTTGACGATGACATGAAGCTGGCGGATTGGCAGTTGGAATAACATGTTATTTATGAAGCTCCAATGAAATCCCGAAATCGCTGATACCCGTCACCTCATCCTCGCGCATGCCCTGAGTGACCGTGAAGGTGTAGGTGCCGTTGAAAGGGAACCGCACGTTGGGTTGGAACAGGAACTTGTTGTCTTTCACCCGTCCCTGACCCTTTCCAGTCCATTTTCCGAATTTGTCGCACAGAATGAACCCCAAAGTGTCTTGCTCGCTGTGTCCGTCAGGGTATTTGGTGTTCATGAAGACATAGAAATTCTGCGTCTGGAAGTCGGTGGTGTTGCGTACATGCATATACATGTCGAAATACTGCATGGAGTCCGTGATGTCCACTGTGAAGGTCAAAGGGCTCTTGATATCCCACTTCTCATCGGGGATGGTTTGTATTTCGCTATAATAGACGTTCTTGTTGCACGCAGTGCAAATCAGAACGATCGCGAATGATAACCAGACAATCTTTTTCATTGTTGCGCGATGCTAATCGGTGACTATTTTTCGTCGGCGATGTGTTTGAGCTCGTCCATGCTGTAGTTGTTGCCTTCGTCAACTTTCTTCTGGTTCACGCTGGCGAACTCCTCAAGGGTGTCGGGATATTTGCCGTTTTCGTTCATCTTGATGATTTGTTTCACCTTTTCAAGCGGCAGAGCGAAGATAGTGGAAGGATCGTCTGCGTAGGAATACCAAACAATCTTTTTAAAGATGTCGATTTTGTTGTAGAATCCTTTGCCTTTTTTGGTTTTCAGATGAATGTTCGGTGCGGGGAACTCCTTGAGTTCCTGCAGATAGGTGTCTTGCTCGAAGTTGAGGCAGCATTTGAGTTTGCCGCACATGCCCGCGAGTTTCTGGGGGTTGAGGGAGAGTTGCTGTGTGCGGGCGGTGTTGGTGGACACGGACTGGAAGTTGGTGAGCCACGACGAGCAGCAGAGCTCGCGTCCGCAAGAACCTATGCCACCCAGTCGGGCGGCCTCCTGACGCACGCCGATCTGGCGCATCTCGATGCGGATATGGAACAGTTCAGCCAGTATCTTGATCAGCTCGCGGAAATCCACACGCTCTTCGGCAGAGTAGTAGAATATGGCCTTGGTGCCGTCGCCCTGGTATTCCACGTCATTGACTTTCATCTTGAGGTTCAGGTCCCAGGCGGTGTAGCGCGACTTGAGCATGGTTTCATGCTCGAGCCCCACGGTGGAGATCCACTCCTCAATGTCAGCGTAGCGCGCTGTGCGATACAGCTTCTTGGTCACATTCTCCGGCTTGATGTGTTTGTGCTCCAGTTGGCGTTTCACCTGCAACCCCAGCATGGAGATGATGCCGATGTCATGGCCGGGACTGGATTCCACAGCTACGATGTCACCTACCTTGAAGACACCCTCCTGGGGGAGCAGATAGAAATCCTTGTGACTGTTCTTGAAACGCACCTCAGCGATGGGGAATTCGATATAATCAGTTGAGATGTCCAACTTGGAGATCCAGTCATAACTGGGCAACTTGCAGGCGTTGTACTGGTACTGTTTGCAGTGCATGTTTTCCGGCGCCGGCAGGTCGTTCAGACCGCGTGTCAGGAAAATGTTGTCTGCAATCTTGGCCGACTCCGGAGAGAGGCCGGTGCGGATGTCCATATCGAGGTATTTCTCCCAATCTTCCGCTTGAGTATGGTCCTTGTCATTTTCGTGGTCGTGTTTTACCACTTTCTTCCGCTCAATGTCGGAAATGTTGCCAATATCGTTGGGGTCGTCGTCCTCATCCATGGGTGCAAGGGATTCTTCAGTCTGGCTGCGCACCTCAACATTGGTTGGAACCTCAGGCTCTATGGCCTCCAGCGGGCTTTCCTTTTCTCTGCTTTGTTGCTTTTTCTGATTTCTATCTTGTTGGTTCTGATGAGGTTTGGAATGACGTTTGTGTCGAGGATTGGTATGTTTATGTTCTTCTGATCTGTTTTCCATCTATATAAAATTAGGGCTGCAAAGATACAAAAAATGTGATGAACTGGAAGTCGTGTTTTCAGGCTTTCCTCGTTGATTTTTGAGTTTGAACATTTATCAGGATGAAATAATTTGTATTTTTGCCACTCACTTGAATAAATGAAATCCAATATGAAAATTCCAGCTTCAGAACTTCCGTTACAAAAAGACGGTGCCATCTATCACCTAAATTTGCATCCTGACGAACTTGCCGACAATGTGATTCTGGTCGGAGACCCTGGGCGCGTGCCCATGCTTTCGGTGATGCTGGACACGATTGACGTGAAAAAGCAGAACCGAGAGCTGATTACGCACACGGGAACGTACAAGGGGAAGCGGGTGTCTGTGATTTCCACGGGTATGGGCACGGACAATATTGACATAGTGTTGAACGAGTTGGATGCGGTGGCCAACGTTGATTTGACCACCCGTGAGGTCAAACCTGGTCACCGTACGCTCAATCTGGTGCGCATCGGCACTTCCGGGGCATTGAATCCTGATGTCGAATGCGGTTCTTTTGTTGCCTCCTCTTACGGATTCGGTATTGATGGCGTGCTCCAATTCTACAACTATGGGGATTTCAACGAGAAGGAACTGGTGGATGATTTCATACGGCAGACCGGCTGGAACGAGCGTCTGCCACACCCGTACTGCACGCCTGCAAGCCCCGACCTGCTCCGGCGCATCGCCTTTGACATGACACAGGGTGTCACCATCAGCGCGCCCGGCTTCTTCGGCCCGCAGGGCCGTCAGGTGCGCGCCCCGCTCATGTATCCGGAGTTGAACCGCAGGATTGAGGCTTTCAATCATAACGGATTGCAGGTGACCAATATGGAAATGGAATGCTCCGCCATTTACGGCCTCGGCAATGTGCTCGGCCATAATCCACTGACGGTCTGCCTGATTATCGCCAACCGCGTCACAGGAAAGTTCCTGGATGATTACCACGGCCTGATGCAGGAGTTGTGTAAAACGGTGCTCGACCGATTATAACCTCTTCCTTTTCCCAAAAGAATTCTTTTGGAGTGCGCACCATTCCGCCGTGAACATAGTGAACGGCGGAATCTCAATTATTGTCATAAAAAAAAGACAACCCCAATGGATTGCCTTTTTTGTTTGGTCGGGGTGAGAAGACTCGAACTTCCGGCCTCTACGTCCCGAACGTAGCGCGCTACCAACTGCGCTACACCCCGCCGTTTTTGAGGCTGCAAAAATACATTTTTTTTGATAACTCTCCACTAGTTTATTTTTTTTTGAAGAAGTCCCATAGTTACCGATATTTTTTTTACTTTTGCGACTGGTTCCAAATTTACATTTGGGTTATTATCGTGTTGATAATTAGTAACATAAAATAATATTGTAATATGAAAAACATTACTAACAATTCCTTGTGGAGCAAGTTGACACTGCTGCTCAACGTATTACTGCTGGTTTTATTTGTGGTTTCCATGATTTTCCTGATGAAATTCGACAAGACCAATCTTATGGTCGTTGATGCCAGAGCCAGTTATGAGAAATCATATGAAAACTATGTCATGGCCCAGCACCCCCTCAAGCAAGACAGTGCTGAAGTCGCCTACTACCAGTACAAACTTGACACTCTCCAACAGAAACTGCCTAACGTTGACAGGGCCGGTCGTAAAGCTCTCGAAGAAAGCATTTCAGTAACAAAGAATACGCTTTCCGACAAACAGAAAACAATGAAAGAGCACGTGGATCAGCTGGCTGCCTACGAAGCTGAATATACACCTCTGAAAGAGGAATGGGACGCTTTGAACGAGGCCAACGACAAAGCCAAAAGCTCCTTTGTCCTCATCGCCGTTATCACACTGGTTGTCTTCATTTGCAAGATTTTCACCTTTGCCACGTGGAACTATAAGAATTCAATCAATCTTCATAATATTTGCCATTGGATGAAAGACGGAATGCCCGCTTGGATGTCCTATGTATCCTGGATTATCCCCGTCTATAATCTGCTGAAGCCGGTCTCCTTCTTCAAGGAAATTTGGGAAGAAACCGATTATGCATTGGAAGATAAGGGAATTGTTAAGATTGAAGATAAAGACAAATATGTGGACAACAGTGGCCTCCATCTGGGCATTTGGTGGATTTTAACCCTGTGCAGCGTCTGGTTGATGAACTTCATCCTCTATAAGACATTCTTCACAGAAGGCCCGCTCTTTGTCAAGGCTAATCACGGTAACATTGCCATTGTGGCTGTTGTTTTGTTGGTGCTCTGCCTCGCTGAAGAGTGCTTCCTGCTCTTTACCTACAATAAAAAGAACAAGATGCTGGTGGACAACGCCGACAAGTTCTAAGCAAGTTTGTCATTTACCCATAAAAAAAAGATGACCGCCATGCGGCCATCTTTTTTTTATTTCTAGATGGTGGCTTTTATGGCTTCTGCCTTTTTTACTTCCCCCATTTCCATGTACAATGAAAACAGGTTGTGTTTGATGTTTTCGTTGTCCGGCAATAATTGGTGCGCATGCAAAAGACATTCTTCGGCTTTGGGGAAGTCGCGCTTTATTGCATAGGCAATGCCCATGTTCTCCCATGCACTGGCGAAGGTCGGGTCCTTCTCGATAATCTGTTCGTATATGGTAATGGCGGTGTCCAACTGGCCGAATCCGCGCCCCAGGACATTACCCTTTATGTTGAGGGCAATGATACTTTCTGGATTCTCCTCCAGATATTGGGTGATACGTATGTATGCCTCTCGAACCTTATTGAAATCCTGTGTCTGCAACCCCAATTCCAATAGTTCGTTGATAGGCTTTATTTGATTGTCCTCAAGACGCATGGCGATTTTCCTGAGATTGTCCTGTGCCAGATTGTTTCTTGGCTCTATCTGCGATGCGGTGTAGTAAGCGTTGAAGGAAGCTTCGAGATTGTCATTCAAAAACTCCAACTCTCCCAGCAGGAGGTATGCGTTGAGGGCGTGATTGTCCAATTTCAGAGCCTTGTTAAGATGTTTGTAGGCGAGATTCTTGTTGCGTTCCTTATGGTCTGCTTTCCACATCTGCAGGTAGCTTCCACCGGCGGATACGTTGCACTTGATGCTGTTCTCGGAAGTCTTCACATCTGTCAGAAACAAGGTGAAGTCATCCTTCCAGACAAAGTTCCGAGTGAATGTCTTGGCACCGTATAGGAGAGCGATACCCGCAAGGGTTACCATGGATACTGTCTGAAGACTCTTGATGCTGGATATGCTGAGTAAGTAGAGCCAGTATCCTATGACAAGGGTGAACCCTAACGAAGCCACGAATACGAAGCGCTCGTTCATGAAGGTGCCAACGTTGAAAAACAAGTTGGAGGTGATGGAAAAGGTGATGATGAAAAAGGCGGCGCCGTAGGCGATAACCGATTTCTTTTTCAAGTTAATGATGGTATATACCACCAGGGCAATGCAGGCGACAAGGATAATCCATACCAAGGGATTTGAAAAATCCGTGATGGCAATCTGATGAGGGTAGTAGTCGTGGGTGAGTGGGTGGGGGAAGATGAGCAGCCGCAAGTATATGCCCCAAGTGACAAGTACGGTGGCTATTTCTTGTGCCTTGGTAGAGTGGATAAACGGGTTGTTCAGAATATTGACGGACCCCTCCTCAGGCATGAAACTTCCTAGCGCATGAACTCTCACAATGAGGAAGAATATGCTGCCGGCGATGGCAGGAAGCAGTGTCCATGCGTAATCCATCTTCTTTTTGCCCGGAGTGTCGTAATAATAGAGAGAGAGCGGGATGACGGCCAAGTATGTGATGGCGTTCTCTTTGGAGAAGAGACCGAAAGTGATGGCTAAAAGACTCAATAAAAGATACCACCATTGGTGTTTGTCCATGTATTTCAGACAGCACCACAGCGCAGCGGTGGCTCCCAACATGGCAAAAATCTCGTCACGACCTTTGATGTTGGCCACGGCTTCCGTGTGAATGGGATGCAAAGCGAACAAAAGTGTGGCGATGAAAGGCAATGATTGGAACCATCTCTCACCATTGTATTTTTGGAACAACTTTTCCAGCACCTTATAAATCAGCAGGCAAAGCAAGGTGAAATAGATGATGTTGAAAAGGTGGCTGACAAAGGGAAGGATGGAGCTGTTGAAGTATTGCTCATTGGCACTGTTGTGCAAGTTCTCAAAATCTGAGGTGTCTCCAATCTTCTTTTTGATTTCTTTCCCGAACAGTTGGAATTCAATCATGAAGGAGAGATGGGAGACAGGGCGGTAACGTCCGCCGGCAACAATGGACTTGTCGTTGCCGAAATATCCGCTGAAGGTGTCTTCTGTGAGAATGCTTTTGACGCTCTTCCATCCGCCGTCTATGGTGTGCTTGCTCTCCAGGATCATCATCCGGTCGTCGAGAGCATATTTTAAGGTGAGGGTGTTCCCATAGCAGATAGCTATCAAGATGATGATGATAAGCTGGTGGAGGTGTTTTTTTTTCATATTAATTATACTTTTTGGCCGTTAGCGATAGGCTTTTGGTCTTTGCTCTTTGGTCTCAAGTCTTTGGTATTTAATCTAAATTGATTTGTCCTGCATCATAAATCACCCGATGGCCAATCTGATCCGCAACAACTTTTCCATTAGAGGTTTCAACTCATGAAGTGGTAGCATGTTGGCTCCGTCGGAAAGGGCGTGGGCGGGGTCGGGGTGCGTCTCCATGAAGAGGCCGTCGAACCCCACGGCCACGCCTGCCTTGGCGATGGTCTCGATGAGGTCGGGACGCCCGCCGGTCACGCCCGCGGGTTGGTTGGGCTGCTGCAGCGAGTGGGTGCAGTCGAGCACCACAGGGCAGTGGTTCTCCTTCAAGGCTTTGATACCCCGGAAATCCACGATGAGGTCCTGGTAGCCGAAGGATGTGCCACGCTCGGTGACGAGCACGTTTTCATTTCCGGACTCGCGCACCTTCTCCACGGCGAAACGCATGGCTTCGGGGCTCAAAAACTGCCCTTTCTTGATGTTGACGTATTTGCCCGTGTTGGCCGCAGCCACCAGAAGGTCGGTCTGGCGGCACAGGAACGCGGGAATCTGCAGCACGTCGGCCACTTCCGCTGCCCATGCGGCCTCTTCCGCCGTGTGGATGTCAGTGACGACAGGCACGTTGAGCTCGGCTTTCACCTTTGCCAACACTGCCAACGCCTCTCTGTCTCCAATGCCGGTGAAAGAGTGCAATGAAGAACGGTTGGCCTTCTTGTAGGAGGCCTTGAAGAGGAATGGAATCCCCAGCTCCTCACATATGGCTTTGATTTCACGGGCTATGTGCAGGGTGATTTCCTCGCCCTCTACCACGCACGGGCCGGCGATGAGGAAAAAATTGCGCTGGCCGGAAGCCAGAATATGGTTGATATCAGTTGACATTTCTCTTTTTTTAAACCGCAAAAATACAATTTTTTAGTGAGCAGTTAATAGTGACTAGTTAGCAGTATTATTTTTAAGCGATACTCGCAATCCGTGGAACAATTTGCGCGGATGCATTATTTTCCTATTTTTGCTGATGTTTTTTTGAATACGGATTATCACCATTATGGATTGATTCATTTGATGAAAATAACCACCAAACTATACCACAATGATCAAGAATAAGCAAGACATTCGAATTGAAACCGTGGAAAACCAGGGCAACATTGAGGGCCGTATTAACAAGGACATCATCCTTACGCCCGCGGAAATGCTGGAACGTGCCTCGATGTTCAATATCATCACCCTTCCATCCGGGAGCCGGATTAAGGAGCATTCGCACATCGATGATGCGGAGATTTACTACATTTTAGAGGGTGAGGCCGAGGTTACCGACAACGACACAACCGCCACTATGCGTGCCGGAGACGTGATGTTCACTGGAAACGGTGCCCGCCACAGCATTGCCAACAACAGCGGCATGGACGTGAAGTTTCTGGCGTGCATCTTGAAAATATAGAATGCATAATGAAATATATTAAAACATATTCCTTAAGCAGTCCCGAAGGGACAACACGCACGAAGTGCTAGTAACCCCACACAAGCGAAGCGCAGTGTGGGGTGGTAACCGTACACAAGCGAAGCGCAGTGTGGGGTGGTAACCGCAAATCGCAAAACCTAAATCCTAAACCAATATGAAACACCTCCTCTTTACCATCCTCCTCGCTACGGCCATCATCCCCGCCGTGGCCTGCACCAATCTGATTGTCGGCAAGAAAGCTTCCGCCGACGGCAGCGTGATGTGCACCTATAACTGCGACGGCTTCGGGTTCTCCGGGTCGCTGTTCCATAGTCCGGCGGGACGACACGCCCCCGGCGAGAAAATCGCCATCCATGGCTGGGGACCTTCACACGAAGGACAGTTCGTGACGCAGGTGGACTACACCTACAATGTGGTCGGGCTGATGAACGAGCGGCAGGTCACCATCGTGGAGACCACCTTCGACGGGCGATTGGAACTCCAGAACCGCGAGGGGCTGCTCGACTACTTCTCGCTGATGCGGCTCGCCCTCCAGCGCAGCGCCAATGCTCGCGAGGCCATCAAGTGCATGGCTGAGCTGGTGGCGGAGTACGGCTATAACAGCAGCGGCGAAAGCATCACCATCTGTGACCCCAACGAGGCGTGGATCATGGAAATCATCGGCAAGGGGAAGGGTAGGAAAGGGGCTGTCTGGGTCGCACTGCGCATCCCCGACGACTGTATCTGCGCCCATGCCAACCTCAGCCGCATCCGCTTTTTCCCGAAAGAGGGTGAATGTTGGGATAATGGTTTTATCATAAAACAGAAAACCAACAAGTTGAAAGAATACAAGAGCCTCAACAGCCAGCACTTGGCGTATATCAGCCAGCCACAAGTGGAGTGCGTCTATGCCGCCGATGCCGTCACCTTCGCCCGCGAGATGGGCTTCTTCAGCGGCAAAGACAACGAGTTCTCCTTCCGCGATGCCTACTGTCCCATCGATTTCGAGAATGTTCGCTACGCTGACGCCCGCGTGTGGAGCTTCTTCAACAATCACTGCTCGGATATGGACAAGTATTTTGACTATATCGAAGGCTATTTCGATATCTGTGAAGGGCTTCCGCTTTGGGTAAAGCCAGACAAGCCACTATCCCTCAGAGATTTGCAGGAGGATATGCGCGACCACTTCGAGGGCACACCCTTAGATATGACCTCCGACATGACCGCCGGTCCGTGGGGAATGCCGATTCGTCCGCTGCCGATGCACTTCCGTGACACCAGTGGCGTGAGCTACTTCCGTGAGCGACCCATCGCCACGCAACAGAGCGGCTTCACGATGACCTGCCAAATGCGTTCGTGGCTGCCCGACGATGTGGGTGGCGTCACTTGGTTCAACTGCGACGACGCCGACATGGTGGCCTATGTGCCGATATACTGCTGCATCACACAGGTGCCCGACTGCTTCCGTCCTGAGAACAACCAGCGCACGGAATTCAGCTTTGAGTCGGCCTTCTGGATGAACAACTGGGTGGCAAACATGGTCTATCCGCGTTACTCGATGATGATCGAAGACCTCCGCAAGGCTCAGCGCGAGTTAGAGGACTACTACTTTGCTGACCAGGACAGCGTGCTGAAGGCCATCGAGACGATGACCCCTGCCGACCGTCGCGACTACCTCAATAAGAAGAGCATCAACTATGCCGACCGGATGATGAAGCGTTGGGATAAGTTGGCCAAATTCTTGATTGTCAGATATAACGACCAAGTGGTGAAAAAGGTGGACAAAAATGGTGAATTCCTGCGTTGGGGTTACGACGCCCCTGGCTACGACATCCAGTTCATCAACGCCATCGGTCCCGCCACAGGAGATCGGTATAAGTTGAAGGAGGTGATTGAGAGAAGGGAGCGGTAGTCCGCATTTGCAACAAGGCTCGTGTACCTGAATTTAAAGAATGGTACATGTTATAAAACAAGGTACGGCAGTTATTCTACCGTACCTTGTTTGTTTTGTGGAGACGTTTCATGAAACGTCTCCACAATGTTGGGTATTCGCAATATTATTTTTTGTGTCTCTTCTTTCTCGCCAGCTCGTTGGGCTCGAGGGCCATCTGTTCGCCGTGCAGCAGGGAGGCCACGCCTTCCACATGCTTCTTGTCGGGCAGCGGGCTGCAGGTGTTCTCCTGATAATCCTCAGGCTCGGTGTAGGTGGTGATCACGCCTTCGTAGTTGCGCAGAATCACTTTGTGCGGACTCTGGGAGATGACGTACTGGGGCATTACCGGAATCTTGCCGCCGCCGCCGGGAGCATCCACCACGAAGGTCGGCACGCAGTAGCCGGAGGTGTGTCCGCGCAGGTTCTCGATGATTTCGATACCCTTGGAAACGGGCGTGCGGAAATGCTCCAGACCCATGGAGAGGTCGCACTGGTAGATGTAGTACGGACGCACGCGCATGCGCACGAGGTCGTGCACGAGCTGCTTCATGATCTCGGTGTCGTCGTTCACACCGCGCAACAAGACGGTTTGGTTGCCGAGCGGAATACCGGCGTCAGCCAGTCTGGCGCATGCGGCAGCAGACTCTTCAGTCACCTCGTTCGGGTGGTTGAAGTGGGTGTTGAGCCAAATCGGATGGTATTTCTTGAGCATGTTCACCAAGTCGTCCGTGATGCGTTGCGGGCAGACCACAGGGGTACGGCTGCCGAGGCGGATAATCTCTACGTGTGGGATGGCTCTCAGGCGTTGGATGATGGATTCAAGCATTTTGTCACTTACCATAAGGGCATCGCCTCCGGAGAGGAGCACGTCACGAACTTGCGGAGTGCGGGCAATGTAATCGATGGCAGCCTGGATGCGATTCTGGGTGGACTCGCAGTCGTGTTGGCCGGCAAAGCGTCTGCGAGTGCAGTGACGACAGTACATGGAGCACATGTCTGTAATCAAAAACAGCACTCTGTCCGGATAACGGTGAGTAAGTCCTGGAACAGGAGAGTCCTCGTCTTCATGCAGTGGGTCAAGCAGATCGGCAGGCGACTGATGCACTTCGGCACCCGTCGGGATGGCCTGTTTGCGGATGGGGCAGTTCGGGTTGTTCGGGTCAATCAGACTCAGATAGTATGGCGTGATGGCCATACGGAGGGTTTGCAGCGACTTCTTCACGCCTTCCTCCTCCTCGGGAGTCAGTTCAATGTATTTCTTCAGTTCATCTAAGGTCTCAACTCTGTTTCTGACCTGCCATTTCCAATCGTTCCATTCTGCATCGGTAACGTTGGGAAACAATTCTTTTCTTCTGCTTGGCATATCTTGGTTATTATTGTTTTATAAAAAATAATTACAAAATTTTTATTTGGCCGCAAAGATACAAAAAAAGGAAACAGTGAATAGGGGTTAAAAATCAGAAATCAGGATAAAGCAGATATTTTTTGCGGATGGATTTGAAATTTTCCAAATCTTCCTGCCAACTCATACGGATTTCCTCTTCGTTCATGCCTGCCACAAGTTGTTTGCGCAGCTGGTCGGTGCCCGCCAGTTTGTCGAAAAAATTGGGGTTGGTGAAGAAGTGTTCCTTGTCCGAATATTGCCCATATGCTGTAAGCAAATATTGCAGGTTGAGTGAATTGGTGCTGTCAAGCTGTGCTTTGGCGTATTCTTTGAGGTAGTACCCGTGGCACTCTTTTCCATTATGGGGTGGGTTTTCAGACACGCCTCGAATGGGTGCGGGCGTGAAGGTGTAGTCTCCTCCCTTCATCATCGGTGCTCCATATATCTGGAAGGGTAGGGGAGTGCCTCGCCCCACACTGATGTCGGTGCCTTCAAACAGGCAGAGTGAAGGATATAGATAGATGGATTCTGCATTCGGAAGGTTCGGGGAAGGTGGAACGGGCAGATTGTATCGGGAGTTGTGCGTGTAATTACCCAATTTGATGACGGTCAGGTCGCATTGTGCTCCATTGGCCAGCCAATGCTCGCCGTTAATCATCTGGGCATACTCTCCAATGGTCATGCCATAAACCACGGGAACAGCGTGCATTCCTACAAATGATCTGAAATGTGTGTCCAAAACCGGGCCATCCACAAAATAGCCGTTGGGATTGGGCCGGTCAAGGACAATGACTCTCACCCCATTCTCTGCCGCTGCCTCCATAACATAGTGCAAAGTGGAGATGTATGTGTAGAAACGGCATCCTACGTCTTGCAGATCGAATAGGATAACATCTATGCCTTTCAGCTGTTCGGCGGTCGGTTTCTTGTTTTTTCCGTATAGGGATATGATGGGGAGACCAGTTTCAGGGTCTGTGCCGGAGGCAATGTGCGCACCAGCTTCTGCTTTGCCTCTAAACCCATGTTCTGGGCAGAATATCTTGCTGACATTCACCTCCATGGCAAGTAGTGTGTCCACCAAGTGGCGACTTCCAACTTGTGAGGTTTGGTTGCCGCAGACAGCCACATTCGATTGGCGGGTGAGGGGAATGTAGTCCTCTGTTCGCTCTGCACCTGTGACAATAGGCGCTTGTGCCTGTAAAGCAGGCAAACATAATAGCGTCATCAGCAATATAAAAACAGCCTTGCGCATGATCATTGTCCCTTTCTGTAAATGAAACTACCCGATGTTACTCGGGTAGTTTCGGGGTATGTTAAGAAAACGGTTTATTTTTGGATAACCATCTTCTTGGTTAATACAACATCTTTGAATTTGAGGGTGTAGAAGTAAATTCCGGCAGCAAGCTCGCTGGTATTTACATCGTAGAAGTTCATTCCCTCCAGAGCGTCTTGTGAGGTAGTGTAGAGCAATTGTCCTTGTGTGGAGTAGATGCTTAATGTGGTGGCTCCAGCTTCGGGCAATGAGTAGGAGATACGGGTGCTGGTAACAGCCGGGTTGGGCTCGTTTTGCATGAGTATCACACCATCCTTGTCATCTATTTCAGAAACAGCGTAATTGGTACATGCGATAACGTGTTTCTTGTTGTTCAGCGTATCAGCATCCAATTCATAGTCAATATGCACTCTGAAGATGAAGTCCAAATTAGCTGACGGGAAGTTCACTACGAATCCGGAATCGAGCGTATAAGTCATGGCTTCATCCGGCATCAACATGTGCTCGATGGTATCATAGCGCACATCAAAGTCGCTGCCCACAGACATGGTGCTGGTGAGATCAAACTTGAAGATGGGTGAAATACCGACATTGCGGATGACCACCTGAGGTCTGATTACTTCACCGACCGGAATACAGGCAGTATCGCTGGGGGATATGACAGACTCAAGTTTGATGCTTGGCAAACCTACTTTCAGGTTGATGTCATCAAGACTCGGGTCAATCATGCCGGAGTGGTTCATGATTCTGAATCTCAACTGTGCCACTTCGTCGAATCCGATCAGGGCGTTGGTGTGCTTTGTCCAAAGAGAGCCGGATGATGTTTGACCACCGTCAGCTTTCGTCAAAGTGTCAATTGTGATGAAGTTTGTACCGGAACCGGCTTGTACCAATATTTTGAAGTTAGCTGAGTTGGCACCATAGAAGTGCTTGTAGAATGAGAGCTCAATCGGGTAGTCGTAGTTGTAGTGCATGTTGATACAGCGAGAGGTGAGGGTGGCCCAGCGGGTTGGGCTGCCGGCACCAGGCACCGTGACGTAACGGCCGGTCGGGTTGGCTTGTGTATGGTCAATGGAAGGACCTGCCTGCGGGTTGTTCTCAGCAGCGCCTTGCTGGATCATCCACACGTATGCAGGATTCATCTGGTCAAGAATCCAGTCATCCGTGAAATGGATGGTGCTAATGGTGGTACCCGTGTTATGGTCAAAGTCTTCCAAGTACGGGACGGTAAGTATGCGTTGCAGTGAGTCTGTAGAGGCATTTACACTTAAGGTGTCGTTATGGCGATACTGGTCGGCATCGTAGGTGAGGGTGGAAGAAACGACATAATTACCTATTCTGTTCAAATCCACTGGTTTAATGATGACCTCGATAGAATCGCCGGGTGCTATGGTACCCTCTGTCAATTGTGCGCTATAGGTGTTGGTGTTTGCACCTTGTCTGACGATAGAGGTTACGGTCAAATCGTTGCTGCTGGACAATGTCTGGGTTTGAGAGCCATAGTTGCGTACCCACAACCGCATAGTAGCGCTGTTGTCCGGGCAAACGTCGCCAACGGGGTGGAGGTATGATGAAATACCCAAGTCGTTTTCATACGGCGGCAGAATCTCAACAGCATAATCCTCAGTTTCACCTTGTGCGTAATAGCCGTTAGGCTGGATAGTGGCGGAAGAGGTGATGACGCGCATACGGGTGAGGCCCGTTTCAGCAGTGTTCGGAACATCCACGTAGAGGAACATCAGAGAGTCCAGATTGGTGTTGCTGAAGTTGAGCGGAGTTACGCGCTCATCATTCGTGAAGGCGTTATCTCTGTTGTAGTCAATGTAAACAGCTTTATAGACACGGGAACTGTTGTTGGTCTCGAAGGAGTGATAGACATATAATGGATAACGCTGGCCAATCACGATAGTGCCACGTTGGCTCTCATCAAGAGTGAAGTCGGAATAGGTCTCATCTCCCACACGCGGGTGCAACTTGAACGGACTCGGGTTGCCGTTATTGATACCTGCGAAGGTTACATTCGTGATGTGCAGGCCCAGCGTGGTGGAAGTCGGTGATGAGGCGGGAGTGGGATCCGGCTTGCTGAGGTACATGATAGCCGTATCGTTGTCTCTATAGTTGTCGTTGGTAAGGTCCGTGTAAACCTTGAACGGTGTCGAGAAGTAGATGGATGACAGGTCAACCGGTGTGCTGAATGTCATAGTGCCGGTGGCTCCGGAGGCCAATGAACCGGTATAGTTCTGCGTTACTGCAGTCTGGTTGTCCAGCTGGTACTTCACTGGGAAGTTGCTCTCAGTACTGTTACCATGGTTGATAATGGTTACGCTGACTGATTCGGTTGTTGTATAGTCATTGTTAGGAGATACAGGCGCGGTGATGCTTTCCAAATGCAGGTCATGTGCGCGTTGTGCGGTGCTGATCTGCAGCAAACCTTTAGGTGACTCGCACGTGTAGTTGAATTTGAATCGCGTGTTCCAGCGGAAGGATTGCCATCCGAAGTTGCCGGTTGTCTTCACGAGCACTTTTTTCTGAATACTTGTGCCGTAGAATTGAGGTGTGGAGATACCGTAGTTGGTCAGACAGCTTCCGCCGTTGCAATCATGCTCAGTGTACAAGAAGATGGCTCTGCCATCATAGTCGAAGCCGCCCTGGATGGGGATGGCATACCATTCAGTCTGATCGAAAGCAAGATCACCGTCAAACACGAGCTTTGCAGCTGCAGTCTCGGCATCCCAGTTGATGGCCGGTACAGTGTTGCCGTAGGTCGTGTCATTAGTGTTGGCCATCCAAATCTTGACCGGAACGGAAGTGCCGGCGTTGTTGTTGGCGACTTTGATTCTGACTGAAAGCGTGTCAATGCGACCGGCATGTGCTCCAATTTCATCAGAGGTGTAGATGATTCTACCGTATGATTTGGCTGTATTGAAGGTGAATGGTGTGGATTGTCCCTGGTTGCCGGTACCTACGGTAACGGTTTCTTGGAACTCAGGACTTTCAATACGTCCGCTGTAGTAATACTCAACGTCTCCATATAACGGCTCAGTTGTGAAGCTTAAGCCTTCAGCGAATGGTGTTTCGTCATTGCTGTTGTTGTAGAAGTAATAGTAAGTGTAGGGGCTGTTGCTGAAGTTGGCAGCATTCACAGTGTAAGGCTGTCCGTAGTTGCTGTTGGTGAATGTCCGGGTAGCAGGCACGGTGGTCGGATAAGCCGGCACATGCAAAGTGCCACGGATTGTGTCGTTCAGCCGATAGACGTATGCTTCACTATCGGAGTTGTTGCTGAAAATTGTGTAGTTGTAGATGCGATTCTCTGTCTCCGAACCTAAGTCCACCCCATTGTCGAAAGTGACCAGCAGGTTGTTCAGAGATGCAATAGGCTGGTTGATGACCACGTTCCCATTAGCGTTGTGCGTGCCGGTGAATTGTGCCGTCAGGTTGAATGTGCCAGCCGGGATGACGGATGATGAGGTGGTGTCAGTATTTGAAACGCGGACCTTAATGGGGTAGCTCTGCGTAACACCGCACTGGAAGGTAAGAGGATCTTCCAAGGCCTCCGTCATCAGATCGTATTCCGGTACGGCTACATTGATGTAGATGGGCACTCGGCGTGTGGTACATGTGTTGGTCTTGGTCTTGGCCTCAACCCAGTAGGTGACAGAGTCGTACAGAGCCGGAGTGGTGTAGTAGGGTACATTGGCTGTAGTCGTATGAATACGGTTGCCTTGATCATCAAAGAAATAGTAGAACTGCACATCGTTAGGCAGACGGTCTTCTGGTTGAAGTATCTGCATGGTCTGTGTGTAGTTTCCGTGGTAAGTGTAAGATGCCTCCAAACCAGCGGTGTATGTGGAGGTGAGGTCTCCTGTGATAGTGTCGTTACCGCTGTAAACCACAGCCTCATTGTTCATCGTGGTATAAACGGTGTAGTTGAAGAGGGTGTTGGTGTGAGGAGCTGAAAAGTCGTAAGTCTGTGTGAAGGTTACCACTTTAGTCTCCTCAGAGGCAAATTCCTCATTGATGGTTTCGGTGATCTCGTCACCATTGATAATGGCGTGAACCGTCACTTTGCCCGATGGAATGGGGATGTTCAGCATATTCTTGATAGAGACTTGGATATGCTCGTCATACAGTGCACATCCTGTTTGAGGATAATCGAAGGACAATGTTTGCACATCGTATGTCGGGATGTCTGGGACATGGATGTGGATGGGCACCTTCTGGCTACCGCACTCCAAGTCGGCAATTTTGAATGCCATGGTCAGACGTTTGGTATAGTTGGTGTAGTTGCCCGACATTGGCAGGGTGTTGTTGTCCTTGTATTGCACGAGGCCGGTGGCGCAGTTTGTCTGTTTGAAAGACGGGTAACCCGTGCCACCAGACACGTATGTACCGCAGTTGTAACACTGGCTGCCAGTTCCGGTACAATAGTCTGCACAATTGGTTTCCGTCAACACTACCAGATTACCGCTGTTGTAGTTGAACGGGGTGGAAAGGGTGAAATAGTGCCAGCCAACTTGGTTGAAATGAACCATTTCATCCACAATCAACGTGGCACCGAGAAGTTCGTTGTCCCAATCGATGGCAGAAGTGGTCGGGAAGTTTGCCATGGAGGTCTCTTTCAAGTAAATCTTGATTGGGATACCGTCGGGACCTACATTGTTCACGGAAGCTACATATACGCCAATGGAGGTGATGGGACCGTGCTGGCCGATTTCATTTTCGGTATAGAGAATACGGCCTCTGGAATATCCCTTGGTGAAGGAGAATGGCTGAGTGCCGTTACCGGTAGTGCTGCCCGAAATCTCACCTACAATAGTATCGAAAATGAATCCGGGATTTGCATTGGCGTAGAAGGTGGTGTCGAAGAATATGACAGGAGTCTGATAGGTGGAGTCGGAGTATCCGAGACTCTCCCAAGACTCATATCCGGTGTTGGCAAACCAGCCGATAACGCCATTTTGAATGCTGGCTGGAAGGTGTGCGGTGAGGGTGCCGCTGGTGTAGTAGGGGATACTCACCGTGTCAGATACGGTGGGCTGCATGGACTTGCCACGGGACACGATGGTCTCAGCTAGCGTGTCGTTGTACTGCAGGCGGTCCTGAGCATCTTTCGTTGCCCAAATCCGGATATTGTAGGTGGAATCAATTTCTATAAGGTTGTTTGTGAAGTCGAATTGTGTGTTGAAGGAGAATGTGGTGGTCTCGTGGCTGTGCAGAGTGTCCGTCAGGGGCTCGTTCACTGTCGGCAGTCCGTTCACAGTGTAGTGCATGACTGTGCCCGGCAACAGATCTTGAGAACCGTTGTTGGTTACGGTGATGGTCAGCGTCTCATGGCCAAGGTCACATCTTGTCGTAGGATTGTCCAAACTCAAGATAGCCAAGTCGTGCACAAACGGAGTGTCCACAATGGCACCAATCATGAAACGTCCGGAGGTCTGGGCTGTATAAGTTCCATTGTTCTCCAAATAGTAGAATGCAGAGTCTCTCAAAGGTGTCTCAATTTGTGCGCAGAGATAGTTGCCTTTGGCGAGCATCTCGATACCAACATACAACTCGCCTGTCATGTTGGTAAGGGCGAAGTTGTTGATGGGGATGATGTTCCATGCGCCTTGTGTCAGGTTGTCGAATCTGACCACATCAGAGGTGGTGATAATCTCACCGTTAGCATTGGCTACAAATGCCCTGAACCCGTTTTCAGGATCAACGATGTAGCTCATGTCATAGAAGTATTTCACGGCGGTGACGGCCAACTCCTCACCTATCGTATAGCGGACGCAGGGACGAATGATGTTGTTGTAATCAGCAATAAGCAGTTCGCGGCTGCCAGTGTCGGCATAGTTGATACTGTTTGCCGTAATCTCCATCGACCAGTTGATGGCATTGTTGCTGTTGAGCTGGTCATTGCGGGAGCGCACCTCCACGTTCTTCATCTCCTGTACATTGAAGTGGTGGTCAGGGAAGGTGATGAGAGTTTCTGCTCCTGAAGCCAAGGAGGGGATGGTTAATGAATCCAGGTAAACTTCGTTGGCACCTGTCACAGTTCTATAAACCTTGATGTCGGTTTGTGTCTGACGACCCTCGTTGCGGACCAATGCCTTCACTACGTTGTCGGCATCGTATGTGTTGGGGCTTTCGCCTCTGGAGTAAACCTGCGTGACGGCAATGTCGTTGTCAAGGAGGTTTCTGAGACGAATACGGTCAATATTGATATTGTTGCCCTGCTGACCGATGGCCTCGAAGGCAATATAGATACAGCCGGCATTGGAATAGTTGCTGAGGTCGAAAGTATATAATGCCCATTCAGGGGTGTTGGCTGTGGCTTTGTAACGTTTGATAAATGCGTTGGTCTGGCCTTGGGCTGTGATGGCGTTGAATGTGTTGCCGCCGTCTGTGGAAACCTTGACGGTCACACCTTCGTTTGCGTTGGCGTTTCCGGTGCGGTCATGCGCAAACCACATTTCCAGGATGGGGTTCACAGACCCGTTCATGTCCACAACAGGCATGATGGCGCGTGAAGAGGTTTGGGCAGCAAAGTTCTTGGAGTTGAAGAAGAGACGTCCCGTACCATAAACCGGTGCGATATCCGGATTGACACCACTGCCCTCCTGGAAGGTCCAGTTACCAATCTTATTGCCAGTGGAAATCTGTTGGATTGTCCAGGTTTGTTGAGGCCCGTTGGTGAACATCTCATCATAGTCAGGCTTGGCCACTTCCAAGATGAAATTCATGCGCAGCGTGTCGTTGCTGGTGTTGAGATCACCATTGGTGTGGATGATGAAGGTGAGGTCAATGTTCTGGTTGGTCGGAATTACAACATTGGAGGCGGCCACGTGTGACGTGCTGCTCATGATATTCACGCTACCACTGGTGATATTAGTGGTTTGGTTGAGGTTCAAAGAGTCGGAGTGGATGGTAACCGTGGCATTGTTGTTTGCAAAGTTCAGGATTTGGGAACCTTTGTTTGCAATACTCAGCGTGATGTTGTAGGAGCTCTCGGGACACTCACCCAAAACAGGGTTGGTCATGGCGGTGATGGCAGCGTCAACAGCAGGAATGGCATTGGCATAGGCACCCATATAGGTCGGGTTGGTACGCTGGATACCGCGGATATCCTCTGTCACATCCGTGTTGCGGATACATTCAAGTCCGTTGAAATCGGTGGGTAGCAAGCTGACCGTCGGATCTGTAATCGGCGGCAATATGCTGATATTGTCGCTGATGGTGGTGATGTTGTTCTCCATCTCAGCGATGCTGTTCATTGCAGCAGTCTTGAATACGATAACTCCTGATTCGGAAACCAGATCGTTCTGCTCACCAGTTACGGTTGATGTGCCGTTTAAGAACAACGGATAGTTGGCACTGCTGGAACTGCTGTTACAATAATTTAATAATACATTATTATGTAAATACGTATTGTTGTTGTTCTGTATCATCAAGGCGGCCGTGTTGGTGTACGGGGCATCAGACTTGATGTAGAAGCTGTTGTTGATTAATTTCAGACCATTACTGGAAAGAAGCTGTACGGCATAAGAGTTGTCGGCGGTAACCGGGTAGAGAATAACCTCGTTGTTGTACAGGAATCCGGTGACGGTGGTCGTTGAAGAGCTGTTGGCCACATGAATGCCGAAGTTGGAGTTTCCGACTTTCACGTGGTTGTTGCGGATGAAAAAGTCGCTGCCGGAGGCGTTCTTCAAATAGATACCATATTCAGCGTCGTAGGTGCTGTCAATGGTGTTCCCGTTGATGTCAGGACCCACAGCCTGCTCTACGTAGATACCGGTGAAGTTCTGGTGGGACCCCATGTTGTATTGGGAAATGTGGTTGCCTTGGATCACCGGGTTGCAGTAGTTGGTGTGGATGCCCCTATAGCAGGATTGGATAGTGTTGTTCGTGAAGTTGACAGCATTCTTCAAATTGTTGGAGCCGACATAGTAAACACCGTAATTGCCACCCTGCATCAAACAGTTGTTGAAGGTGACTTGGGCATCTGCAACTGCGGTCTGTCCTTGTCCGGACGAAGCGGCCGCTGTAGTACGACCAACCGTGAAGCTAGTGTTGGCTGTGGTGTTGGTCGTGTAGGCTGTTATCTTACAGTTGTCAAACAGAATATTGGAACTTCCGTTTCCGCGGAACAACACACCTTTAGAGTCTGCAACATTTTTTCCACTGATGGTCATGTCTTTGAATACGAAATTGTTGACATGAACCAGCGTGACGGCACCATAGATGTTGGTACCGTTGTCGGTGTGGTTGTTGATGATGATGACATTGTCTCGGCTGTCACCCTGGAAAGTGATAGTGTTGGTTTCAGACTGTCCTTCGTAGTTCTGGGTGAAGTCAAAATCCTGATATGTGCCCGGGCGTAAATGGAAAGTTATGGGGCCGCTTAAGATGCAATAAAAGAGCGCTGATTTCACAGCTTCCATATCTGCAAAGTCGGGATTGGTGCCACCCACGGTATAGTCACCGTGCAGCAGGCTGTCACAGGCAAAACCGGTGAAACGGATGGTGTCATTGCTAGGGTTGCCGTCAGTCTGACCATTACGGGTGGTGATGTAAGCCGTGATATAGTTGTATCCATGTGTGGGAAGGAAGGTTCCCAAAGAGAGGGTGTCGCCGACGTCCATACAGATTTCTCCGGTCCAGTTGTGCGTGCTGTTGTGCGTAACCTGGTGGTTTTCATTTTCCACTTTCAGCACAACGGAAAGACTGGTCTGATAGGGGTTGCCTGCTGAATGCGGAGCGTCGCTCTTGTTGGTGAAGTAGAATTTCACAGGTTGTGCTTGTCCCGTTGTGAAGCAGTGTGGAAACTCACCTACGTTAATACTGTCGGCGCGACAGTCGTTGTTCTGAATGTTGGTCTGGTTGTGCCATGCAATCAGGAAAGTGTCTAACTGGCGTTTGTTACCATGAACATCCTCAATGTAGATGTGGTAGCGGATGGTGTCGTAGTAGCAAATGTCTGGCAGTTGCCAGTTGCTGACTATCTGATGAGCTCGTGTGCTGCCGCTTCCGGTATACGTGTTGCTTGTGATGTTGTTCGGAAGGGTGACTACGGGTTCATTGTTCTTCTGGTAAGTGAAAAGCAGGGTGTTTACATTCAATGTGTCATTGTCCTTGATGGTGGTGGCAATGGTGTAAGGACCTGTGTTGTTGCGCAAGTTGGTGTTGAGGGCGCCGCAGTTGGCGTCACCACCGGCATAAACAGGTGCATTAA
>CAJODA010000015.1 GCA_905233745.1 uncultured Bacteroidales bacterium
TTTCATGGAATTGACTAAATTTGCAGCGCAGTTTCCGGATGAGAAGTCGCCGGCCTACAAGTGGGGCTACGCCCTGAAGCACATGTCGGGGATGTCGCTCAAGGACATGCCCGAGGAGGCGGGTGAGTTCCGGAAGCTGTTTGAAGTGTGCCAAATGTCAAAACTCACAACTATGGAAAAAAATGATTATGAGAAGAGCATCTTTGAATACGAGGATGTGCAGGACGCCTTGGAGTGCATGCGCCGTCATTCGTTACAAGAGGGATATGAGCAAGGAGTACAACAAGGATTACAACAAGGAATGCAACAAGGTAAGGAAGAAGCCCTCTTTCAAACGGCGCATAACCTGTTGGAATTGGGACTCCCTCTCGCCGATGTGGCTAAGGCCACAGGCCTGAGTGAGGAAGAGATACATGCGCACGTAGGTAATGTGGGTGATTAGCTGTTGGGTGTTGGGTGTTGGTTTTTGGTCTTTGGTCTCCAGTTTCCAGTCTCCAGTCTCCTAACTTTCAATCCTTCCCAGTGCTGCGGCACCGAGGATGGCGGCGTCGTTGCCGTTGAGTTGGGAGAGGTGCACGGAAATCTTGTCTTTGTAAATATACAGCAAGTTTTCTTCGAAGTATTTCCGGAGGGGTTTCAGGAGGGCTTCTCCGGCGCGCGTGGGTCCGCCCATCAGGAAGATGGCTTGCGGGGCGGAAAAATTGGCGGCGTTGGCCAGGGCGATGCCCAGCCAGTAGGCGGTGGTGTCGTAGGCCTTGAGGGCGATGGGGTCGCCTTGGAGGGCGGCTTCTCCCACCTGCTGGCAGGTGAGGGTCTGCACGTCGCTTTCCGTCAGCGGTTTGCCTGCTTGTGCGGCGGCTTCGATGTAGTTTTGGCAGATGCCGCGCGCCGAAGCGTAGGTCTCGATGCAGCCCTTGCGTCCGCAGCCGCACAAGCGCCCGCCGGGCATCACGATGCTGTGGCCCAGCTCGCCCGCCGTGCCGGTGTGGCCGTGCACCAGCTTGCCATCGACGATGATGCCGCTGCCGATGCCCGTGCCCAAGGTGATGGTGATGATATGCCGCATGCCGCGAGCTCCGCCGAAGATCATCTCTCCGTAAGCGGCGGCATTCGCGTCGTTGTCCACGACTGCCGGAACGCCGAAGCGCTCTTCCATAGCCGCTTTCAGGGGGATACGCTCCTTGATGGGCAGGTTGGCGGTGTTCTTGTCAATACACCCCTCGTAAAAGTTGCTGTTGGGAGCTCCGATGCCGATGCTGCCAATGTCCGCATTATGTTCCTGCATCAGCTCCCGGACACTGTTTTCCATAGCGGAAATGTAGGCCCTGGCCTCCGTGAAGCCTTGAGTGGCCAGTCGCCGGCGCCCAATCACGTGCCCTTCGTCGCTGACGAGCCCGATGTCTGTATTGGTGCCGCCGATGTCTATGCCGATGCAATATTTACTCATAGCTTCTGTCTTATTTTTTGATATTACGTTTGTTCAGGGCGCTGCGATAGCGGTTGGCGTTCTGCTGGTGTACAGCAGCGCTGGAGGTGAAATTGTGATAGCCGGAAAAATCCTCCTTTGCGCACATATAAAGGTAGTTGTGATGTGTGTAGTGCAGCACGGAGTCGATGGTGGAACCCTCCGGGAAGCGGATCGGTCCTGGAGGAAGGCCTTTGTACATGTAGGTGTTGTAGGGTGAGTCAACTTTGAGGTCGGAGTTCAGGATGCGCTGGCGTGTGAAGTCACGAAGGGCGAACTTCACGGTGGGGTCGGACTGCAGCAGCATGTTCTTGCGCAGGCGGTTGATGTAGAGGCCGGCGATGATGGCCTTTTCCTCCGGGCGATGGTTCTCCTCCTCCACAATGGAGGCCAGCGTGCTCACCTCCAGGGGGGTGAGGCCGATCTCCTCGGCCAGCTTCAGTCTGTTCTCATTCCAGAAATTCTGATGGATGTTGTAGAACTTTCGGACAAACTCTTCCGGAGTGATGTCGTAGTAGAACTCGTAGCTGTCGGGAATGAAAATTTGAGGGCAGGTGAAGATGTTAAGATCGTATTGTTTCCAGAACCGGGTGTCATATATCACTGCGGCCAACTCTTTTTCGTTGAAGAACATCACTTCACTGGCGCGCTTGACGAACTGGTTGAGGGTGCGGATGTTGTTGAAGGAGAATTTGACGGGGTAGTGCTGCCCGGCGCGGAGCATGCGTACCAGCTGGTAGTTGCTCATCTTGGGCTGGATGGTGTAGTCGCCCACCTTCACCTTCTTGTATTTCATGTAGTGAGTCACTATGTCGAAAGTCCCCTCGTTGAAAAGGATGTCGTGCTTGTCCAGGGAGTCTAGCAGTTGCAGATAATCAGTGCCAAAGGGGATGTGAATGGTGACTTCCGTTTTATTCTTGGTGTTCGGGAAGAAGACGGTGTAGCAAACGGCGCCCACCGCAATCAGGGCTAACAGCAGCAGCACGGCGGCTGTGATCATGAATACTTTCTTCATAAAGGGATGTTATTCCAGAATACGTTTGATGATGCGCAGTTGGTGCGTGTATTTACCCAGGTCGGCGCGGAAAATGCCGTTGGAGTCCAGGGTGTTGATTTGCACGTGGCCGGAGGAGTGGATGATTTGGTGGTAGCCGCATACGATGCCTACATGGATGATGTAGCCCTCCTCATTCTCGAAGAAGGCGAGGTCGCCGATCTGGGCCTCGTCCACAAAATCGACGTTTTGTCCGAGGTCAACCTGGCGGGAGGCGTCGCGGGGCAGCTGGATGCCAAGGTTGGCGAAGACATTCTGCACGAACCCGGAGCAGTCGATGCCGGCGGGGGTGCGTCCGCCCCACAGGTAGGGGGCGTTGAGGTAGTGGAAGGCGGTGTCCAGCAGCTCATCCTGTTGCACGCTCAGTCCTTCGTGGCGCGGAGTTTCCGTGGGCTCGGGCAGGGTGACGCGGAAGCGCTTGCTTCCCAGTAGGAACAGCCCGTTGTCGGGCAGGGGGAACCGGGAGCCGATGAACACGGGAAAGGCGATGTTGGTCTGGGCATCGCGGATATAGAGGAACGTGTCGCGCACTCGATAGCGAGGTTGTGTCTCATACCGGGCGAACTCCTCATCGGAGAGGGGCGTGTGCTGCTTATGGCTGAGCCATCCCTCGTACCCGCAGTCGGTGGTTCTGATTTTGAGCCATTCGGGGGTTTGGTCAATGATGGTATAGGTTTCTCCGAAAAGCAGTTGTGATACCATCTCGGAGCGATGGCTGGCTTCGGCGCGCAGTGTGGAGGAGGACCAGATGCAGATGCCCGTATTCATAGGTGTTTGGTTGGATGTTGGTTAGAAAGGCAGGTCGTCAGTCATGCCGTTGTCGGTGAAGGTGTCCTCAGCAGCCATGAAATTGCCGGGAAGGGTGTCGGTGGCCGGTGGGGTGTAGGCGGTGTGCTGCGGTGCGGCGGGAGTGTATGCCATGGGCTCCGGAATGCCCGGCATGGCTTCGCTGGCGGGCTCTATTTTCCAAGCTTTCACGTCGGTGTACCAGCGGCCCTGATATTCCCTCGACTCCACGTCAAAGGAGACCTTCATCATATCCCCCACATTGTATTGGTTGAGCATGTCGGCCTTGTCGCCCCACAGCATGGCGCATATTTTTCGGGGATACTGTTCGATGGTTTCGATAACGAATTGCTGTTTTTGCCAATTCTTGCCAGTGCTGGCGCTGGTGCCCGACTGTATGGGCAGTTTCTGGATAAGTTTGCCTGTGATTTCTAATGACATATCAGTGTGTTATTTTTCTTTTTTCTTTCCGAAGACGGTGATGTTGATGTATCTCCCCGGGTTGGCCTTGAGGTCGTTGAGCAGCTTGTCGAGGCTTTCGGCGGCCTTGTTGATGTTGGTGTATAGGGAGTCGTTGTTCATGAGCTGGCCTACGGAGCCTTCACCCTTCTCCAGCTTCTCGGTCAGGCTGTTGATGTTGGCCACCGCCTGTTGTGCGTCCGTGAAGAGGGCTTTGATGTTGCTCTGCGCCACGGTGTCGGAGATGTGTTCAAGATTATCGATGATAGTGTTCAGTTGCGGGGAGGCTTTGTCGAGTGTGGTGGAGAAATTGTTGAGCTTGGTCACCATCTCACCCACTTTGGGGCCGTTGGCCGCCAGGATGCGGTTGAGTTGCTGTGTGGAGGCCTCCAGATTGATGAGGGTGTTCTTGAGTGTGATGGCGCCATTTTCCGGGTCGTTGGGCTGGAAGGCAGACTTGAGCGCCAGGGCGATGGTGTCGACGGAGGAGACGACGCTGGCCAGCTGGTCTCTCAGGTCGCCGATGCCGTCAAAGAGGCCGCCGGTGAGATAAGACTGCAGCGTGTCGCCGCTTTTGGCCATGACCATCGAGCTGCCCGGCAGGATGTTCACCACCATGCCGCCCAGCACATCCTTCTGCGCTATCTCGATTCTGGAGTCTTTGGGGAATTCTATCTTCTCCGTGACCATGATCTCGGCGCATATCCGCACAGGATTGGTGCTCAGCATTTTCAGGCTGGTGACTTTCCCGATGGGATAACCGTTAATGGTTGCGGTGGTGCTCTCGTGAAGCCCGCCGATATCCTCCATTACCGCATAATAATAGGTTTTGTGGCCAAGAATGTTCAGTCCTTTCAGAAAACTGGCTCCAAAATAAAAAACAACCATGGCGGCGATGCAGAAAACGGCCACCCTCATGCTTTTTATGTTCTTGGCTGAGTATTGTTGTTTGTCTTTTGTATCACTCATTATTATCGATTTGTGAGCCGCAAAAATATCATTTTTTCAGCAACTTTCGCGCTTCGCTTACCGATATTTTCCTATCCCCTTCAAATGCAATCATAAAGGCGTCTCCATAGACCTTTTTGACCTGTGCGAGGATCTCGGCGGCAGCCTCATAGCTGCTTTCGCTGCCTGTCGTGTATTTCCAAAATCCGTTCTCCTGATAGCAGCTCACGTCGGATATTGCCTTCAGGCGGCTGTCGTTGTCGGAAAGTTTTTCGGGTGAGGCCAGGAACTGCACCTTGAACCGGATGTTGTTTGAGGCATCGTTGGCGACGGCCGGTTTCCCCTCTTTGGCGGCTATGCTCTGCTCCGGTTCTTTTACCTTCTCGGGCTCTTGTGCCTTCTCGGGTTTCGGATCCTCTTTGGCAACGGTTGTGTGGTTTGAAAGCTGTTTGTATGAGGTGCCGGTAATGCCGGAAGCGTAGCTGGCGAAAGCGTTGTAAATGCCTACGGCGAATTTGTCCAGATTGCTCTTCTTGGAGAGGAAGGCGTCGTCAGTGGGGTTGGTGAGGAATCCCATCTCGATGAGAATACTCGGCATGGCCACTTTGTACAGCACCCAGTATCCGGCCTGTTTCACGCCTCTGTCGGTCAGATGCGAGGCGGCGACCAGGTTTTTCTGCACCTTGCTGGCCATAGAAATGGAGTTGTTGAGGTAGGCGGAGGAGTAAAGGGAGAAGATGACGCTGGATTCCGGGGAGTTGGGGTTGAAGCCGTCGTAGTTGTTCTGGTAGTTCTTCTCCATCAGCATGGCGGAGTTCTCCTTGCGGGCCACCGCCTGGTTGGCCTCGCTCTTCGCGAGACCCATCACGAAGGTCTCGACACCGTTGCCGGCGTGGTTCTCGGAAGCGTTGCAGTGAAAGGAGATGAACAGGTCGGCGTGGTTGTTGTTGGCAATCTGTGCACGGCGGTACAACTCGACGAACACGTCCGTCTTTCGCGTGTAAATCACCTGCACATCCGGGCAGTTGTCGGAGATGAGCTTACCGACGCGAAGGGCAACGTCCAGGTTCACATCCTTCTCCTTGAGGGTGAGTCCCAGACATCCGGGGTCATGGCCGCCATGGCCGGCATCGATAACCACTTTGAACGTTTTGCCTGTGCTTTGACCAAAAACAGGGATAATTGCAAAAAATAACACGAAATATAATAAGAACCGCTTTTTTAAGTTCATCTCTTTGAAACTTTTTATGTACTTTTGCGCTTTTTTAAACGCGCAAATTTATAGTATTATTATACACTAGTAAAGCTTTGGATAAAAAAATATACACATTCCGTTTTTTATTACTGAAGTGTGGTATGTTATTTATACTCACTTTGTTGTGTATGTTTTCCCAAGCCCAGAATCCCAAGGGCAGGCGGCCGGGTCGTCCCGACAGGGTGGCCGCAGTCAGCACTCCGGATTCGCTTAAAACCGATTCCCTGTCAGCAGACACGGCCGTTTTGAGCGCGGTTCCCGGCAAGCGGCTGTCGCCGGGCGCCATCACCTCTATGGTGACCTACAGCGCCAAGGACTCTGCCATCAATGACATCAGCCGCCGTTACACCTATCTGTTCGGGGATGCGGTGGTGAAGTACGAGGACATGGAGTTGCGGGCGGCCTATATCGAGATAGATTTCAAGAACAATGAGCTTTTTGCCAGCGGTGTGGCCGACTCGTCGGGTGTTATCACCGGAAGCCCGGTGTTCATCCAAGGTGAATCCAAATACTACGCCCGCGAGATCAAGTACAACTTCACCACCCATAAAGGAAAAATCTCCCACGTGATCACCACCCAGGATGAGGGCTTCATCCATGGCGACCAAATCAAGAAGATGGGCGACAATGTGGCGTATATCAAGAATGGCAAGTACACCACCTGCGAATTGGAGAACCCGCATTATGAGGTGGACTTCTCCAAGGCCAAGTTCATCCAGCACGACAAGATCGTCATCGGTCCCGCCTACCTGAGTTTCACCAACGTGCCCACGCCGTTGGCCATACCCTTTGCTTTCTTCCCGCTGGATGCCCAGCGCAAGTCGGGCCTTGTGATGCCCTCTTTGGGCGAGTCGTCGAGTTTGGGCTTCTATTTCCAGGATTTGGGTTTCTATTTTGCGATAAGCGACAACCTGGACCTCCTGCTTTCCACCGACCTATACACGCGCGGAAGCTGGGCTGTGAAGGCCAAGTCAAACTACGTTTACCGCTACCTTTGCAGCGGTGAGGTGAACCTTCAGTTCTCGCAAACCCGTACTGGCGACCGCCTTGACTCCACCTACAAGTGCTCCAACGACTATAAGATCTATTGGGATCATCGTCAGGATGCCAAGTCGCACCCCACCACGCGCTTCAACGCCCACATCGATATTGTGAGTAGCAATTACTCCAAGTATAACCTGACCTCCACGAGCGACTATCTCTCCAACCAATATTCTTCCTCCGTCAATGTTTCCACTTCGGTAAAGGATTTCTTTTTCGTGGACGCCTCCCTGTCATACTCCCAGAACACGCGAACGAACGAGGTGAACCTCAAGCTGCCCGACCTCAACATGTCGGTGGTGCAGTTCTATCCTTTCAGAAAGCGCAACAAGGTGGGCGCCTTGAAGTGGTATGACAACATCTCCCTGAAGTGGACCTCCCAGTTCGCCGGCCAGGTGGACACTTACGACAGCCTTTTCCTCAAATCGAAAACCTGGGAGGAGATGAACTTCGGTATGATGCACAACATCCCTCTTACGATACCGATTAAGATTGCCAAGCTGATAAACTGGAACACCACCGCTACGTTGACAGAGAAGTGGTACATGCAGTCTTACACGAGGGATATGACCATTGACACCTCCTCCGGAACTGCGGTGGGCGTGGTGAACCAGTACTTCCATCGAGGATTCGATGCGTTGCACGACTTGAGTGTTTCATCTGCGTTAAGCACGAAGATCTATTTCATGTATCTGTTCAAGAAGGGGGCGCTGAATGCCATCCGCCATGTGTTGACACCCAACTTGAGTCTCACATACCGGCCTAACTTGGCGGGGCGCATCACCGACCGCTACCTGAACCCCTTCACGGGAGAGGAGGTGGAATACACGCTGTACGACAATGCCATATTCGGAACCGTGACGCGTAACACGCAGGCGCTGGTGCAGTTGTCCTTGGGCAACAATGTGGAAATCAAAGTACGGTCGCGCCGCGACACGATCACGGGCTATAAAAAGATTGCGCTGTTCGACAATCTCAATATCTCCATGAACTACAACTTTGCCGCCGACTCGCTGAACTGGTCGAAACTCTCCATCAACGGGCGCAGCACATTGTTCAAGCAGCTCTACCTGACGTTCAACTTCCAGTTCGACCCTTATATTATAAATAGTAACGGGGTGCGCGTGAACCAGACGGAGTGGAAGGTCAACCACCGTCTGTTCCGTATGTCTTCCACCGATTTCAATATTGCCTTGAACTGGCGCATAGATCAGAACACGTTCAAGAAAAAAAAGCAGCAGACCACATCCGAGCAGGCCAAAAAAACAAACGATGACTGGCGGAAATGGTCGCTCACCTTCAATTACAGTTTCACGTACGGGCTGAATGACAACCTGAACTATTACCGTTTGGTGGACACCAACAAGTATGTCCACAATATGGTGCACACGCTTAATGTGCAGGGCGAGATCTATATCACCCGGAAGTGGCGCGTGGGCTTCGCCACCGGTTATGACTTCGTGAACAAGTCCATGTCGTACACCTCCATAGACATTTACCGTGACATGCACTGTTGGGAGATGAGCTTCAACTGGGTCCCGTTCGGGTACCGCAAGGGCTGGAGCTTCACCCTCAACGTCAAGGCCTCCGTGCTCCGCGACGTGCTCAAGATACCGATCCACAGCGATTACAGGGATAACCTGTAGCCCAACTCCCCAATTCCCAAATCCCAACCCCCAATTCCCCTTTATTAAGAACATTTTCAATATTTAAATAAACCCCTTTGTGGATTTCACAATTTTTGTATATTTGCAACCTTGAATTTTTTAGGCTGTAAAATATATAAATAACTAAAAATCAAATAAATAAAAAAGATGAAAAACAGAGGACTTATTTTATTCTTTACGATTCTTCTTGCACTTGTTTGTTTGTATTGCCTTTCTTTCTCCTTCGTAACCTGGAGAATTGAGAAAAAGGCCGCTGCTTATGCAAATGATCCTGCCGCGATTGAGGAAGTGAAGAGAGAGGCTCACGGTGATGTGATGCTCGAGAAGCATCTGGTTGACTCCGTTGTCGAGGCCAGAACCCGCCAGTATCTGACCAATATGAACGATTCCACCGTGTATTTGGGAAACACTTACAAGAAGTGTAAGTATAAAGAGTTGAACCTGGGTCTGGACCTCAAGGGCGGTATGAACGTCACCCTTGAGATTTCCATGCCTGATGTGGTGCAAAGTTTGGCCACCAATACTGAAGACCCGTTGTTCAAAACCACTTTCGAGAAATCCGTCAGCGAGTACGAGAAGACTACGGGTGGTGATTTCATTGATATCTTTGTGGACAACTTCAACAAGCAGAAAGCTGCATTGAAGATGAACAATGCCAACCTGCGCACCTATTTCGGCGAGCGTTCCGGTATCAAGAACGCTTCTGACGCGCAGATTATCAGCTTCATCAAGAAAGAGTCCAGCGAGATCGTGGACCGCACTTTCAAGATTCTGCGTACCCGTATCGACCGTTTCGGCGTGGCCCAGCCCAACATCCAGTTGCTGCAGGGCGGCCGTATTTTGGTTGAGCTTCCGGGCGTGAAGGAACCTGAGCGTGTGACCGACCTTTTGAAGAGCACCGCCAAACTCGAGTTCTGGGAGGTCTATAACGAGGCTGTAGGCGGACGTTCCATCCAACAGCGCTTTGCCATTGCCGACGCCCAGCTTGCCCAGCAGCTGAAGAACCAGAAGGAGACTCCTGCCGAGGTTGACAGTGCATTGGCTGCTGCCGACACTTTGGCTGCCGAGCTTCCGGAAGAGGACGAAGAACTGGATGAGGTTGAAGAAGTTGGCGAGGGCGCTATCCTCAGCAAGGCTGTGGCTATCCCCGGCAGTTTCGTCATCGGCTATTTCAAAGAGTCTGACATGCCCAGAATTAACAGCCTGCTCCCGCAACTGCAGAAGATTCTCGGCGACAACAACGTGGTTTTCTACTGGGGTGCCCCTGAAAAAGAGTATGGCAACGCCTTCCCGTTGTATCCGTTAAAGAAGAAAAACGACCGTGTCGGACCGCTCTTGAGCTCCGAGACCATTGGCGGCGCCCGCGTGGTGCGTACCGCCCGCCAGGACGTTGACCAGAACAACCGTGTCGTGGTCAACATGTCCATGGAAGACCAGGCTGCCGACGAGTGGCGTAAGATCACGAAAGAGGCCGCTGACAACAGCGCCCGTAAGCTGACCGCTATCGCCATCGTGCTTGATGAGTTCGTCTATTCCGCTCCGACCGTGCGCAGCGAGATTCCGAACGGTAACTCAGAGATTTCCGGTAACTTCACCATTGAAGAGGCCAAGGACCTTGCCACCGTGTTGAACTCCGGTAACCTGGAGGCTCGCGTGAATATCGTGCAATCCGAAATCGTGGGTCCTACCTTGGGTAAGGAATCCATCAAATCCGGTTTGCTCTCCTTCCTCGCCGCTTTCATCCTGGTTATCCTCTACATGTTCCTGTACTATAGCCGCGCCGGCCTTGTGGCTGACCTGGCCCTGTTTGCAAACGTGTTCTTTATCGTCGGTGTGCTCGCCTCCATGGGCGCCGTGCTGACCCTGCCCGGTATCGCCGGTATTGTGTTGACATTGGGTATGGCGGTTGACGCCAACGTGATTATCTACGAGCGCGTCCGCGAGGAGGTGCGTGCCGGCAAGGGCATCCGCGTCGCAGTGGACGAGGGTTTCAAACACTCCTATTCCGCAATCATCGACGGTAACGTCACCACCCTCATCACCGCTATCGTGCTCTACATCTTCGGTTCCGGTCCTATCCAAGGTTTCGCTACCACGTTGATTATCGGTATCCTCTCCTCTATGTTCACGGCTATCCTCGTTTCCCGTATGATTATCGAGGCTAGACTGAAGAAAGGCAAAAACTTCGAAGTTGGCACCAAAGTTACGATCAACGCTTTCACCAACACCCATATCGATTTCCTCAGCAAGAGAAAATATTTCTATGGACTGTCCGGTATCTTGATCATCATCTCCATCATCTCCTTCTTCACCCTGAAGCTGCAACCCGGTATTGACTTCACGGGCGGACGTTGCTACGTGGTTCGTTTCGACAAGGATGTCACCACCAAGGACGTGCGTGCAGCTGTGGCTAAGGAGTTTGGCGGCAATCCTGAGGTGAAGACCTTCGGTAGCAACGACCAGATCCGTATCATCACCAACTACATGATTGAGAGCAACGATCCTGCAGTTGATCAGCTTTGCGAAAGCAAGTTGTACAACGCTTTGAAGGGCTTCTACTCCAAGCAGAATCTCTCCGAGTACGACTTTACGCACCTGACCAACGACGTGCGTGGTATCCAGTCCTCTCAGAAGATTCAGCCTACCGTGGCTCGCGAGTTGCTGCGCAACGCTATCTGGGCTGTGCTCGCCTCCCTCGTGCTGATCTTCATCTATATTGCCATTCGTTTCAAGAACTGGCAGTTCGGTATGGCTGGTGTGTTCGCCCTGTTCCACGACACATTGTTGACCGTCGGTATGTTCTCCCTGTTCTACAAGGTCATGCCGTTCTCCATGGAGATTGACCAGAACTTCATCGCCGCTATCTTGACGGTGATCGGTTACTCCATCAACAACAACGTGGTGATCTTCGACCGTGTGCGTGAAAACCTGGCACTTTACCCGAAACGTGAGAATTACGAGAACTTCAACAATGCTATCAACCAGACATTAGGTCGTAACGTGAACACCGCCGGTACCACCTTGGTGACCCTGTTGGTGATCTTCCTGTTCGGTGGCGAGGTGATCCGCGGCTTCGTGTTCGCCATGTTCATGGGTATCCTCTTCGGTACCTACTCCGGTATCCTCGTTTCCAACCCGTTGGCATTCGACTTGCTGCGTCTTGGTGGCGGTAAGGTGAAACGTGCAAAAGCTGAGTTGACAAAGTAATTATACTTTTCAAAAATAATTTTAATCGGGATAGTCAAACTATCCCGATTTTTTTTTATTTTAGCACCCTCATTTTTATAAGGTAAAATATTTCAAAACATGAAGCTATATAGATTCTTGCTGGTTGCCTTAACGGTTTTATTGACAACAACTTGCAGTTTAAATGCGCAGATATTGCGCGATGCGGACAACCTTTTCCGTGATTGTCAGTATGAGAAGTCTTTGGAAGCTTATAAGAAGGGCATTAAGAAACTTTCATCCAACCGTGTGGAAATCCAGCGTGCCACTTTCCAAATTGCGGAATGCTATCGTATCATGGGTGACCTGAAGAAAGCAGAGCAACAGTATCTCCGTTTGGAGAAAAAGAATTACCAGAAGGATAATCCGATTATCCTCTATCATCTGGGCAACATCTACAATCTCCGCGGCGATTATGACCAGGCGTTGTCCTATTACAACAAATTCAAGAAGCGCGCAGCCAGCGACCCTCGCGCTGACACGGCCATTTTGGGTTGCCAGAATGCCAAGATGTGGCTCGAGAACCCTACCCGCTATGAGGTGGAGAACCTGAAGAAGTTCAATACCCGTGACGATGAGTGGGCACCGCGCTGGGGCAACAATGAGAAACGCAATTCCATTATCTTCACCTCCAACCGTGAAGGCTCGGCCGGTAAGGGCACGGACCAGTGGACGGGTGTCTCCTTCTCCGATATTTATGTTTCCAACAAGCCGAAGAGCAAGAATACCGATTGGCCCGGTGAGTGGTCTCCGGTGAAATCATACGACCAGGGTGGTATCCTCAACTCGGATGTGAACGAGGGTGAAGCCAGCTGTAACCGCAAAGGTACGGTGCTCTATTTCACCAAATGTCCGCAGGACAAGAAGAAGGTGCAGGGATGCTATATCTACAAATCCCTCAAAAAGGGTAACTCCTGGGGCGAACCGGAACTGGTGTTCTTGGGAGACTCCTCCTACAACTATGTGCATCCTTTCATCAGCGATGACGAGCTGACCATCTTCTTCGCTTCCAACATGCCTGGTGGCGAAGGCGGCTATGATATCTATATGGCCACGCGCGCGAAGAAATCCGCAAAATTCTCCAACATCAAAAACTTGGGCAAAAATGTGAACACGCCCGGACAAGAGGTGTTCCCCTCCAAACGCAACGATCAGGAGTTCTACTTTTCCTCTGACGGTCACCCGGGCATGGGCGGACTTGACATTTTCCTGTCCCGTATTGACAAAGACGGCAACTTCGGTCCCGCTGAGAATCTGATGTCCCCCATCAACTCTGCTGGTGATGATATCGGCATTATGTTTGATGAGAATGAGGCCATTGACCCGCAGTCGCAATCCCCATACATGGCTAAGGGCTACTTCTCCTCTAATCGTCCCGGTGGCAAGGGTGGTGATGATATCTACTACTTCCTGCTCCGCCCAATCGTCTATACGCTTTCCGGAAAGATCAGAGACAAGAACAACGGCCAGTATATGGATGCCGTGGATGTTGAGATTGTGGGTTCCGACGGCACTTCATACAAAACCACTACCGACATAAAGGGATACTATCATTTCGACAAGTCTAAAATCTTAGGTTCCACCACGTATGACATCAAGGTGGCCAAGAAAGGATACTGGGAGAGCGGTAACACGGCCAAGATGACCACCATAGGCATTATGGAGAACACGGACTTTACACAGGACTTCGAACTGGAGCCCATCCCGAAGGAGCCTATCCTGCTGCCGGAGATTCTGTATGATCTGGCCAAGTGGGACCTCAAACCGCAATATCAGGACTCTCTGATGTACTTGTACAACATCATGGTGAAGAACCCGACCATTGTCATCGAGTTGCGTTCCCATACCGACTCTCGTGACACGGAGGAGAAGAACGATATTTTGTCACAGAACCGTGCGCAATCTTGTGTGGACTTCCTGATTTCAAAGGGTATTGCTGCCGACCGTATCGTGCCGAAGGGTTATGGAGAGCGCGTGCCTCGTAGATTGGAGAAGGATATGTACTCATACTATAATGGTAAGCAGTACTTCTTCCCGAAAGGCACTTATCTGACTGAGGAGTTCTGTGAGTCGCAACCCACCAAGAATGAGAAAGAGGCTGCTCACGCGCTGAACCGTCGTACAGAGTTCTTGATTCTGCGTGACGACTATGTACCGCACAATGACACGATCGACGCAGTGGGCGGTGGTGCAAGCCGCATCGCCGTTGTCCAAGAGCGCACAGTGCCCGTCACCGTTAACGGTGAGGATGTGCTGGGTACCTGTTTCGCCAACAGCAAGTCCATGAACTTTATCATTGGCAACAACAGCGAAGAAATCTTCATGAACTATGCAGACGCCACCCGATTCCTGAAAGAGAGTATCATCAAGGTGAATGACTTTGAGGACAAGGCCGGTGCCATCCAGCAGGAGGACGGTAGCATCATTGAGAATGCTGTCTTCTACCTGGAAGAGCTCCGTGTGGGTGATGACTATGAGGAGAATGTGAAGGTCACGGTGAAGAAGGGACTTCCTGCCCCGTTCGTGATTGGCGACGGTTTCATCCGCGAGTCATGGGGTGATTATACCATTGATAAGGGAAGTAATTTGTTGAAGTACAACAAATAGTCTGAAAAGTGATATACGAAAGGCGGCGCGAAAGCGCCGCCTTTTTTATTTCCGAAGTTCGAAGTTTGATCCGAGGTAAACTTTCTTCACCATCGCGTCGGAGGCCAGATCCTCGGCCGTGCCCGACTTGAGCACTTTGCCTTCATAGAGCAGGTAGGCGCGGTCGGTGATTGAAAGGGTCTCGTGCACATTGTGGTCGGTGATGACAATGCCGATGTTCTTGTCCTTAAGCTTGGCCACGATGCTTTGGATGTCCTCCACAGCAATGGGATCGACGCCGGCAAACGGCTCGTCCAGAAGGATGAATTTGGGGTCGGAGGCCAGACAGCGGGCGATTTCCACCCTTCGGCGCTCGCCACCCGACAGGTTGTTGCCCTTGTTGCGGCGCACCTTCTGTATGTTGAACTCCGCAATCAGGCTCTCCAGCTTGTCGCGCTGTTCCTCCTTGCTCTTGTCGGTGAACTGCAGGATGGCCTTGATGTTCTCCTCCACGGTAAGATGGCGGAACACGGAAGCCTCTTGCGGGAGGTAGGCGATTCCCATCTGCGCGCGTTTGTACATGGGCAGCTCCGTGATGTTCTGCTCGTTGAGGAAAATACTGCCGGCGAAGGGTTTTATCAACCCTACAATCATATAAAAGGAGGTCGTTTTGCCGGCTCCGTTGGGCCCGAGCAGTCCTACAATCTCCCCTTGGTGAAAGTTGACAGAGACCTCGTTTACAACTGTGCGGCTCTTGTATTTCTTCGTTAATCCTTCTGTTCTGATGATATTGTGTTCCATACTACATCCTTTCCGCCATCTCTTTGAGTTTGAGAAGCCCTTTGTTCATGGCATCTTGCAATGGCTTCTTAATCATGCCCTGCAGAAACAGGGGGGCGTCGGCGTCGGCTTCGATGCTGACCTGGCTCAGACCGCCGGCATTCTCAATGTGGAATATGGCGGTGGCAGTGATGCCCTTGTCGGTGCTCACTTCGTAGTTGACTTGTGTGAACGGGCGCTGTCCCGCAAGCCGCATCGAGCAGGTGATCATATTGGCAATCGTGAATTTGAAACCGTCCTCCAGATTGGTCCAGTCACTCACCTGCGGGATGGATGGCGCCAGGTCGGTATGTGCGAAACTGACGATCATGTCGAACATCTTCTCGGGCGTTACGGAGATTGTCTCAGTGTTACTATATATTTTCATAGGAATTATTTCTCGGGCGCAAAGATAGTTCTTTTTTTGTACTTTTGCGTTTTCTTAATATTATTAACTTAATAATCTGTTGTTATGAAAAAGTTTTTACAAGAATTCAAGGATTTTGCCATGAGAGGCAATGTAGTTGACATGGCAGTTGGTGTCATCATCGGTGGCGCATTCGGAAAAATAGTCTCTTCATTGGTAAATGACATCCTTATGCCGCCAATCGGTTGGCTGCTTGGCGGTACTGACTTCACAAAACTCAGTGTTAAGTTCCCCGTCCGCGAGGGTATGGACCCCGTGACCTGGAATTATGGCAATTTCATTCAGGTGACCATTGATTTCCTGATTGTGGCACTCTGTATCTTCCTTGTCGTCAAAGGCATCAACAAACTTTCCAACATACGTAAGAAAGAGGAGGAAGCCGCACCTGCTCCGGCTCCGGAACCTTCCAAAGAGGAGATGCTGCTCACCGAAATCCGCGACATTCTCAAAGAGAAATAGGCGTTTCCTGATTCCAAAGCTTAATAATGGAGAACAAGCGGGAAACTTTTCACGACCATCCGGTATATTCGCTCTCCGAGATTGCATTCAGCCTGCACAAAGTGGTGGAGCGCACCTATCCGCAGCCCTATTTTATCAAGGCGGAGATACTGAAACTCAACTTTTATCCTCACAGCGGGCACTGCTATCCCGAGCTGGTGGAGAAGGAGGGTAACAGTATCAAGGCGGAGATGCGCGCCATCATTTGGGCGGCCAACTATCAGCGTATCAACGACCGTTTTGTCCAGATTACCGGAAACCCGCTGAAGGAGAATATCAGCATTCTGTGCCTGGCCCGTATCGAGTTCAGCCCGAAGCATGGCCTGGCTCTGCATATTGAAGACATTGAGCCCACTTACACGCTGGGCGAAATGGTGAAGAACCGGAACGCTGTTATCGAGCGCTTGAAAAAGGAGGGCATTTTTACCGCCAACAAGAAATTGAAGATGCCGCTGCTGCCCAAGCGCATTGCGGTGATCTCCGTGGAGACGAGCAAAGGCTTCAGCGACTTTATCACTACCCTCAACGGGAACCGTTACGGTTATCGTTTTGAGACGGAACTGTTCCCGTCCATATTGCAGGGAGACAAAGCCATTGCGGGTATAACCGGCCGTCTGGCTGAAATAAGGCAACGGCAGGCTGAGTTCGATTGTGTGGTGATTGTGCGCGGCGGCGGCGGTGATGTGGGACTGAGCTGTTACGATGAATACGAGATGGCTTTTCAGGTAGCCACCTTTCCTTTACCGGTGCTGACGGGCATCGGGCACTCCACCAATTTGTGTGTCACCGACATGGTGGCATTTACCCATAACATCACGCCCACAGAGGTGGCCGTTGAGCTGATTGAGTACTTCCAGACTTTTGATGAAAAGGTGCAGGAGTGCTGTATGCGGTTGGTGGAGCGAACCAAGGAGATCTTGACTGAAGAGCAGAACCGGTTGCTGGAGGTTGATGCGCGGCGCAAGATTGCCATCCCGAAGGTGATTGGCCAGCACCGGAGCACGCTGGGGCAGGTGTCACAGCTGCTGGTGTTGAAATCGAAGGAGATTCTCATGCTCCGGAGCACGGCACTCCAGAATGTCCGGAACGACATGCTTCGCATCTCAAAGAATCAAATGGATGATGTTAGAGATGAGATGACCATGCAGCAAGAGAGAATCAAAAACGCACTTCCTCAGTTTTTGGCAAAACAGGGGGAGCAGATTGCGGGTCTGGAAGCAAAAGTCCGCCTGCTACATCCTGACAATATCCTGAAACGTGGATTCAGTATCACCCGCTTCCAGGGCAAGGCTGTGTCGAATGCCACCCAACTGCATCCTGGTGACGAACTTGTCACGCAAGTCTATCAGGGTGAGGTGCGTAGCGAGGTGAAGTAAGTTTTTCCGTCTTATTTCCAGAATACTTCCGTAATGTCCTCCCACTGTTCTCCGGTGCGGCGGTAGAGGCGTTGGTTGGTTGTACGTTGTTTCAAGCTCCCTTTTTGGGGAATGTAGGGCCCCAGTTTCACAAAGTCGAATAGGTTGGAGTGGGGCGGCATCTCGTTGCGACCTGAGTACCAGCCAGTTTTCAAGTCACTGTGTTCGCGGACGTATGCGGCCAGACGTTCCACTTCTTGCACGTCACGGTCACCGCCCATGAAGCAGATGCAGGTGATGTCATCGGCATAGCGGGCCAGCAGACGATCAAGGGTGGGGAAGTCCAGCACCTCACCAATGTCCTCCCGCAGGTGGGGGCTATGGCACCCTTCACAGAGGTTTGGACAATGCGTCAAATTGATGGCCAGTGTCACCTCATCCGGAATTTCCTGAAAAACAATGTCGTAGTTGTAGTATTTCATGGAATAAAATCAATATAGAGACGCAGAATCCTGCGTCTCTACATGTTACATTGTCCCATAGTACCTCTTCGCCGCCTCCTTCTGGCGTGCCTGTGAGAAGTTGCTAACCCGTTTCATATAACCGATAATACGGGTGAGGTAGTCGAGGTTGGTGCTGTGGCAGTGGGGGCACTCTTTGAGATAGCGTTTGTCGATGTGTCCGCAGTCGTTGCATACCGTGTTCGGGATATTGAAGGTGAAGTAGTTGCAACCCTCCTTGGCAGCCACGCGCAACAGTTGGCGGTACTGTTTCTTGGACAGGTGTTCGGCCAGGTTCATGTGCAGTGCGGAACCACCCGTAAGGTGGGTGATGTAGTTGCGGCCGTGCAGCTTGAACTTCTCAATCACATCCAAGGAGTCATCCTCCACGATGTAGAAGTAGCTATTGTAGCAGTCGCGGGGTACTTGGTAGCCGTCCTCATTGTCCCATTTGGCGTGTTTCACGCCCACGTTTTCGGCAGGAATCATCTCGCAGTTGAAGAGCAGACCTTTCTTGCTGTACTTCTTGTTATATTTCTCAATAAGTCCGAGTATGCTCTCCACGAACTTTTGGTAATCCTTGTTGTCGTTGATGGGGATGCCCAGGAACTCGGCTGCCTCCACCAGGCCGTTGATGCCGATGGTGAGGTATTGGCGGTTGATAGCGATAAAGCCGGCGTCGAAAAGGGGCAGCATGCCCTTGTCAAGCAGGTATTTCAGGTTCTCGTTGTAGGCCATCTGCACTTTGTGGGTGAGGTCGATGATCTCTTCCAGATAATGCAGATAGGGGATATCCTCGCGGTGGGCCTGCTGGATGCAGCGGTTGAGGTTGATGGTGAGCACGCTCTTGGAGCCCGTGGATACGCCTCCGGCGCCCAGGGTGTAGCTGAACCCGTTGTCCTGAATCTCGTTGCGCAGGCGGCAGCAGCTGCTCAATGAGTCTGCGTTGTCGCTCACGTAGGTGAAGAAGGAGTGCCCTTCGGCGTACATCTCAGCCGTGAAGTCGGCGTATTCCTTGTCCTTGATGTCACCGTTCTCGGAAAGCAGGGCCATGGTCTCCACCGGGAAGGTGAGCACGGCGCGGGTGCGCTCCTGGTTGAACCAGCGCATGAAGCGTTTCTGCAGCCAGCTTACCGACTCCCAGTCGGGTTGGCTTCCGTCAGGGAAGCGGAATTCGCTGAAGAGGCTCTTGAAGTAGTACTTGTCGTAGTAGGAAATGTTCCAGAACACGGACTGGAAGTTGCGCGCACCGGTGGGTTGGTTGATGGAATAGACCACCTGTTGGAAACAGTCGGTGATCATCTTGTCGATGGTGCGCTGCTTGCTGGAGAGGTCCACCACTTTGTCAGCGTGCAGGTAGTAGTCGGGACCGTATTCCTGGGAGATGAAGTAGTTGAGGTACATCAGGAATTCGGGGGTGGCGCAGGCGCCGCTCAGCATGCTGGACACCATGAACACCATGTTGATGAAGCCTCCGCAGAATGATTTTAGGTTAGTGGGTTTGGTAGCGTTACCGCCAATACTCTGCGTGCCGCTGAGCAGCCATGGGTACATGGTGATGCTGGCGCAGTAGTTGGCGATACTGGTCTCGTCGTTTTTGTAGATAAAATGATGGTTGAGCAGATGCAGGTATTTGTCGGACAGCTCTTTGCCGAACATCTCTTTGATACGGTCGCACAGCATTCGGCGGTTCAAACGGATGAAGCTCGACTTGGGCAGCTCGCCGATAAGGGTGGCGATGTTCTTCTTCTCCACGTTTGCGTTGGCGTCGTACTTGCTGCCGGTGGCTGCGTTGGAGGCGTTGCAATAGTTGATGAGGAAATCCAGTTTGTCCTTCACCTCACGGTCTTCGTAGTGTTTCTGACGATAAAGAATATAGGACTTTGCTACCTCATAGTAGCGTTCTGCCATCAGGGACTTCTCCACCTGGTTTTGAATCTCCTCCACGGCGATGCCGTCGAAGATGGACAGGCGGCCCAGGATGTTGGTCATGACCTCCTGGTTGGGGAATGAATCAACGGAAACAAATGCCTTGGTTATGGCATTCCGGATTTTTTCCATGGAGAAGGGCTCTCGCTTTCCGTTTCGTTTGATGATGTAGGTGTCTTCGATCATAGGTTGGTTGGTTTGCTTGTTAAGTTGTTATTAAAAACAGCAACTTATCAGGAATACGGATATCCTCACGGACAAGTACACTTTTATCCCGAAAGCTACTAATTTGCAGATTCAGGCAGGTCTTCTGGCTTGTCCCGCTCTCCGGCGTCTTCCCAACAATTTTTTTATTGTCAGTGACATGGTGTCGGAAAGTTGTAAAGGACTGACAGCTACGGGAATAGCTCCTGAATTTCACAGGATTCCCTTTTAATCCTTTCAGAACCTGAATCTGTTTGCAAAAGTATGATTTTTGAAGGTGAGGTAATCAAAAAAGCCCTTGAATTTTATGCACACGGGAAGTGTGTCTAAAATAAGGGCTTGCAGAAAATCCGGAACAAATTGTTAATAAGTCGGGGAGAGGGAGTGATATTTTTCCTATCTTTGCCTCGCAAACCCTAAAGCACGCTGCGTTGTTAGGTTTGCGCAATTTTGAAAACATATTTATTCACTCATTAAATAAATAATCATGAAAAAGGAAGAAATTCTGGCTTTATTTGAAGATTTTGAGCAGGTCGCATGTGAAACTGACGGCATTGAATGCTGGAGTGCACGCGAACTTTCCACATTACTGGGTTATACGCAATGGCGCAATTTCACGAAAGTGATAGACAAGGCTAAAGAAGCCTGTGCCTCTGCCGGGCAGTCATTGTATGACCATTTTGCTGACGTCAGCAAAATGGTCAATCTGGGATCTGGAGCAGAACGTGAGGTAGATGACATGCTGCTTACACGTTATGCGTGTTATTTGATTGCACAAAACGGAGACCCGCGGAAACCGCAGATTGCCTTTGCGCAAACCTACTTTGCCGTGCAGACGCGCCGTGCCGAATTAATCGAACAGCGGTTATTGGAAGTGGAGCGGGTGAAGGCGCGTGCAAAATTGCAGGAAACGGAAAAGAAGTTGTCTGGCATTTTGTACGAGCGTGGTATAGATGACAAGAGTTTCGCCATCATACGTTCAAAAGGGGATCAGGCGCTTTTTCGGTTGGGAACCACCACTTTGAAACGGAAAATGAACGTTCCCAAGAACAGACCACTTGCGGATTTCCTTCCGACGATTAGTATCAAGGCCAAGGATTTTGCCGCCGAAATGACCAGTGTGAACGTGCAGACAAAGGATTTGCATGGGGCGGCTGACATCTCACAGGAGCATGTTGACAACAACACAGCTGTGCGTCAGATGCTGGTGAAGCGTGGAATTGTCCCCGAGAACCTTCCGCCAGCCGAGGATGTGAAGAAAGTGGAGCGTCGCCTTACCGCCGAAGAGAAAAAGGCATTGCAGACGGAGGCGTGATTGTTTTTCCCTATCCTTGCCCCGCCAGCCAGAGAATATAATTTGGGATTTCAATATAAGAAATTATTATACGGGTAAATCTGGATGTGCAGTTTCTTGATTTCCTCGTAGAGCATCTCTTTCATCTCATTTACGTTCTCTTTGGTTTTGGCGGAGATGAAGAAGGTTTTGTGGGCACTCTTGGCCATCCAGGTGGCCTTCAATTCATCCAGGGTGATGTTTTCTTTGCCCTTGGGTGACAGGTCCTCGGGATTCTTCTCGACCCATGTGTATTGATCTATCTTGTTGAAAATGATAATCATGGGTTTGTTGCTGGCGTTGATTTCAGCCAGCGTCTGGTTCACCACGGCAATCTGCTCCTCAAAATCGGGATGGCTGATATCGACCACGTGCAGCAGCAGGTCGGTTTCGCGGATTTCGTCCAATGTGGATTTGAACGACTCTACCAGACTGTGCGGCAGCTTGCGGATGAAACCCACCGTGTCGGAGAGCAGGAAGGGCAGGTTGCCGAACACGACCTTGCGCACGGTGGTGTCCAAGGTGGCGAACAGCTTGTTCTCCGCAAACACCTCCGCGTTGCTGAGCATGTTCATGATGGTGGATTTACCCACATTGGTGTAGCCCACCAGGGCCACGCGCACGAACTTGTCGCGGTGCCCGCGCTGGGTGGATTTCTGCCGGTCGATATCTTTGAGCTTTTTCTCTAAAAGGGAGATGCGGTTACGGATGATCCGTCGGTCGGTCTCGATCTCCTTCTCACCCGGGCCTCTCATGCCAATACCGCCGCGCTGTTTCTCCAAGTGGGTCCACATGCCGGTCAGTCGCGGCAGGAGATATTTGTACTGAGCAAGCTCCACCTGCACTTTCGCGTGGGCGGTCTGCGCGCGCTTGGCGAAGATGTCCAGGATGAGGTGCGTGCGGTCCATCACGCGGCAACCCAAAACGCCTTCAATGTTGCGCTGCTGCGAGGGCGACAGCTCATCGTCCACCACCGCAAAGTCTATACCGTTCTCGTGCACATACTCTGCCACCTCCTTGATTTTGCCGGAACCCATATAAGTGCGTGAGTCAGGGTGTTGCAGATTCTGGACAAACTGTTTCACAGCCTCTCCGCCGGCAGTATCAACCAGAAAAGCCAATTCATCCAGATATTCTCTGGTTTTCTCTTCGGAAATATTGGGTGTGGATACGGCAAGAAGTACAGCGGTCTCGGGCATGGGGTCGATAATTGGTCTTGGGTCTCAGTCTTTGGTCTATTTTTCGTTTGCAAAAATAAAAAAAATCTCTGTTTGTTTTTTTTTATTATCTTTGCATCGCTGTTAGCATTAATGCGCAGTGCTTTATTAAGAAAGCGAATTTCGCTTATTCCGATAGTGTGAAACTCGACATCTCGCATGATTTAAGACCGGAATATGAGAAGGACGCTCATCTTGATGTATGCTTAATTGCCAATGCATTAGGTGGGGCTCGTTCTTCCTTATTCGTCTTAAAGGGAGTCGAGCCCCTGCACTATGGATAAGGTTGGGTACTTGCTCCACTTTCTTAGTGTTCTACAGCAATGAAATACAGATGCGCTATGCGTTTGTTTTAATATAACATCATGAAACCAATGAATAAAAAGGGTAGGGAGGCGTACTTTGTGCGTCTCCCGTTTTTTATGGGATTAAGCAGCGGTTTGTCTCCACGGATACCATTTCATAAATACGAGAGACGCGGCCAGAATAAGCACACCGTAGATCCATTCGGAGCACCATACCCAGCGCAAGGGGAAATGGAAAACGGTTGTGGCGAGGTATATGTGCAATATGTAGAAAAAAAGCACGCCGGTTTCGAGTATCAGTGCGATGAATGTGTTTCCGGTTCCGGACACGAACTCGAAATAGATCATGGCGGCAGTCATGATAATGGCGCCGATGAATATGGTGTAGAGTACGGGAACCGACTGCATTGCCAGGGCGGTGTCATCGGTGTATATGGAGGCCACTTGCTGTGGGAAGAGGGCGAAAAACGCCAGGATGGGCAGCAATGTGAGGGTTGACATCATGAGGATGCGAAGCAGTGTTTTGGGAATCTCCTCCGTGCGCCCCGCACCCATGAGCCGGCTGGTAATGGTGTTGGCTGTGGCACTATAGGCGAAAACGGTGAGGGTGCACAGCATATAGACGCTGCGCACAATGCCGGATATAGCCATGGACTCTTCGCCCAAGTGCTCAATCATGGCGAAAAAGAGGAACCATGAGCCGAAGGATATAAGACGCTGGAACATCGTAGGAAGTGAAATCTTCAGGACCGAACGCAACAGCGTTCCGTCGAACTTCTGGAATGAGAACAACCGGTAATCCTTGTACGGCAGTTTCAGGAATGTGTAAACAAAAAAGGTAAGGCAGGCGGTGGCTTCGGCCAGCACGGAAGAGAGGCCCGCGCCGGCAACCCCCATTTTTGGGAGACCGAAATTACCGAAAATGAGTGCGTAGTCGAAGAAGATGTTCACTACCGCCATCATCAGAGTTGTGATGGTGATAATCTTGGTGTTGGAAAGCCCGATGTACAGAGAACGGAAAAGATAGTTGACGCTGACAAAGATGATGCCCCATTGGCGGAAGTCCATGAATTTGAGGGCGGAGGCGTAGATGTTGGGAGAGGCTATGATGTGCGAGAAAAGCCCTTTTGTGCAGAATGACAGCACCCCTAGCAGGCCAAGTCCCAATATCAAGGTGAAATAAAGCCCGTGTTCGAAAATCTTTCCTATTTTCTCAATGTTCCCTTCTCCCAACCGCCGTGCTACCATAATCTGTATGCCTACGGAAAAGCCTTGGGTGATGGTGGTGAAGACCAGGTAATATAGACCGGCCATCATGGCTGCGCCGAGTTCGGCATTCCCGACATGACCCAGAAATATGGTGTTAACCAGCACAATAATGGTTTGTGCAAGATTCCCGAAGATGATAGGATAGGTGATTTTCCAGATCTCTTTGTGGCTAACAGAGAGTTTCATTTGACCAGATTGATATTAGATTCTTAAACAGGATGCAAAAATACGCTTTTTTCGCCCCGGCTTTATCGAAAACGGAGACACTCTTTATAAAAATCACTATCTTTGCGCCCTATTTTCTTTATCATCCATAATAATAATCAGCTTTTCAGGACTAATACATCTATTTATGCGAACCCAATTTAAAATACCCCATACCTTCACGATCGTTTTTGCCATTATTGTTGTGTGTGCCGTGCTCACCTGGATTATCCCTGGTGGCGAGTTCGACCGGCAGACTGTCATGGTGGACGGTCATGCACGAAATGTGGTGGTAAGCGACTCGTATCATCATGTTCATAACCAGCCCCAAACCTGGCAGGTCTTCACCTCTTTCTTCAAGGGCTTTGAACGGACTGCCAATATTATCGTGTTCATCCTGATGATAGGAGGGGCTTTCTGGATTATGAACGAGACCAACGCCATCAATAAGGGAATCTATCTGTTTCTGGACAGGACGCGCAAGATGCAGAGACACAGGTTTTTCCGAGCAGTTGGGGTGAATAACCTGCTGATTGTGGCCATTATGGTCATGTTCAGCTTGTTCGGCTCGGTGTTTGGCATGAGTGAGGAGACCATAGCCTTCATTGTGATTTTTATCCCGCTGGCCATCTCCATGGGCTACGACTCGATCACGGGCGTGCTGATGTGCTATGTGGCTGCGCACGTGGGGTTCGCCGGTGCCATGCTCAATCCCTTCACCATCGGCATTGCGCAGGGTTTGTCGGGACTGCCCACGTTCTCCGGCATCGGCTACCGTCTGTTCTGCTGGATTCTGTTGACCGTGGTGGCTATCGTTTTCACCTTGATTTACGCCAATTGGGTGAAAAAGCATCCCGAAAAGTCGGTGATGTATGAAATTGACCAGTATTGGCGTGACAAAACCGGCGAAGTGAGCACAGATCAGTCGGTCACCAGATCGTCGCTGGCCACGTGGATTGTGTATGGTCTTGTGGCCGCCGTGCTGATTTTCTGTGCGATAAAAATGCCTCGAACCGATATCACGGTGGGTATGGGCACGCATTCGGTCGTTCTGTTTCCCGTCATCGCCGCCTGCTATGTGGTGCTGGGCCTCTTTGCCGTCCGCAAGTCGGTGCACCACTATATTCTGGTTCTCCTGCTGCTCACCATTGTAGCGTTGGTGACCGGTGTGCTCGGGTACGGCTGGTATGTGATGGAGATTGCCGGACTCTTTTTCGCCATGGGTATTGCCGCCGGTTTTGCGTTCAACCTGAAACTGGACCGTATCGTGCGGCTGTTTTTAGAGGGATGCAAGGACATTATGGTGGCTGCGCTGGTGGTGGGTCTCGCCGGAGGCATTATTGTGATTCTGGAAGACGGTAAAATCATTGACACAATCCTATACGCTATCTCGCAGGGCTTTGGCGATTCTGGACGCATCGGCACTACGGGTGTGATGTATGTGGTGCAGAACCTGCTCAATCTGATTATCCCGTCGGGTTCGGCCAAGGCCGCGCTCACCATCCCCATGATGGCCGAGTGGTCGGACTTGATGGGCGTGTCGCGTCAGCTCACCGTGTTGGCCTTCCAATTCGGAGACGGATTCACCAATATGATTACGCCTACCTCCGGCGTGCTGATTGGCGTGCTTGGTGTGGCCCGCATACCTTACGCCAAATGGCTCAAGTTCGTGTGGCCGTTTATTCTCGGCCTGATTCTGCTGGGATTCATCCTCCTGTTACCGCCCCTTTTCATGCCGTTTGCGGGGTTCTGAATGTTTTCCCTCAATGCCTGTATTCCAGCTTCCGTCATGAGTCCAGCTGACATCAGTCGGTGGCAGCGGTCGATGTTCCGTTCTGTCCAGTGACTGCCTTTGCGGCGGGGCGAGAGGCGTTGCGCCAGCCGTCCGTCGGGCAGCCGTTTGCAGGTACTGTCGATCCACCCGAAGCAGAGGGCCTCTTCCACCGTATCGACATACGGCAGCGCATCCTCGCGCGGCGTTTTGCTGCGACTGGTCGTCACCCAGCATTCCTTGGCAGTCAGGTGGTTTTCGGTGAGCCACTGCCGAAGCTGTGCACGGTTGGAATAATCTAACAGGTTGGTGATTTCCATAAATAATACGTATTATTGTTTCTTGCTACGGTCACGGAGATTGATGAAATGTTCGTAGCAGTGGGCTCCCGCAAAGTATTGGCCGTTGTCGCGGACATTCTTGAAAATGCGTGTGCGTGTGGCGGTTGCCTGTGCTGGGTCAGCATCGTAGTGAGCACAGAACTGCGGGTGGTCCAGCTGGAGGTCTTGGGCGTGGAGCAGATCGCCGGCGATGAGGCACATTCCGGCCACTTCATAAACGGTATGGCCCGGGGTGTGGCCCGGCGCAAGCATGGCGACGACCATGCCATTGAAGAGTTCTTCGCCGTCGTGGATGGTCTTGACATGTCCCTTGTAGGCCTTCATCACCTTTTTCCACATACCGTTGTTTTTCGCTAACGGACCGCCGTCACTCCAAGCATCATACTCCTCTTGTGAGAGGTAGAGGGTGGCGTTGGGGAACGCCGCACTTCCGTTAAGCAGCAGACCGCCGATATGGTCGAAGTGCAGATGTGTGAGACATACGGCAGTGACTTTTGAGGGATCAAAATTCGCTTCCTTCATGCTTTCCAGCAGACGGCCGCCATTGTCAGCGCCCAGTCCGGCATCAAAGAGTATCGTATTTGACGAATCGACGACCATGTATGCGTTGATTGCCGAGCGTGATGCTCCTGTGGGCATTAGCGTGGTAAGCAGACTGTCGTTGTAGGAGCCGAGGAAGAGCTCTTTGGACATCTCGTTCTCCTTGTCCACCAGGCCGAAAACCATAGGTTTGTCGCCCTTCATGAGCAATGAGGCACCATCCTTTGTGGTTATGGTGATGACGGGCTCTTGGGGGGTGTCTGTCGTTTGGGCTTGCGAATTGCCGTTGCGGCAGGATGCGGCCAGAACTATCGTTACGGTCAGCAGAAAAATGGTGTGTTTCATAACTTCAGTTTAATGATTTTGATGTGTATATCATTCATATTTCGCTCAGTCACCTTGACTGTGCAAAAATACAAAATAATGTTAGCCGACTATCGTCACAATCTTGTAATACCGTTTCCGGATAATCACCAGCCGTACCAGCCAGATTACGAAGCCTGCCTGTTTGCAGGGGTTCCTACGCTGCACCACCTGCCTGTGGTCTTTACGCCCCTACGGGGCTTGATTTGTTAATCATAAACACGTCATTTTTGTCAGAATATTATTCCTGACTGAAAAAAATGCTGCATCTGCCGTAACTTTCACAACTTCTTCCCCACAATCCGCTGCATCACAACGGCGCAGGAGGCGTCGCCGGTGACGGACATGACCGTGCGGCCCATGTCGATGATACGGTCGATGCCGGCGGCCACAGCCACACACTCCACGGGGATGCCTGCCGAGGCGAACACCATCGCCATCAACGCCAAGCTGCCACCCGGGATGCCCGGCGTGCCGATGGAGGCTACGGTTGAAGCGAATGCTATGGCCATGTACTGGCTCATCGTAAGGTCTATACCACAGCAAGCCGCCATGAACACCGAGGCCACTCCCAAGTAGATGGCGACACCGTCCATGTTGATGGTCGCGCCCAACGACAGCACAAACCGGCCGATGTCCTTGTTCACGCCCAACTTCTCTGTACACTGCATTGTATAAGGCAGCGTGGCCACCGACGAGTCGCTGGAAAAAGCGAACAGCATGGCCGATTGCATCCCCTTGAAGAACTTCAGCGGGGAAATCCTGCCCAATAATCCCACTGCGGAGGCATAGACCACCCCCGCATGCATGGCGAAGCAGAAGTAGGCCAAGGCCAACAGCGCAGCGTAGGAGCCGAGCACCGCAGGACCGTTCTCCACTACCACGGGCGTGAGCATACAGAACACGCCGATGGGCGCCAACGCCATGATGTATCCCAAGATTTTGCCTACCACTTCATTGAAGCTGAGCGTCACCTTGCGGGCCAGCTCACCCTTCTCGCCCACATGCACCATCGCGATGCCGAAAAAGAGGGCAATCACAATGATCTGCATCATTGCCATGGAGCTCACGGGTTCGAGGATGTTGTTCGGGAACATGTTGACTATCTGGTCCATCACCGACAAATGCGGCGTTTCAACAACCTCCGCTGCCGCTTCCGTGTTGATGTGGATGAGCGGGAGGATGCCCTTCAACAGGGAGGGCACCACCAGACCTAGTGCCACGGCAAAAAGGGTTGTCGTCATGAAATAGAGCAAGGCACGGAGTCCCAGCTTGCCCACCTTGGATACATCGTTCATTGACAGGATGCCCGCCATGATGGAAAAAAGCACCAGTGGCACTACGATGAACTTCAGCAGGTTCAGGAAGATGATGCCGATGGGCTGGATGTAGGTGTTGACAAAGTCGGCCTGGTTGCGCAGCAGAATGCCGGCAATTACAGCCAGCACGAGGGCGATGCCGATTTGTGCGGTGAGGGAGATTTTTTTCATATTGAGCAAAAATTAAATGAGATCTGTTCCGGCCAGAAAAAAAATGGTGTGTTTCATCTGTTTGATTTTAAATTTTTGATTCTTTTTCTTTTTTTGTCTCATTATACCAGTAAGACTGCGCAAAAATACAAAATAATGTTAACGGATTTATTGACAAAAATAACTATAACAGATAAAATGGTTGGTCATACGTCGATTCATCCTATTGAACGTAGCGCAAAAGATTCTCCTCTTCGATATTTTGTGTTTTTGCGGAAACTTTGTGAAAGTACCGAATCGTTGCAAAAGACCGAGGCACTGCGGCAAAGCATACTCAAAAAGGCGTTTAGCGGAGAGTTGTTGTAATGCATTTTATAAGTCGTTTGTCTTATACATCGTATTTATAGGCTGATTGGCCGATAAATTGTATTTATAGGTTATTTAGCCGATAAATTGTGTTTATAGGTTGTTTGACTTATAAAATTTAGTATCTTTGCAAAAAATTAAAAGTATGAATAAAGCTACAATTTCAGCGGACATAGTCTCTTCTACTGAGTTGACACAATGCGCGTTAAGTCAATTGCAGAGCGAAATGAAGGCTTTTGTCAAGCAAATAGGAATTGAGTACAAAGGTTCTTGGGGACGATTAAGCAAAGGTGATAACGTGGAGATTTATATTGACAACCCACAGGACTCATTGCGGATTGCCCTGCTCTTAAAAACATTGGTAAAAAAGTTCAAGATTGACACGGAATGTGTAGGAAATGACACGGACAAGAAGCGTTTGGATATGTTCAAGACCTATGGTATTAGAATTGCTATTGGTGTAGGCGAAATGCGGATTGCCAATAAAAGGACAAATATGTTGGATGGCGAGGCCATCTATGCCTCAGGAAGGGCAATTGAGCGACAGCGGACTTCGAACAAATCGAAAATAGTGATAAAAAACACCTTGTTTTTTGATTCCTCGGATTCAAAATTGACGCAGCAGATAAATGCGTATTTGGGTTTCTTGGATGTGCTATTTAAGCGAGCAACGGAGCGGCAGTGCGAGGTAGTTTATTATCGTTTGTTGGGCAAAAGTGAAAACGAAATATCTGAGCAATTAGGTATAAAACAATCGGTTGTAAATCAACATTCTACAACATTCGGCTGGAATGCTGTTGAGCAGTTGCTGAAGTATTACGAACAAATGGAATTCTAAATATGGTACGCTTTGTATTACTACAGATACTCGCACACACTATCAGCGATTTCTATTTGCAGACCGGCAAATCGTGTGCAGATAAGGCAAAAAATGGCTTTAAGTCGCCGAAACTGTATATACATGCTTTGATAACCTTTGTGTGCGCATGGCTCTTGTCATTTTCATTCAATTTTTGGTGGGTGGCGTTGATTATTGCCACCACTCATTTGCTTGTCGATGCCATGAAAAGCTATGCTTCCAAGTGTAAATTTATTTTCTTTATCGACCAGATAATACATATAGTTGTTATAGTTGCTGTTTGCTACTTTTGGAAAGGTAGTTTGCCGGAATGTTTGTGCTGTTTGGACGAAAAGTATATTGCATTGCTGTTGGGAGTGCTTGTTTGCATAAAACCATCCAACATAATAATCAAAGAAATTTTCAAGGCTGCAAATATTAAGGTGAACAAAGGAAGTGAGGATAATACTGGAGATTTGCCCAATGCAGGAAAACTGATAGGCGTTGTGGAACGACTTCTTTCGTTTGTGTTTGTGCTATTAGGACAATATGAAGCTGTTGGATTTATCATAGCCGCAAAATCACTTTTACGCTTTGCCGAAGGCGACAAGGCAAAATCGGAATATGTATTGATAGGCACATTGTTGAGTTTTTCAATAGCAATTTTTGTCGGTGTCGCCATCAAATTGTATTATGGATTGTAAAAACAGATAGGAATTTATGACTGAATCAACCATCATATCGAAAATCTGGAATATGGCCAACGTTCTTCGCGACGATGGCGTGAGCTATGGCGACTATCTGGAGCAGATTACCTATCTGCTTTTCTTGAAAATGGCCGACGAAATGAAAAAACCGCCTTATAATAAGGGGCTGAAATTCCCGCACCTGAAGGATGCCGAAGGTAAGGAAATCCCCGAATGCCAGAGCCTGATGAGATTGCAGCCGAGATTATCGAAAACATGGAAGAAGGAATAGCCAGTTTCAGAAAGGTGCTTGAAATGAGTGGAAACTAAAACCTGGAACAACACAATTTTTCATACTGTCTTCTCTATGGGATGATTATCATTTCACATTCACCCTTATTCCCTCGCTGTGCGAGGTGAACTCCGGCGCGTACATGCACTGGATGGTGGTAAGGCCGTTGCTGTAAGCACCTGTCATGGTGGCTACCAGCGTGTATTCGAACACGTAGGTACCCTTGGGCAGGTAGTCGATGAAGAAGTTGGTGGAGGCATCTTTCGTGCATTCGTAGTACCACAAGCCGTCCTGATGACGGTAGCCCGACAACACGTTGGTCGGCTCGAAGCAGGAAGCCCGCATATCCTTCAGATGCACATACTCCATGTCGCGGTCGATGCGGATTTCCACCCGCACGCGCACCTTGTCGCCCACTTTCAGCGGTGACTCCTCTGTGATACGGGTAAGCACCTCGCCGCGCTCGCCAATTTCCACTTTGTACAACTGTTTCTGAATGCTGAAATTGCCGTCCTGGCTGTGCTCCACCTTGTCCAGATTCTCCAGATATTGCCAGTAGAGCCCACCCCACGCGGGCCCGGAGGTCTGCTTGTCAATTTTCAAAGTGCTCATGTCCGCGGTCACATCGCCACCCTTCCAACTCTTCTTGATGTAACCGGTCCCGGCCTCCGCCTGCATGGAACCGTCGCCCTCGGTGTAGGTCCAGTGGTCGCCCAATGTCAGGATGACACCGTTTTCGTTCTCCAACTGCGTGTTGTTCAGCAACAGGGCATAGATGGCTTCCGTGGTGGATTTGGTGGTGGGCCAGCTTTGCGTCTGCTTCTGCTTGAGCAGCCACAATTGCATCTTCTCCACGGACTCCGCATCGTGCGTGATGGTATTGAAAGCCTCGATAAGAAGTGCTTGCCGCTCAATGGGCGCCTCGTACCAGAACCAGCCGTAACCCGATTTCTTCCAGAACATGCCCATCTCCTCCGAATATTGCGCCATGGATTTGATGTTCGCCACAATCTGCTTGGCCAGTTGCGTGTCGCCGTTGCGGTGGCAGATGAGCGCAATCATGCCTTGCATGTAAATGGACTGTGTTTTCCAGTCTTTCTTGATGTTCTGATAGTTGTAATTGTACGCTTCTTGGTGGGAGGTGCTAACTTTCTGGTCGAGGAAGAAACTGCGGGCGTACAAATAATGGATGTTGCCCCAACCGCAACTCTTCTGCCCCTTCTGCCATTTCTGGTAATATTCGTTCATTTCCTGATCCATGAAGCTGACAGCCTTTTTGAGTGTGTTGGTTTTCAAATCCGTCTTGACTCCAAGCACATGAAGATGTCCGATTCCAGCCACGATATGCTCGGTGATGTAGGAACTGCTTTCGCCGCCGGAGAACCACGACCAGCCGCCATCACTGTTCTGTCGGTCTTCCAACTTCTTGCAGGCCTCTTTGCCTTCCTTGGCCATGCGTTGCAGGTCAAAAAGCAACGCCACATTCTGTTTGCGCGTGGCTTCGTTCTGTGCATCCAGCACCCATGGAGTTTCTTCCAGGAGCACGGACTTGAGTTCGGGATTCTTCTCCAGCTGCGAGCAGAAGGCATCAGGTGTGGAGTTGAGCCATTCGTTGAAAACCTCTTTGACTCGCGGATGGCTGTTTACAATGTTGGTTGCCAGTGTGTTGGCATAGTAGCGACTGAAAATCTGCTCGTTGCACTCGTAGGGATATTCCATCAGGTAGGGCATGGCCTGGATGGCGTACCAGATGGGATTCGGCGTGAATTCCAAGGTCAGCGACTGCGTGGTGAGCGTGGTGGAGGCGCCTGCAGCGAAACTCTTCTTCAACCGGTCGAAGGTGAAGGTCTTGCTGCCCTTGCCGGAGATGTGCAGCGGCAAGCTCTCCGTAATCAGGATGCGGTTGGTGAGGATGGGCAGGGTGTGCTCTTCGCCATCGATGAAGACGGGCGTTTCCAAATTGCGGGCCTCGATGCGGCAGGTGATGGCCCCGAGGTTCTGTGGTACGCATACCCTGAAACACACCTCCTGCGATGCGCCGGGTTTCACCTCAAACGGTTGGGTATCTGCACTATCCACAATGTGCAAATCGGCATTGTTGAACGGGTTGCGGAACGACAGTGTGACATTGCCGCATTGGGTGACGCTGTCCATGTTGACCACCTTGGCCGAGAGGATCAGCGTGTCGCCCTCGCGCATGAAACGTGGCATGTTGGGCACCACCATCAGCTTCTTGCTGGTCTGCACATAATTCTCGAAATAGCCGGACATCAAATCCGTATTGTGCGCAAATCCCAACAGTTTCCATTTGGTCAGCGACTCGGGCATTGTGAAGGTTATCAGCACATTACCCTCCTTGTCGGTGCGCAAGTCGGGGAAGAAAAAGGCGGTCTCGGCGAAGTTGGTGCGGACGCTTTCCGGTTTGGATTCTTCCTTCGTTGCGCTCGTGGAGGAGACTTCCATTACTTCGACTTCGTCAAGAGCATCAGCTTCTTCCATCACACCCGTTTCAAAGTCAAAGGATGAACTTACTCTGATATTGTCTTCCACCATATTTAAAACCACCTCTTCTTGATAAGGTGCGCCTGCGGTTTTGTATAGTTTGCCCGCTCTGTTCCCGAATCCATAATAATGGTACATCAGGAAACGCAGGTGGGGATAGTTCCGCACTTTTATCTCCTTGGGATGCGTGTTGGCTAAGGATTCGCTGTAGGTTGTGGAAAAACCGTTTTTAATGGCACCGGTTAGTGAGGTTCTGAAAGAGGGGCGAAGATGATGGAATATGGTACGGGTGAAGGAATTCGGTGCGGCCAGCGCATCCAGGGAGGCATCGTACATGGAGCAGAGCAACTCGGCGGCCACCTTGTCGCCATCCTTGTCTTTCAATCGTATCTGATACTGCTCGGCACTTCCCGGTTCCGTCTTGTCGCGGAAGGTAAGGAAGTCAAAATCTATTTTCTGATGGGAATAAGGAACATTTATGCTCAGCGACTGCTCATATCGGTGGTTGTTTTGTACCGTAAAGGCGTGGAATGACACGGTGCCGAGGTCTTTCTCTGTGAGCGTGTAGCTGAAATTGGCCTTGCCACGGTTGAGGGTCACCCACTTGGACTCGACAAGACGGTCGTTAGAGGTGATCTCGCAGAGCACGCGGGCATTCTTCAGATAACTCTCCACTGTGATGTGGATGGTCTGGCCAACCTCATTCACATCCGTTTTCTCCTGATGAATCCAAAGCGGTTCGTATCGTACGGATTTCTTGCTGTTTTTATTGTAAATAGTTATATAAGAATCTTTTACAATCTCGTTGCGGTCGCGGTCGCGGGTGGTGAAAGTGATTATGTAGGTGCCTTCGGCCAGATTCTCCAGATTCGGGATGGAGAAGAGCGCTTTGCCGTCGGCTTCAAAGTCGCCGCTGCAGACAAGGTCTCCCTCCCAATCCTCTACGCGCCGTTTGTTCTCGAGGTCGAGATAGGGCAGGGCCTTCAGCATCGCTTCCTGATCGGAGAGGAAATAATCGTGGCTTGGGCATTCGTTGAGGTATTCCGCAGGAGTCTGCAGCAGGCCGATTTCATAGTGCAGTGTTGCTTTCTGTGGTTCACCCGCCAAGTTGGTGACTTTCACGGGAAAAGCGTTCTTCTCGCTCATTTCCAATTGTTCGGGCAGGTCGCTTTCAATGATCAGGCTGGTGTTGCTCACCAGGACGGTGGCGTTGGCGGAGTGCGTCTCGCCCGTGATGTCGGTCACATCCACGGTAACCTTGAAGCGATAGAGTGGGTTGTGGCGTTGCGCCTCCAAGTCGGGCAGTGCGGTGAATTGGATACGGAAGTTGCCGTTCTCGTCGGTCGTCACCTCGCCGGAGGCGATCTCTTGTGTGGGACTGCTCGGGTACCACCACCAGCAGCGCCACCACGGGAAACTGGCCGTGCGTTCCACGTGGTACTTGACCGTGGCCCCGCCAATGGCGTAGCCGGCGTATGCCTTTACGGTGCCGCTTACCTCCACTTCCTGGTCTGTGCGGAATTGCTCCTTGGGTTGCGCCATTTCCACTTCAAAGGTGGGCCGTTTGTACTCTTCCACCTGAATGGAGGCCGATCCGTGGTTGCACTGGATACGGAAAGTACCATTCAGTCCCGATGTGGGTAGCGTGAAACTGCCCGAGAAGGAACCGTATTCGTTGGTGGTTACAAAGACCTTTTCAATATCCTGCCAGTTGGCGTCTTTCAAAATCACGAGTTCGCTTTCGTTGGCGGCCACTCCTTGGGTGGTGGTATTGTAATATCCTGTTACGGAATTTTTTACAACAATGCCTTTATAATATACGGTCTGTCCGGGTCTGTATATGGATCGGTCGGTGAAAAGGTATGTCTGATACTCCTCGCGACTCAGTGTGTTATCGTTGGATATCCATTGATTTTCAAGCAGAGTTATTCCCTCACCGTTCTTGCTGACTATAACGCGTAAGCGACCAATTTCCTTCCCTGTAAAAGTATATTCGCACCGCCCGTTTTTGTTAGTGGTAAGCTTGTGCTGGCACAGCTGGTTCTTGAAATTGTAGTCGGAGTAGGTGCTCAGCGTGATGGTAGCTCCGTCTATGGGATTGCCTGTCACTCGGTCGGTGACGAAAAACTCGTAATGCAGTCCGTTGTTGCGCCAGTCGGTCGCCAAATTGGAAATGGTGACTTTCTCGTAGGTGAAATCCCCTTTGCTGTTGGCGCTGAAGGGGGCGTTGGAAGCCAGCAGAATGTATGTGCCTTGTTTTAACGATGGCATTAGAAAATGGCCGCTTTTCTGACGATAGTCCTTTTCTTCGGGCACAGGAATGTTCGTCTCATAAACCGATTTCTTGGATATCAGTTCCGCATAGATATTGCGACTTTTCATTATTTGGCTGTGCTCGGATTTGGTAACGGGAATGATGCGGAAATATAGCTTCTGGCTGTTTTTGTAGATGAAATTGATGAGGTTGGGTTCTCCAACGGGCATCGTTTCCTTTACGCTGAAGCGGATGATGGATTTCCGGATTTCCGATATCCTTACAGAGGCATTACGCCCTTCAAGGGATTTTGGATCATCTTGGATGGCATTTTGGAACCATTCGATGGCCGTGACATAGTCGTTGGCATATTCGGGGTGCTCGTTCTTGTCGTAAGAGTTGCCGCGGTTTTGGTAATAGTTGCCCAATTGGTACGCCACCATCTCGTGACCGGGCAGGTTGCGGTAGCGCTCTTCCAGTTTCAACAGCTCTTTGAAATAGGTTTCCGAGGCGTTGTCCAGGGTACTGTTGGCGGAAAGATACTCGTAGCGGCGCAGGGTGACATCGAGCAGGGCGTGCGGGTCCTCGTCGCGCAGGTGCAGCCGCGTGAGCTCTTGCATTATCTTCAAGGAGAGATAGGAGAACGAATATTCGTCAGGAGAACTGATGATGATATTGGTAAATATCTCATTGTCAGACCAATATTTGCCGTTGTTTACATCGAAGGGCGTTGCTGGAATGGGCATCTCGCTGATGCGGCGGCTCAGAAAATCCAACGCGCGGAAGGCCAGGAAGTCGTACAGCGTTGGGCGGTATGCCTCAGAAGTCACGGAATCGAGCACTGGCGCCCAGTTCCGGATGGGGATGCGCATCAGGTAATCCTCGTCGCGCAGCGACTGCTGATAGTGGAACACAATCTGCTTTACGAGCGTCTGGATGTCCCATACATTGGGGTCGGCGGGCACGGCACCCTCCACCGGCGTGCGTTCCAGGATGCGGTAGCGGTTGCTATGATAGTAGTTTTCCAGCAGTTGGGCCATGCAACTGTGCCAAACCGCCAGGTTCGCCGGATTGTTCTCTTGTTGGGCAATTTGTGTTGTGATGGCCAGATATACGGAGTCAAATCCGTTGTCGTCACGCATCAGATTAAGCTCGTATTTGTCCAGCAAGACTTTGATGTCTTTAGGCGATTGCTGTGCGGAAACGTTCGTTATAAAAAACAGAGGTAGGACTATAAGGCAAAGAAGGTGTTTTTTCATTGCTTGTAAAAGTTAAAAACGTGTTGAAAACGCAAAGATATAATTTAATATTGTACCACCAATGGATAGTGACGTGTCTC
>CAJODA010000016.1 GCA_905233745.1 uncultured Bacteroidales bacterium
GGTCCGCCATTATCATATATAACAGCACTGCATGTAGTAAGCGTATGCGTTCCTGCAGACATTGTATAGGTGCTTTGTGCAACTATCGGACAATGACAAAAAAATGTCATCAACACCAACAAAAACAACACCTTCGACAGCAGTTTATACATTAGATCAGCAGATTCAAACAGAGAGCGTATTTAAAAATTTCGTTAAAAATTCAAATCTGCAAAGTTACAAAAAATCAAATTGTGATTTTATAATTGTTAATTTTTATTCTAATCAAAAATGTAAAGAATCATTTCGATTATCAACCATCAATGTCCTTCGTTACAATACCGTAATAGCACCCTTCATTCTGAACATAATGCCATCCGTGTCTATGTATTTAATCGTGTAACTATATACATCCTCTCGATAGACTTCACCCTTATAATCCCCATACCACTTGAAATTCTTGTCCTTGGAATGGAACACGACTTCACCCCAGCGGTTAAACACCGTTATTTCAAATGTTTCAATATGCTCCAAACAGGCCTCCGGCAATCGGAAACAGTCGTTCAGCCCATCCATTTTACCCGGTGTGATGGCGTTTGGCAATCTGACTTCCACCTTACAGGCATCCACTCTCAAAAACGCCCTGCCTTCGCAATCACCCTGGCTGGCCGTCACCCAATAATAACCAGGCTCATAGACTTCAATGGAAGCTGTCGTCTCCCCGGTGCTCCAAACATAGTCTGTCAAATCGGACACAACCGTCAGCGTGGTATGCATATTCGTACAGAAATCGTCCGTTGAGACAATATTCAGCACGGTGTCTGTCACATCCAGGTCAAGGGTCACGATAGAATCACACCCGGCAAGTGTCCGCAGCTGGAATCGGAATGTGGAAAGCGGAGCACTTACAGAAACGATGGTGGTATCAATTTCTCCATTGACATAACGGTACGGAAAATCATTCATACACACCTCTTCGTGAAGTTCGGCGTATCCGGAGGGAGACACCCTCACCCGCATCATCAGAAGACTGTCAACACCGTGCGCCCCCGTAAGAGTCACCGAACTGTCACCCTCTTCCACGAACACCACACCATTCCAGACAAGCGGCAGATCAGCCTCACACACCAGCGTGTCCGCAGTCGCTTCAACGTTTCGCCATACAAACAAGGAGTACGTGATGACACTGTCACATCCTTGAGCATTAGGGATGACTATCCGGACATCGCTGACTGAATCACTGAAAGTTCTCCCTAAAAATGTATGGGGCAGGTTATTCTGAATCACGGTGTCATATACTTCCGAATAGGTGTTCGGATTCACAATAAGATGCATAACCACCACACTGTCCACCCTGTTGGAGGCTGTCATTGTTGTGCTCTGGACCCCCGCTTGGGTGAAGACCACCTCATTCCATCGCACAGGAAGCTGGTTTTCGCACACTGTACTATCCACGTCAATCTGCACATTCGGCAAAACTGTCAAATGCATCGTTACGATACTGTCACATCCTTTCACATTCACAATGGTGTCAGAGAGCACACCTGCATCTGTAAAGTGCATCCCCAATGTATCATACGGCAAATCGTTTTCTATAATAGTGTCTGACAAGACTGCAAATGTTGTGGGATTCACCGACAATTTCATGGTAATCAAACTGTCGCACCCGGCAGCATTAACCAACGTCGTATGCTGTACTCCCTGTGCGGTAAAAAGAACTCCGTTCCATTCAAATGGAAAATCTGTGTCACATATCGTAGAATCAAGACTGCTGGAAGTATGATGGTTGATTGTGAGCACCAAGGTCACGGCAGAGTCACATCCGTGAACTGTACTGAAATGACGCTCATAACTTCCCGATTGGGTATAGACAGAATCATTCCAGGTGTAGGATTCACAAGCAGTCTGATATACCACAACGGTTGTGTCATAATAAATCGTCAGATTCAGTGTCACCATGGAGTCGCATCCTTCCGCCACATTATAGACATGATCATATAAACCTGAGGTTGTCAGCTTCACATTATTCCACATAAAGAAGTTACAGGCCTCCATATCGAAGTCCGTGTAAATCGTATCCTGAATGGAAAGATGCAAGGTCACAATCGAATCACATCCACGGGAGTTGGTTAGCGTCTTGGTGTAGTCGCCCTCTTCATAATAAGTGCTTCCCTCCCAACTATAGAAGAAGCAGACTTGCTTGTCGAATTCCGTAGTATCATTGTCAAGAATCGTCAGATGAAGAGTAAGGAGACTATCAGCCCCATGTATATCTTGAAGAAGATAGTCATACTCTCCGCTGGCGGAATAAGTCCTCCCATACCAAAAATATGACAGGCATGCCGTATCAAAAAGATGCGTATGCGACGAGTAATACAGAGTCAGATGCAGGGTATCCACCTGTTCACAACCGTTTACATCAAAATGGGCATAAGTATAGACACCGCCCTCTTCATAGACGCTGCCATTCCAGACAAACTGGTCGTATGCCACCACATTAGTATCGGTATGCATGGAAGGATATACCGTCAAGTGCAGCACTACTGTGGAGTCACAACCATTGGCACCTGTGGCAGAGTTTGTTCTTTCGATAACACCTGGCACTCCGGTTTCAACTGACGTGATATTAAACCCGTCTTGGTTATAAGGGGTTCCCAGACAGACTGAGGCGTATATATGGCGCATCACCGTATCGTTCACGGTCAGATGAAGCACCGTGGTGGAGTCACAGCCATTGGCACCTGTGCCAGGACGGGTTCTTTCAATAACACCAGCCACACCGGTCTCCGCCGACGTGATATTAAACCCGTTCTGGTTATAGGGGGTTCCCAGACAGACTGAGGCGTATATATGGCGCACTACCGTATCGTTCACGGTCAGATGAAGCACCGTGGTGGAGTCACAGCCATTGGCACCTGTGCCAGAGTGGGTTCTTTCAATAACACCAGCCACACCGGTCTCCGCCGACGTGATATTAAAACCATTTTGGTTATAGGGGGTTCCCAGACAGACTGAGGCGTATATGTGGCGCTCTTGCGTATTCCCCAGCGTGAGGTGCAATGTATCCACTTGCGTACACCCGTATGCATCCGTATGTGCATAGGTGAATGTACCGCTATGGGTATATGTTTGGTTATTGACAGACCATCGATAGGATGAAGCACACTGGTTTACCGTATAGGATTGGTGTTGCGGCTGATGTACGGTGACAGTCACACTGGCAGTGCCTTCACATCCGTTCACGGTCTGCGTCACGGTATATGTCGTGGTGGTATTGGGGGCAACCGTTATGGTGCGGTTGCTTTGTCCGCCAGGCGACCAGGAATAGGTGTTCTGATATCCATTCACGTTACTGGCAGTCAGCGTCGCCGAACTACCACGACAAATGGTTGCATTGGATGGATTCACGGTGACAGAAGTGTTCACTTCTATCACCTCGAGAGTAGTGCTGGCCGGGGAGGAGCTGGTCCCGTTCATCGTCTTTACCAAGCTGTATGTATAGCCATTCATGGCAGCGGTCGCGGGATAGATAACCGGGTCGGCCTGCGTGGAAGACCAGCCATTGGGGCCGGTCCATTGGTAAGTAGCTCCTGACTGAGGATTGTTGCAATACAAGTGGATGGTGTCACCCACGCAATAGGGTCCGTCATTGCTCACCTCCGCCATGATGCTGCAGTCAGTGGTAGCCGTGGATCCGGCGGTGGAGTTGAAATAAATCACACCTGGAGACTGGCTGTAATTTGTAATCAGCAAGAGGTAAAACTGTCCTGTCTGCGCATTATGAATATGGCAATCTTCGGTGCTTGCCGTGTCAAAGCTACAATCCACCAGATTACCAAAAGGATAACCGCTTACGTATGTATTGCTACCATGATATTCAATGTTCAGTTGATAAAGACCGCAACATAGGTTATCAACAAAATTATTGGTGGATGTTGCCGAAAAGGGGCCCCAGCAGGCGAAGTCAACATCAAGTCCCCCGCCATATGTGCTTTGTTGTGTTATATGAATGGTTATATCGCCAGGTTGTTCAATACGCATATAATACCACGCAGGAGCTGGTGTTGAAGAGAGGCAGCCCACTGATCCTGTGCCAAAGAAATCGGAAGCGGAGCCTGTCGAGCCCGAGTTATAGACATATTGCCCCTGATCTGTACAAAACGGGTGAATATTGTCAAAAGCGCAAGGGGAACCCGGATTCGTACTGGCCGGATTGCCACCCGAAGAGCAAGACGAGCACAAGACAATGGCTGTCCATCCGCTACTCACGCCAGTATTGTTGCTAGTGAATCGGAATGTGAGGCAGCTACCGGAAGAGACAATCAGACCCGGCAGCGTTGTGCCTGTATAGGTGCCTATCAGCGTAGCTGAAATGGAATTCCCGTCATAAACATACAAATAGTCGCCGTTTGAAAGGGAGAACTGCGTAAAGTCAACAGTCAAAAATTCACCGTTATCCGAGCATATAGTCTGTATTACATTCTCGTTATTCGCATAATTACCTGTTCCGCCCGGATCCGTCCAGTAGAACGAGCAACCGGAAAGCGTTGCAGATGACATAACTGCAGGATTAATACATTGTACTTGTAAAGCGAAACCGGATTTAACGATAGAGCCATCCGAATGGAATCGTATGGTAAGAGCTCCTGAAGCATCTCTGGAAGTCACAGCGTGACCAAGGACGCCATTCTGTCCAGTCAACGTTTCCAACAGCAATCCGTTGGTTCCTACCCCACTGTAAATTTCAACATAATCATAACTGGTTTCAATGCTATATGTTCCCGAAGTAACAGAGACCAGTCCGCCTCCAGATCCGGGGTATATCACAAGATAGCCCTCATTGTAGTTGGAGTAATCCCCATTCTCCCCGCCATTGTCGTATATCCAGGCATCGCAAGTGGTGACTGTCTGGCTTCCTGATTCAGGCACGTTATATGACGACTGCGCCAACACGGATTCTACGGTGCAAGCCCAAATCAGGAGCAGGAATATCACAAACTGTCTTCTCATACGTCAACTAACGACAATAGTATAGCAGGGGTAACAATTACCCGAAAGTTATAAAAGGCACAAAAGTACGGAAAATTCAATAATGATGCGGTTTAAACAGCAAAAAAAAGACCGCCGGTCCGGCGGTCTTCAAATATCGCAAATATGAGTTTCTCAAATTACTCAGCAGCAGGAGCTTCAGCAGCAGGGGTTTCTTCAACAACTGCCTCAGCAACAGGAGTTTCTTCCGCTTTGGCGGCCTTCTTGCCACTACCACGGCGGGTACGGGTGGTTTTCTTCTTAGCGCCTTCGCTGGTGTAGGTCTCGTTGTAATCCACAAATTCGATGATGCACATCTCGGCATTGTCGCCCTTGCGGAAACCGGTCTTCAGGATGCGGGTGTAGCCACCGGGACGGTCGGATATCTTCTGGGAGATCTCACGGAACAGTTCCGTGACGGCATACTTGTTCTGAAGCTCGGAGAACACCATACGTCTGGAGTGGGTGGTGTCGTGTTTGCTGCGGGTTACCAGCGGCTCAACGAACTTTCTCAGCTCCTTGGCCTTTGCCAGCGTGGTGGAAATGCGCTTGTGCATAATCAGGGATGTAGCCATATTGGACATGAGCGCCTTTCTATGGGCATCCGTTCTTCCTAAATGATTGATTCTTTTCGCGTGTCTCATTGTCTTATTCCTTATCTAATTTATATTTCGAAATGTTCATTCCAAACTCCAGACCTTTTGACTTCACCAGGTCTTCCAACTCTGCGAGGGACTTCTTGCCGAAGTTGCGGAATTTGAGAAGGTCAGCCTTGTGGATGGCCACGAGGTCACCGAGCGTCTCCAGTTCTGCGGACTTAAGGCAGTTGAGTGCCCGCACAGAGAGGTCCATGTCGATGAGCTTGGACTTGAGCACCTGACGAATCAGCATGGCGTTCTCGTCAAGTTCCTCATTGGTAGCCGGTTGCTCCGGCGTATCCAGCGTGATCTTGTCATCGGAGAAGAGCGCGAAGTGCTGAATCAGAATCTTGGCAGCCTCTTTCAGCGCGTTCTTCGGATGAATAGAGCCATCGGTATCGATTTCCATCACCAGCTTCTCAAAGTCGGTCTTCTGCTCCACACGATAGGGCTCGATGGAGTATTTGACATTCTTGATCGGAGTATGAATGGAATCAATAGCAATAACGTCTATACCCTCATGCAAGGAACGGTTGTCCTCAACGGGAACATAACCGCGGCCCTTGTCAATGGTGATCTCCATCACGAGGCGCACGGACGGCTCCATACGGCAGATCAGCTGCTCGGGGTTCAGCACCTGGAAGAAATTGAGGAAGCGGTTCATGTCACCGGCAGTGAACGTCTCCTGGTCGGAGATGATAATGGTGGCCTTCTCGTTGAAATTGTTCTCAATCTTGTTCTTGAAACGAACCTGTTTCAGATTGAGGACGATGTCGGTCACATCTTCCATGACTCCGGGAATGGAGGAGAACTCCTGAGCCACACCTTCGATTTTCAATGATGTGATTGCGAAGCCTTCCAATGAGGAGAGCAGGACGCGACGCAGCGCATTGCCGATGGTTACGCCGTAGCCTTGCTGCAAGGGACGAAATTCAAATACTCCATGAAATTCGTCGGCCTCATTCATGATGACCTTATCGGGTTTTTGAAATGTTAATATTGCCATTGTATTTGATTTTTATTGTGATCTAAATTTGTATCGGTGAAAGAGGTGAATGCGGTAAAGTAGGTAAAGAAAACTCTCAACTCTCTACTCTACACTCTCAACTCTTACTTGGAGTACAACTCGACGATGGCCTGCTCGTTGATGGTCTCAGGAATTTCCTCTCTCTGAGGATAATTCATGAATTTGCCCACCATAAGACCGCCGTCCCACTCCAGCCAAGGAGAATTCATGGACTTGCCACTCAGGGAGTTCGTCACAATCTCAAGAGCCTTGGAGCGCTCGCGCACTTCCACTGTATCACCGGGGACAAGCAGTCTGGAAGGAATGTTGCAGATAACGCCGTTGACGGAAATGTGACGATGGCTGACCAGCTGACGGGCAGCAGCACGTGACGGGGCAATACCCAAGCGGAACACAACATTGTCGAGACGAGACTCGATGAGTTGCATCAAGTTCTGACCCGTGACACCTTTCTTACGGGCTGCCAGTTGGAACAATTTGCGGAACTGACGTTCCAGAAGACCGTACGTGTATTTAGCTTTCTGCTTCTCCTTAAGCTGCATGCCGTACTCGGAAAGTTTGGAGCGTCTTCTTGACTGACCATGCTGGCCAGGGGCATAGTTTCTTCTCTCGAAATTCTTGTCGGGACCAAAGATGGGCTCGTTGAATTTTCTTGCGATTCTGGTTTTAGGTCCTGTATATCTTGCCATTTTTTCTAACTATTTAAAATTAAACGATATATAAAATTATACTCTTCTGTGTTTAGGAGGACGGCAACCGTTGTGCGGCAGCGGAGTGACGTCTGTGATCTCTTCCACCATGATACCGGTGGTGTTGATGGAACGGATGGCAGACTCACGTCCTTGGCCGGGTCCCTTCACATAAACTTTCACTTTGCGCAGACCGAGGTCGTAGGCAACTTTAGCACAATCCTGCGCCACCATCTGAGCGGCGTAGGGAGTATTCTTTTTAGAACCTCTGTAACCCATCTTACCGGCTGAGGACCAGGATATCACCTGACCGTCATTGTTGGTGAGGGAAACGATAACATTATTAAAAGAAGCATAAATGAACGCCTTTCCGGAGGCATCAATTCTGACAACTTTCTTCTTGGATGATTTTGTATTTTTTGCCATAACTCTATGTTTTCTCTAACCGTGATGATGATTAATAATTACTTGGTCGCTTTCTTCTTGTTAGCAACTGTTTTCTTACGGCCCTTACGTGTACGGGCGTTGTTCTTCGTGCTCTGACCACGTACGGGTAAACCAAGACGGTGACGAATACCTCTGTAACAGCCAATATCCATCAATCGCTTGATGTTCATTTGTTCCTCAGATCTCAGCGGTCCCTCGACCTTCAGTTCATTAACCAATCCACGGATTACTGCCAACTCATCGTCGTTCCATTCATTTACCTTCTTGTCCCAGCTGATACCGGCTTTGGTCAGAATCTTTTGGGCCGTGCTTCTGCCGATCCCGTAGATGTATGTCAAGCCGATTTCGCCATGTTTGTTCTTCGGTAAATCAATACCTGCAATTCTTGCCATATTACTTTATGATTTTATTTAGTTAATAATTATTTTATCCTTATCCGATATCCTAACCTTGACGTTGTTTGAATTTAGGATTCTTCTTGTTAATCACATAAACCACTCCGTGGCGTCTTACCACGATACAGTCTTCTGATCTTTTCTTAACTGATGTTCTTACTTTCATTTTTCTATTATTTTTTTATTATTGAATTTCCTTATTCGCATATCGCTGATCGTCCTACGCCTTATACCTGAATGTGATGCGTCCCTTGGTCAGATCGTAGGGTGACATGGCCACCTGAACCTTGTCGCCGGGGAGTATTTTGATGTAATGGAGCCTCATCTTGCCGGAGAGATGGGCAATGATGACGTGACCGCTTTCCAATTGTACGCGATACATGCCATTGCCCAAAGCTTCCGTCACGATGCCGTCTAAGTCGAATGATGATTGTTTTGCCATATATGTGTCGTTTTAATATCTTTCTTCTGTTCCAATGACCTCAGCCAAAAGTTTATAGGAAGAGATCACTTCCGTTCCCTTGTCGGTAATGACGAGCTGGTGCTCATAGTGTGCGGCAGGCTTGTGGTCCTGCGTACGAATAGTCCAGCCGTCATTCTCCATGTAGATCTTACGGGAGCCCATGGTAATCATCGGTTCAATGCAGATGCACATGCCTTCATGAAGGCGGTCGCCGGCGCCCGGTCGTCCGAAATTAGGGATGTCGGGGCGCTCATGCATATCCTTTCCGATACCATGGCCGCAGAGCTCGCGCACAACTCCGTAGTTGAATTGCCCGACATAGCTCTCCACTGTGTGGCCGATGTCACCGACAGTGTTACCGGCTACTGCCACATCTATGGCTTCCATCAGAGACTCTTTGGTGCGGTCCATAAGGAGTCTGACTTCCTCGGACACCTCGCCGACAGCGAAGGTGTAGGCGAAATCACCGTGAAAACCGTTCAGAATAGCGCCACAATCCACCGAGATGATGTCTCCGTCCTGGAGATAGTCACCCGCCTTCGGAATGCCGTGCACCACCACGTCATTGACAGAGAGGCAAAGCGCGGCGGGAAAGCCGTCATAACCCTTGAAAGAGGGGATAGCCTTATGGTCGCGGATGCACTCCTCCCCTATCTGGTCGAGATAGGTAAGAGGCACGCCGGGCTTGATGTACTTAGCCACTTCCGCCAGGGTGACAGCCACGACCTGAGCGCTCTTTCTCAGCTTCTCAAAGTCGGATTCGGTTTTATATTTCACTCTTCTGAACACGGTCACGATTTTTTATCCTCCGTAAACGCCGCCCATACGGCCTTTAATTCTACCTGATTTGGTCAAACCATCATAGTGTCTCATCAACAGGTGGCTTTCAATCTGTTGGAGGGTATCCAACACCACACCCACCATAATGAGGAGGGAGGTGCCGCCGAAGAACTGTGCGAACTGTTGGTTCACGCCGAACAGGCGCACGACAGCGGGCAGGATAGCCACGATGCCCAAGAAGATGGAACCGGGCAGCGTGATGCGGGACATGATCTTGTCAATGAACTCCGCGGTCTGCTTGCCGGGCTTCACACCAGGGATAAAGCCGTTGTTCTTCTTCAGGTCCTCGGCTATTTGTTGCGGATTAATGGTGATAGCCGTATAGAAATAGGTGAAGAGGACAATGAGGATAAAGAACACTACATTGTAGCCCAAACGGTTATAATCGATAAAGCTGCTCCAGAATCCCGTGGTACTTTCCTCAGTGATCTGTACGAAAGTCAAGGGGATAAACATGATAGCCTGTGCGAAAATGATAGGCATAACGCCGGCAGCGTTGACCTTCAGAGGAAGGTAGTTACGCACGCCACCGTATTGTTTGTTGCCCACAACGCGCTTGGCGTATTGCACCGGGATACGGCGCGTGCCTTGCACGAGGAGGATACAGAGGCCGATGATGACCATCATAAGGACAAGCTCAATGATGAAAACGATAGGACCACCGTTCATCTCACTAATACGAGCGATGAATTCTGCGCGGAGAGCATAGGGGAAACGGGCGATAATACCAATCATGATGATCATGGAGATACCGTTTCCGATACCGTTGTCTGTGATACGCTCGCCGAGCCACATGATAAACAGGGTGGCAGCGATGAGCAGGATGAAGGCGCAGAAGCCGAATGCGGTGAACCCGAGGATATGGTGTTCAATCATGGAGGGCGCGATGGCCGTCGGGAACTGGTTCACGAGGTTGGCGATATAGGCAGGTGCCTGGATAGCCAGCACGATCACCGTGAGGTAGCGGGTAATCTGGTTGATTTTCTTACGTCCGCTTTCGCCTTCCTTTTGGAGACGCTGGAAGTAAGGCACGGCCAGAGTCATCAATTGGACCACGATGGATGCGGAGATGTAGGGCATGATACCCAACGCGAAGATGGAGGCGTTGGAGAATGCACCACCGGAGAAGAGGTCAAGCATGCCGAGAAGACCCTTTTGGGCTGCGCTGGTGAAAGCGGAGAGACCTCCGGGGTTGATACCGGGGAGCACCACATGCGCACCAAAACGGTAAATCAGGATGATGAAGAGCGTGTAAAGGATACGCTTTCTCAGATCTTCAATCCTGAAAATGTTTTGTATTGTTTCAATAAATTTTTTCATCTGACAATTCTTTTAAGTGGAAATTACTCTGCCTGTGCGGGAGCGTTAACGAGCGTCACAGTGCCACCGGCGTTTTCGATGATTTCTTTAGCCTTGGCGGAAAATTTGTCGGCTGTAACATTCACTTTTGCGGTGAGCTCACCCTTGGCGAGGATGGCGATGAGATCTTTCTTCTTGGCAAGACCGTTAGCCATGAGAACCTCGCGGTTGATGTCGGTGATGTTCTTCTCTGCAAGCTTCTGCAATGTGCTCACATTGATGGCATTGTATTCAACACGATTGATATTCTTAAAACCTCTCTTGGGTAATATTCTGTAGATAGGCATCTGGCCGCCCTCAAAACCGATCTTACGGCTGTAACCGGAACGTGACTTGGCACCCTTGTTACCACGTGTGGAAGTGCCACCCTTGCCGGAACCCTGGCCTCTGCCAATTCTTCTTTCACTATGCGTTGAGTTGTCTGCTGGTTTTAAATTGTGTAAATTCATTGTGTTTTAAAATTTCATTCGGTTATTTAATCTCATTATAATTCTTCTACTGATACCAGATGCTTCACAGAGTCAACGATGCCCAGAATTTGGGGAGTAGCCTCGTGTTCAACAGTCTGATGCATTTTGCGTAAGCCTAATGCCACTAAAGATCTTTTCTGACGAATGGGTCTGTCAACCGCACTTCTAACTTGGGTAATTTTAATCTTTTTCATCCCTTCAATTTTATTGTTAATGATTAATTATTGTTTATTTCAAAAAAAAATAGCGCACTTTTGGAAGTAAAATGCAACTATTTATTCATCTAAAACCATAAGAAATCCGCCCCGCATATCATCTCCAAAATTCAGTTACAGTCCGTGAAATCAAGCAGTTGCGCGCTTTATCAACCCTCTTTCCAACCCGTCAAAACATTTCACTTCAAAAAGCCTGCAAAGATACATTTTTTTCTTTTCATTCAACATATTGTGATTTTTTTTTGTTTTATTATAATTAGTAAAAAAAGAAATTTGCAAATTATCAAATCAGTTAATATGTTAATTATCAATATGATTAATGGCTGATTTTCTCCTTCTGAAACAGCGAAAACCTTAGCTGTTGAAAAATTTCACATTTGCTTATTTGATATCCTTTTTCTTTTAGCTGTTCCTCTAAAGAGGATATGTCATACCAATTATAACAAATAATAATAATATGAGAATGTTGCCAAAGGGATTCATTGTCGAAGTTAAAGGAAAAATAGAAGTCGTTGTTCAGCAGATAGGTGGTGAATGCGGGATCTTCAGTGGGTATTCCTTGTGTTTGGAATATGCGATGGTTGTCATCAAGATAATAAACAATTTCTTTTTCGAGCCAAGTGGGCTCAATGATAACCGCAGCGCCCAACTGTGCTTTCAAATTTGTCATTTCCGATACAGCGGTGCGTGTGTCTCCTTTCCACCCTCCATAACGGAGTTTTGTGCTGTCAATTTGTGTGGAACCGACCCATAAGACGACAAAAAACAGGGAGATTGTCAATGTTATAATCTTTTTATCTTGAAAAAGATAAAAAACGCAGGCTGTTAATGAGGTCAGATATATTGGAAGAAGAAAATAAAAATACCGGTTGTAGAAAAAACCGACTAGAAAGGATAAAGCAAAAGAGAGCAGCAACGGGATACACCATATTAAATTGATGAAAGAAAAATAATCCGGCGTATATTCTTTTTTAACGATTAAAACAATGCGTTTGACTAGGAATGCGGATAATAAAATGAGGGAGAATACTGCGGGAACAGCATCATTGGAGAAACAGCAAAGCATACTGTATAAGTCTTCAATGCCAGTGTTTTTAGAAATCCATGTTCCGTGAAGTCCTGAATCTAAAAAACGTTGGTACAGGAATGGTAACATAGGCAAATATGCTATCACCAAAGCTGCGATATGGAACAGGTATTCTTTTCCGATTGTCTTTCTGATTGTTGGAAAGCAAAGTACAATCAGGAATTCCATCAGTATGAGCCATAAAGCCAAATAATGCCCATACATGATGAGGATGTTGACAATGGTGAGCCAAACGAGGAAACTGCGTTTCTTTTTTTGGATTAGACTTAAAAAAAGGTATAACGACCAAGCCGATAGAAATCCGATCAAACTGTAAACTCTCCCGTCGTGAGCAAGAAAAATGGAGAATCTGGACAGCGCATACAAGAGAGATAGCAGTAGGCCGGCATATCGGTGAATGAATTTCTCCCCTGTCAGATATAGAGGTATTACTGTCAAGATGCTGAAAATACATGACAACAGTCTTATGGAGAAAGCGGTGGAGCCCCATGGGATTATCCAGTAATGTGCCACAATTTCCCAAAACGGAGGGTTATCACCTTGCAGCAGAACTCCAATGGTGTCGCGTATATGGAATTGGGCAAAAAAGAGGGAAAAACACTCGTCGTTCCCAATGTCTGCCTTGTTGATATACCATAGGCGTAGTATGGCAGCAAAAAGCACAAGTATCAATAATTCAACAAGTTTCCAATTAAATTTGAATGTTTTTTCTAATTGAGGGAACATAATGACCACTTCACTATTTTCGTTACAATTGGCTAATAATGTGGGAGGAATTTTCCCAGAAAATACTTCCCATTACAATTCAATATCGCTATGGCCAACTGTTTCATGCTGCTGCTAGTCAACAAAAGTGCAAAAATACAAAAAATGTTTAATCGTTTGCATATAATCAGCCCCCTACTCTATGACCGTCTTTTTTTCACTTTCATTGCACTTGGCCGAAAAAAAGTTTACCTTTGCAAAATCAAATAAAACGCCCCTGCATTCTGGGCAACACATTATATATATATGGTAACTTTCGGCAAACTTTACCTCATCCCCACCCCGATAGCGGAAGGCGGGTTCGATTGTTTCTTTCCGGCATTCAATGCGGAGATCATCAACACCATAGACACTTACATTGTGGAGGAGCTGCGCACCGCGCGCAGGTTCCTGCGCTACGCGGGCATTCGGAAGAAGATTGACGAGCTGCAGTTTTTCGAGCTCAACGAGCACACGCAGGGCGTGGAGCTGAACGAGTACCTGCAGCCCTGTCTGGACGGCCACAACGTTGGCCTGATGTCGGAGGCAGGCGTGCCCTGCGTGGCCGACCCTGGCAACAAGGCTGTGGAGAAAGCCCACCAGCTAGGCATCGAGGTAGTACCCCTCGTCGGCCCCAGTTCTCTAATTCTGGCATTGATGGGCAGTGGACTGAACGGGCAGAACTTCACCTTCCATGGGTACTTGCCCGTAGAGCCTGACGAGCGGGAAAAGAGGCTGCGCACGCTCGAGAGCATTGCCATTAAGACGGGCCAGACGCAGATGTTCATCGAGACACCCTACCGCAACCGTCGCATGGCGGACTCCATCTGCAAGGTATGCCAGCCAGCCACGCGCGTATGCATTGCGGCCGGGCTCACCTCCGAGAACGCCCTTTTGAAAACGCAGTCGGTAAGCAAGTGGCGCAAATATTTCGAAGACGAGCACAACGCCCTGGACAAGCGTCCGTGCATTTTTTTGATTGGAAGGTGAGACTGGGGACTTGAGACTGAAGCAATCTACGGTCTTCGGTCTATAGTCTCACGTCTCCCTTCCCTCGAATAAAAAAAAATCCCACCATTCTATAACAAACGGAAAAAAATGTATTTTTGCAGCCTCAAAAATGAGACGTTCTTTGAACGCGCCGAAGTGGTGGAATGGTAGACACGAGGGACTTAAAATCCCTTGCTCATTGCGAGCGTGTGGGTTCAAGTCCCACCTTCGGTACACAAGCGGAAGTAGCTCAGTTGGTAGAGCACGACCTTGCCAAGGTCGGGGTCGCGAGTTCGAGTCTCGTTTTCCGCTCAAAAAAATGAAGGGCTGTCACATTGTGGCGGCCTTATTTTGTTTAAACGACAATGAAACGACTTCTGAGCACTTTCCTCATCACACTCCTGGCACTGCTATTGACCGCCTGTAAACAGGAACACATCACACCGAGTCAGAACCGCGTGGGCTACTCCGCTTGGCACACGCAGGTCAGCTATACACACTGCGACCCTCTGCCCAAGACGGGGATGCCAGAGTTTGTCCGAGGCAGTTGGGAGATGAACAACGACATCCTGCAGCATACGGCATGTGATGATGCTCCGTTAGCCATCTGTAATTATGTCATCGAGTCCGACCACTACACCGTCTGGTGCACCGCCCGCAAGGACGACGGCCCGGAGGGGTTCATCATTGTGTTTAACTATGTGGATCCGCAGCACTACTGCTGGCTGAACTTCGGCACCAGCGGCAACACGCAGCACGCCATCGAACAGATATACGGCGACAGCATAATTCAGACGGCCGTGCGCCCCGGCAACGTGGAAACCGGAAAATGGTATGACGTAAAACTAAGCGTAGCCGGCGACAGTGTCAAGGCCTGGCTCGACGATGAACTTGTATTCGATAAAACACTCAAGCAAACTAAACAGAAATGAGAAAAAATACACCTTGGATGCTTGCCGCCATCCTGACCATCTGCGGCTGTTTTATTCTGACCGGTTGCTCTGGATCGAAATGGAGCGTTTCTGATAGTTTTTATAACAACTTGATAGTCGAGGACCGTTACAGGATGATTCTCGACGGTTTGCAAGTAACACTACTCATTACGTTCTGCGCCGCCATATTAGGAACGTTGCTGGGTGGCCTTGTATGCTGGATGCGTATGAACCGCCGACCCTGGCTACAGAAGGTGGCCAAGGTGTATATCGACATCATGCGCGGCACGCCCGTACTAGTGCTCCTCATGCTGATGTACTATGTGGTAATGGCGCCGATGAAAGCCACGGGCATCGTGGTGGCCGTAGTCACTTTCGCCATGAATACGGCGGCCTACATCAGCGAGATGCTGCGCACCACCATACAGGGCATCGACCGCGGGCAGACAGAGGCCGGCTTAGCATTGGGTTATACGCAAAAGCAAACGTTCTTCAGGATTGTGCTACCGCAAGTGGTCAAGGCGGTGATGCCCGTCTATCAAGGAGAGATGGTGAGCCTATTGAAGGGCACGAGCATCGTGGGCTACATTGCTGTAATCGACATTACGCGGGCTTCCGACCTGATACGTTCACGCACATTCGATGCCTTCTTCCCCCTTATCGTGACGGCTATCATCTATTTCCTCATGGCGTGGCTCATCGGACTGCTACTCTCCTCGTTAGTGAAACGGGAACGCATGAAGGCTATCGTGGCTGCTCTGCTGCTGGCAATAGGCGGAACAGTGTGCTACGTTCCGACAATGCTGACCTCCGACAAAACCAAGACCGATGTGATGGCGGATGCACCTGAAGTATTCAAGGCTCTCTCTGGCAAGCGCGTGGCCGTCATCATCGGAAGCATACAAGACATGGCCATCACCAAGTTGGCACCCGATGCCGAGATTGTGCGACTGTCAAGCACGACTGACATGCTGGAATCCTTAGAGAGCGGCAAGGTGGAAGTGTCCGGTGATGAGAATCTTTCGGTGACATTCAACAAGGAGATTGCGTCGAAAGTGGACACGGTGAATGCCAACCTGCCACCGATGCCCATTGGAGCCTGCTTCCGCATGGACAACACCCAGCTAAAGCAGGACTTCGACAGCTTCCTTGCCGATATCCGTAGCGATGGCACCTACCAGAAAATCTACGACCGATGGAGAGATGCTGACGACCCCTCTGCGGTGGTCGTTCCTCAACAACAAGGCACGGGAAAAATACTACATGTTGCCATCTACCCTTCAATGCCCCCTTTCAGCTTTATTAGTTCTGGGAAGCCCTCAGGCTTAGAGATAGACATTTTAACAGAGTGGGCTAATAGGCGCAACTGGCAACTGGAGTTTCTCATAATGGACTTTGCTTCGCAGATTCCCGCCGTGCAGACAGGTAAGGCTGACATGGCCATGGGTGCCATTAGTATCACTGAAGAGCGGCAGAAACAAGTGCTCTTCTCCGACGGCTATCTTGAATCACATATCATGCTCCTTACGCGAAAAGGGGAATCGGGAATACTCACCAATCCTTCGCAGTCTTCCGACACCAAGAAGGATACGAAAAAATGGCCGTGGGCGGCAACCATCCTTGTTATCATAATGGGTAGTGGTGCATGGTTTATTATTCGCCGTAAACGCAGCACGCTAAAACCATCATCCATAAACTCTCAACTATCAATTCAACCCTCTGACGCACCCATCATCCGCATCTCCCATCTGAAGAAAAGTTATGAGAATCTGGACGTTTTGCGTGACATCAATGCCGACATTCATCGAGGCGAGGTCATCTCCATCATCGGTCCTTCAGGCACAGGGAAGAGTACCTTATTGCGGTGCCTGAACCTGTTGGAGCACCCCACCGGAGGCAGCATCTTCGTTGACGGAGAGGACATCCTTACCAAGGGCTATCCCGTCCATCTGATGCGCCAGAAGATGGGCATGGTGTTCCAGAGTTTCAATCTCTTCGAGAATAAGACCGTGTTGGAGAACGTCATGCTTGCCCCTTGCCAGTTGCGCCATGAAGATCCTGAAAAGGCACGTGAGGAAGGGTTGGCACTCCTGCGCAAAGTAGGCCTGGCGGAGAAGGCCGACGTCTATCCTTCGAACCTTTCCGGCGGTCAGAAACAGCGTGTGGCCATTGCCCGTGCCTTGGCCATGAAGCCCGAAATTCTACTCTTCGACGAGCCTACCTCTGCCCTTGACCCCACGATGGTGGGCGAGGTGCTCAGCGTCATCCGCCAGCTGGCCAACGAGGGCATGACCATGCTCATCGTCACCCACGAGATGAAGTTCGCACACGACGTGAGCACGCGCATTTTCTTCATGTACGACGGATATATCCACGAGGACGGTTCGCCTGAGCAAATTTTCGAGAATCCTGTCCACAGTGCCACCAAGGCCTTCATACAGCGCATCCGCAAGGAGGTATTCCAGATTGACGGCCCCGACTTCGACTTCCTCGGCATGCAATCGGCCGTCAATGCTTTCTGCTATAAATACGGCATCACTGAGAAGCAGGAAACTGCGCATTTGCTGTGCAACAAGATGCTCGACGATGTGATGGCCGCCTATCGCCCCATCACCGTCCGCATCACCCACAGTGAACAGTCGGGAGTCACTGCCCTGGACTTCATGGTGGAAAAGATGGAAGTAACGCCCCTGAGTGACGCGCAGCGCAACGAATTGACCGAGCTGTGCCAACAGGTAGTGGAAGAGCCTACCAAGTTAGGCTTCCGTGTGAAACTGATTATATAAGCCTCAAATAATCACAACAACTAACAAGTTCAGACCACCGAATTGATACGCACTTCGCGGATCTGGAACGGTGTGGAACTACTCATGTTCCGTCGGCAAATATCGAATCGGGGATTGTCTATAATGAGTCATACGACCGACAAAATAAATGCTCATTACAATTCCCGGTTTGCTTTCTTAAGCAGCCGTTTCACCTTATGGTATCTCTTGTTTAACCAGTTCTCGATCATCTCCGCTTCTATCTCGGGAGTTTCCGGAGCATCATGCTTGCGTCTTCTTGCGCGGGAGAACCGAAGATATGCTCCTATATGGCGACTCTTCTTATCATGGTAAATCTCATCGAACGGAATAAGCACGCAGGTATCCTCAATATTGTGCATCAAGCGGTTCACCGCCGTGCCGAACATGAGCATTTTGGAAGTAATGGAAATATAAGCTGTCATGTTCGGCGGAATATTCACGCCCCTCATTTTGGCTGCTGCCTTAAGCAGTTTGTAATCTTCCAACAAATCATCCTTATTCACTATCAGATCCATCAATTCCGAATTTGAGTCCGGCACTATCGCCTGGTCGTCCCATGGGCGGACAAGACCCTCCTTGTCGCCAAAATGTTTCCAAAGGAAATGGTAAATCAAATCCCTGGTGATGCGATCATACGTAGGATATACGGTTATCTTACCAAAGAAATAAAGCAGATCAGGATTCTTCATAATGAGCGCCACTAGTCCATCCCACAAGTTGTCAAAGGCAAATATGGACTTCGCGCCATTCTTGGAACTCTGGTATTCAGGAGCCACAAAGTTACGCCCAAGTTCCATAACGTGAGGCAGATATTCGTTGATGAACTTTTGAGAAAAGCGGAACTGGTGAGAACTCGCCATAACCGGCTGACCTTTCTCGTCAAACATCGCATCCGAGCCGAAAAGAAAGCGGTAACCGCCGATAATCGCCTCGTTGTCCGGATCCCAAACAATCAGCTGTTTATAGGGTTTTTCCATCTTGTCATATTCATCAAGGTCCACAGCGTTGCCTGTGGAGCCACCAGCTTCGCGAAAAGCCAGCTCACGTAGTCTGCCGATTTCTGTAACGACGTTGGGGGAATCTTGCCATGTAACAACGTAAAGCTCGTTGTGACCTTTGTTGGTATCCTCCAACTTCTTGGATTTTGTAAGTTCTGCTTTGAGCAGTTCAACAGGTACAGGATCAATTATTGTTTTCATAAAAACATGTTTGTCAATCGATAGTGGACGGCCAGGGGTTAGAAACTATACCTGCCATGTCAAGCATAGTTTTGTGTGCAAGATCACGCATCCGTGCTGTCTCCTCCTTTCGGAGTGCATTGGAATTGGGCACGATAGGATCTCCCACATGAATGGTGAGCATAGGCTCTCCTTTGCCAAAAAGTTTTCGCCAGCCAGTGCGTGGTCTGAAGGAGATTATCAATGGAACTATGGGGAGGGAATACCTGTAGGCCATGTTAAAAGCCCCGATCTTGAAAGGTCTGAGCGGTGCATAGAACTTCCAGCTGCAACTTTCAGGAAATATGTGTATCCACTGTTTGGCGTCATGCAATTCGTCCAATGCCTTGTCAAACGCTCTTAACCCACTTCGTTCTTCAGGAATGGCAATGCCGCCAATCGCTTTCATCAAGAAACCGTCTTTGCCACGGAAAGGCTGGGCATACATGGGAATCCAAGCCCTGCGGTAACGCATCGCCTGCATCACGCAAATCATATCCCATCGGTGAACGTGATTGCACACGGTCATCACACCGTTGGCTAAAAGTTTGCGATTTTGGCGAATTTTCTCGCGGCCCTCAATCCTCAGACCAAATCGGATCCGGTTAATCGGGAAAGCAATGATCCAGGTTAGAAAAACAATCGTAGAGTTCAATATTTTGAACCAAACGGACTTGTCAAGATAGGTATATGTATCGTCAAACTTTATATCCTTCAGTTCCCCACGTATGGGAGCCATCTTCGTGAAGGGATCTTCCCCAGAGAATTCTTCTTTAGGTTCAGGGACATATACCTCTTCCTTGACTTTGAAGTCCCGATAAGCCGGTCCAAGTGATGAATAATCTTTTATCATGTCATGTCTTTCAATGTGATTACCAACATCTCTGGTGAAGGATTATTATGCAAAACGCTGGAATCTCTTCTTCAAGTCGGTCATCCAGGTTATGAAAGAGGGCAAGGAATTTTACGTGAAAGACCGAAGATGAAGAAGAATTAAATACGCAGCCAGCCAATTACTTGTTTTTTACACAACGCACAGACAGGTATGCTTTTTTGTTGCTCACGGTCCGATTGGCTTTCACGTCATCGTAACCGATATAACGGCCATAGGCATTGGGGTTACTGAGGTTCGCGTCACCCGCAGTATAATCATACGGGGTAGAGCTCCAGAAATTGGCACCACTGTGGAAATTATAGAACCTGATCACACCTGTGTTCTCGTTCATAAAACAGTGTCCGGCCGGCATGGCTCCGAAAAGGGATACATTATTGGAGTCAAGCCCGCAACCGGGCGTGTTAGGCACGGTGGAGATATTCCAACTGGAGTCGTTTGCAGCCAGGGATTTGGCTGGAGAAACCTTTATCGGGGCAGAAGAGCAATTGGAAACGAAAAACACGAGGTCGTTCCACTCATCGGCGGAAGGCAGGTGGAAACCCTCCGGGCATATACCCTGTACGCGGTCGTTCATAACCTTTTCGTCATTCAAATGGCGGGCTGCCGCCCAGTTGTACAGGACACCATACTTCACAGCACTGTCGACCTGTCCCATCGGAAACTCATAACGGCCACCTATGACATTGTCAAGGTTGTCGATAACAGAGCCGTCGGCATAATGCAGCGAGCGCAGATTTTCACCCAACCATATCTGATCTCCGATTCTCACCTGAGAATAGAGATTATAATCCAAATCCCACACGGAATCCGGCAGGAGTTCAAATTTGCAAGCTCCGCAAGTTACCTTGTTTCTATTACAAGAAAACATTATGAATGAGCAAGATATCAAAATCAGCCCACATATAAAAGGAAATCTTTTCATACTTTTCAATCTTGTGTTTTAACAGTTTGCAAACATACAACATTTTTTGCAAACGATATTCATCTGAAGCATTTTTGTATTTTTGCAGCAAATTAAAAGTAATGAAAGACACCATCTGCGCCATATCCACGCCATCTGGTTTAGGGGCCATCGCTGTGATCAGAAACTCCGGCGCACAGGCCTTTACAACAGTTGAGCCTTTATTTCCTGAGACAGACATCATCTCCCTCCCGCCCCAACGCGCCCAGTTTGCGCAAATAATTGAAAACGGACAGCTCATTGACCAAGTTGTCGTAACCAAGTTTGCCGCACCGCACTCCTACACGGGCGAGGACATGGTGGAGATTTCCTGCCACGGATCTGTCTTTATCCAACAAAAGATCATGGAGATGTTGTTGGCGAACGGTTGCCGCATGGCCCATGCCGGAGAGTTCACCCAACGCGCCTTCCTTAACGGCAAAATGGACCTCCCGCAGGCTGAAGCCGTGGCCGACCTCATCGAGTCCCAATCCGAAAGTGCCCACCGGCTCGCCATCAACCAGCTCAAAGGCGCCTTCTCAAAGAAACTGCACCAACTCCGCGAGCAGCTGGTGTGCCTGGCATCACTGTTGGAGCTGGAGCTCGACTTCAGCGAGGAGGAGGTGGAATTTGCCGACCGCAAGGAACTGCTAGAGCTATTAGAGGAACTGCAAACTGAAGTGGAACACCTGATACGCTCCTTCAAAATGGGCAATGTGCTGAAAACCGGCATACCCGTAGCCATTGTGGGACAACCCAACGTGGGCAAGTCCACTCTGCTCAATGCCATTTTGCAGCACGACCGGGCCATTGTATCCCCTGTGCCAGGCACCACCCGCGACACGGTGGAGGACACCTTCAACATCGGCGGCACCTTGTTCCGTTTCATCGACACTGCCGGCATCCGACAGTCGGACGACGTCGTGGAGAGTATCGGCATTGAACGCACCTACCAAGCGATAGAAAAAGCCGCCGTCATCCTCTATATGGTAGATGCCACACAGGCCGAGCCTCATGAGATACAAACTGAAGTGGAAGATTTCAAAGCGCATATCAATTTGGCCGAACAGCAGTTGCTCATCATTGCCAACAAAATAGACCAGTTGGAAACCATGCCGGAGCATTACAAGGAGCTTCATGACATGGACATACTGTTTGTGTCCGCCAAGCGCCAGGTAAATCTCGGCGACATTGAAGAGCGGCTCACGCAATACACACACGAGCATGCCATACAGGACAGCACCCTGCTGACCAACGAGCGGCACTATGCCCTGCTCACAGACATGCAGAACGCAATCGGCCGCATACGCCAAGGTTTGGAGGACCAGATCCCCACTGACCTGCTGGCCGAGGAGGTGCGCGCCGCACTTTACGACATTGGCTGCCTGACCGGCACCATATCCACCGATGAATTACTGGACAACATCTTCGGAAAATTCTGCATCGGAAAATAGGCAATGACGCTCTACATATTCAATCCGGAACACGACTACGCGCTGGCGAACAACGACCCGCACTTCATGGCACCTGCTTCGGCGGTCAAGTTTGCCACAGACTGCGCCCTGTTTCTCCGGCACATCGTACCCGAAGAGAGCTTCATCTTCATCCCCCACTCGGAAAGCCAGCGTTTCTACTCCGTGACTGCACAACAATTCAAGGGGATTCCCACTGACATTCAACGCATACAACCTTGGGGATGGGACCCGCTGGTGCTACGGCAATGCCAAGAGGTATTCCCAGACTTTGCCGCCATAGGTCCCGCCGTAGCAAGCAACGTGCACCAGCTGGCGCACCGGAGGAACACCATCGATGCAATGGAATTCCTGCACCAACATGCTCCTGAGAACTTGCCATTCCCCGAAACAGCCAGCGAGCTCTTCACCACCGCAGAGATGGAGGCATACGTGCGCGAGCACCAGAATGTAATCTTCAAATCGCCATACTCCGGAAACGGTCGCGGCCACCTGTACGCACACGGGCACTGCTCTCCCACACTGTTGAGACAAGGCGGCGGCGTGATACGCCGACAGGGCTCCATCATGGCCGAACCACTCTACAACGTGGTTCAGGATTTCGCCATGGAATTCCATTGTCAAAGGGGCAACACCTCCTTTTGCGGCTACTCGTTATTCAACACCCGCCACTATGGCTACGCCGGGAACCTCCTGTTGGCAGACAACCTCATCGAAGGGAAACTTTCCCAATGGATCTCCACCGTGCACCTGTATGCGGTTCGGGACACTTTGTTGCAATATCTCAATCAACATATCGCTCCAGTATATGACGGCTATCTGGGAGTGGACATGTTCTTCTACGAGCAAGCGAACCAAATACATCTGAACCCGATGGTAGAAATCAACTTGCGCATGACGATGGGCATGGCCGCACACATCCTTACAGAGAAGCATCTGCATCCAGAATCCACGGGCACCATGCAGCTGGAATATGACCCGACACCAGGCGGCTTGAGGCGGCGCATGGAGACACAGCCCCCCATGGCCACAAAAGAGGGACGGTGGCATCACGGGGTCCTCGCTTTAAACCCGGTAAGCAAAGAGACACAATATGCAATAACTGTTAATATCACAAATCAACAAAACTACTAAACATGGAAAATCTCAACATCCGACTGATGAAAGCGGAAGACTATCAGCAAGTTTATCACCTTTGGACTGTTACAGAGGGCATGGCACTCCGGAGTTACGACGACTCTGAAGAGGGCATCACCAAGTTTCTGCGCAGAAACCCGACATCCAATTTTGTAGCCGTATTGGAGGGTGAAATCGTGGGGGTGCTGCTTTGCGGCATCGACGGCCGCCGCGCCTACATCTACCACACCGTGGTACGCGCCGACCTCCGCAATCAAGGCATCGGCAAGAAACTTTTAGCTGAAGCCTACAAAGCCATCGAAGCCGAAGGCATCAAGAAGAACGGGCTTTTGGTGATGAACACTAACGAACTGGGACAGGCGTTTTGGGCATCACAGGGCTGGGACAAGCGCACCGATGTCACCTATTATAGCAAAAACAACTGAACCGCTGTTTAACGAACACAACGCTCTGTTTTGGAAAATTGTGTACCTTTGCACCTCATAATCCATCCTGCTGTGAGAAAGATATTCTGGTTCATATTACTGGCTTTATTCTTGGGAGCGTGCGCCAAGATAGTCACGCCGACAGGCGGACCGAAAGATTCCGTCCCTCCCAAAATGGTGAAGGAGAATCCCGTCAGCGGGAGCGTGCGCATCACCAATCCGGTAATCAAAATCAGCTTTGATGAATATTTCACACTGAACAATCCGACGGACAACATCCTCATATCCCCTCCTGTAGAGCAACAGCCCACATTCACCGTGCAAGACAAGAACCTCGTCATCAAATTCAAGGACCCCTTGAAACCCAACACCACCTACAACATGGTGTTTTCCAATTGCATCCAAGACTTTCACGAAAACAACAAACTCGGTTACTACCACTATAGCTTTTCCACAGGAGATGAAATTGACAACCATAGCCTGTCCGGCTCGGTATTGGATGCCCTGACACTGGCCCCATGCGATAATTACTTCGTATTCCTCTATGATCAGGATATTGACACGCTCCCGTTGTCCACCATCCCGTCATACTTGACTAAGACCTTGTCTAACGGCACATTCAGTTTCCAAAACATCAAACCTGGAGAATACAAAGTGTTCGCCTTGAAAGACGGAAACGGAAACTTGTTCCACGATCTGCCCAGTGAAAGCGTAGCCTTCGCTGACCGGTTGTACAAGTCTGTAAAAGAGCCCGTCAAGGACACCACACAAGCTGCTGAACCACTGGCAGATACCATACCAGACATCAAATTATATGCCTTTGTGGCAGCCGATTCCATTCCGGTTCTCATGCACTTCGAGAACCCGTCAACAGGTGTGTACATGTTCCCCTACAAGGCTTCTGTCGAGCAACTCTCCATTACCGCCCTCAACCGGGAAATCCCGCATTTTGAAATAATCAACCACCAGCGCGACACGGTCACATGGTACATGAAAGAGCCGCTGACAGACACCCTCTCCTTTCTTTTCAATGCTGACGGCCATGTCGACACTGTACAGGTCACCCCATACAAGTCTAAGAAAGCACAGGGCCGCGGCAACAAGCCCACCGTCCCAAGCCAACTGCCTGTAACTTTGCTCAATCAGGGGCACCGTTTTCAACCCCTCACCCTCTCTTTTGGATACCCCGTCAAGCCCACTGATTCCATCGATGTTATCCTTTGTACTCATCAGAAGAACGTGACGGACACCGCCATATACCGCATCATCGTTCCTGACACGCTCGTCACCAAGCTGGAACTGCCTATCCTTTTTGAAGACAAGAAGAGCTACACGGTTATCATTGCCGACTCCGTCTTCACAGGCTATAACGGACAAGCCAACGACACCATCAAGGCTTCATTCACCACCAAGTCGGAGAAAGATTACGGTTCGCTTAGCATGAAGTATGTGGTCCCGGCAAGAGGATTCCAATTTGTCACACAACTGAAAATGGGGAATCAAGTTGTTCAGGAGGACATCATCACAGAAACACAAACCATAGAATACAAGCACCTCACTCCCGGAAGTTACGACATATTCGTGGTTGAGGACCGGAACCTGAACGGGCGCTGGGATTCAGGCAACTACTGGGCAGGGCAGCAACCCGAGCGGGTCTTTAAATACCCGACGGCCATCAGCATTCGCGCATACTGGGACAACGAGGAGACGTTTGAGATTCCTTAGGTGAATTTTAGGCAAAAAACAATAAAAAATTGTATTTTTGCGCTCTCTATAATTACTGATGGAACTAATTTTATCATACATACTTGCTCTACTGCCGTTACTGCTTTTCGTGGTGGTCGTGATTTGGATGGACGCTTTCTCTCTCACCAACAAGAAACGGCTGGCGTTCTGCCTGTTAAGCGGTATCGTATGTTTTCTTGTCACCCTTTTTTCAGACACATTGCTCACCGATTCCGCCATAAAGCCATATCTCACAGCTGTATTATCTGAAACACTCAAAGGAGCACCCATTCTATACCTTGTTCAACGCAAAAAGATTGTCATGCTGGGTGATGCAACCATATACGGCTCGGCGGTGGGTGCCGGTTATGGCATGGGAGAAAACATCCACTACGTGTCTGCGAATTTTATCACTGGCGGACACGCGGTAATGATGGGGTTTGAAGCCGCCGTGATGCACATCGGCTGCACTTCGTTGCTCGCATCCAGCCTTATCATAGCCAAGCAGGAGACCAACTCCCGGCCTTTTGCCACGCGAAACCTCGCCCTACTGATGGTTTTCATCGTGGTCAGTGTCATTCACATCATCCACAACGTTGTTCCCATCAACCCCATCCTGCTGACCTCCATCCTGGTCATCTATTTCGTGATAAGCAAACGCCACATGTTCAAGAAAAACGAGAGGGCGATACATTCCTGGATTGACCAGTGTTTGAACAACGACGTGGCTTTGCTGGCCTCTATCAAGAAAGGGCAGCTCTCCCAAACCAACGCCGGCAAATACCTGCTCTCCATAAAAGAAGCATTCGAACCGGAGACCTTCTTTGACCTATGCTGCTATATCTCTGAATACTTGGAGCTCTCCATCGCCGCCAAAAGCAACCTTCTTCTTAAAGAAGTCGGTTTCCCGCCAGAACATTCCGAACAAAACAAAGCCCGCATCAAAGAGCTGAAGGCCCTGCGCAAAAGTATCGGCAAAGCGGGCACCCAAGCTGTAACCCCCATCGTCCACATAGAAGACATCGACCATTGGGTCGTGGAATCCCTTCTCTAAATAATAAAAACTCACCTTTCACCCTTCACCTTTCACCCTTTATCATGTACGCAAAACGATTTGATCCTATTTCCAACAAATGCGGCGAAATAATCGAATATCTGATGGCATCACCAGACATACCGGACGACCCAGAACTGCAGTTCAAGATTCGTCTATCCATAGAAGAGATTGTGGAAAACATTGTACGGTATGCTTACGAGAACGGTTCCGGTTTTCTGGAAGCATCCACCCATGTCGACAACAACACGCTATACATCTCTTTCACCGATGGCGGAACTCCTTTCAATCCGCTGGAAAAACCTGATCCGGACATAACTTTGCCTGCCGAAAAACGTTCCATCGGCGGTTTGGGCATTTATCTATGTAAAAAACTCATGGATGGGGTTTTCTACGAGTTTAAGGATGGATGTAACGTTCTCACTCTGATTAAAAACATAGCTAACGAATAACGCCATGAGCAGACTTTCAAAATCTTTCCCCGTACGATTAAGCAGCACCATACTGTTCATCACGTCCATACTGTTCCTGACGGCTATCATGATAGTCTCTTACTTCTCACACAAGATGATTGGTGAAGAGGCCGTCAAGAATGCCTCAAATGTGCTGAACACGACCACCAGGGATATCAACATGATCCTCGGTAAAATTGAAACCTCTGTCACCAATATGGAGTGGATTGTGTATGAGCATCGCGAAGACACCAACTATATGTACCACATCACCAGAGAGTTGGTCAAGCAAAACTCAGAGATTGTCGGCAGTTCCATTGCCTTTGTGGCCAACTATTTTCCCGGGACCTACTATTTTGCCCCTTACTCCTACATTGACAGCAGCACAGACAGCATCATATCCAAGCAATTGGGAAACAAGGATTATGACTACTTCAATATGGAGTGGTTCACACAACCTTACGTAAGCAAGAAAAAGCATTGGAGCTTACCATACTATGACGAGGGTGGAGGTCAGATGCTGATGACCACGTTCTCCTTCCCACTTTTTGATAAGAAAGGTGAGTTATATGCCATCATTACGGCAGACATAGATCTCCTTTGGTTAGACAAAAAAATCACTTCCCTAGGACCGTATGTCAACTCAATGACATTTCTCCTGAGTCAAGACGGGAAATACATCTCTGGAACGCACTCTGCACTGACAAAGCAGCCCGACATTTTCAAAATGGCGGATTCTGTTCAAAACTACCGGCTCAGAATATTGGGAAAGAATATGATTTCCGGTGACTCCGGTACGTTGCGTATCCGCAACGACAAAGACATATCCTTCGCTGTATATGGTCCGCTAATGAACGGCTGGTCAACGGCCATCATCAGTCCATACCGGGATGTGTTCGCCTACAGTTTGCGCATGAACCTCATCATCATCATCGTTTCTGCATTCGGTCTGTTCTTATTGTTCATCTTCTGTTTCAGAATCGTGCGGATGCTCACACAGCCCATCACTGAGTTCTCCGTGGCGGCACTGAATATGGCCAAGGGCAACTTCCAGGCCCGCCTGCCGCAAATCAACACTCAAGACGAGATGCGACAGCTCTACGACTCTTTCAGATACATGCAGCGTTCCATCACCCACTACATTTCCGAGTTAAGGACCACCACAGCGGAGAACGAGCGTTTTGAAAGCGAACTGAACATCGCCAGAAACATCCAGATGAGCATGGTACCCAGAGAATTTCCGGAACGTGATGATGTCTCCGTACACGCATTTCTGCGCCCCGCCAAAGAGGTAGGCGGCGACTTCTATGACTTTTTAATCAAAGATGACGTTCTGTACTTCGTTATCGGCGACGTGTCCGGCAAGGGCGTTCCCGCCGCTTTGGTCATGTCCATCGTCCGTGCCGCATTCCGGTTCCTCGGGGGCGTGAATCTCACCATTGACCAGATGATTTGCAAAATTAACGATACCATAAGCAGGCGTAACGACAGCATCATGTTTGTCACCCTGTTTGCGGGCAAAATAGATTTGAAGACTGGTGAAATGTATTACTGTAACGCCGGCCATAACCCGATGATCATCTGCCATGCGGACGGCAGAACCGAATACATGAAGCCTCTGCCGAATATCGCAGTCGGCATATTCGACGATTTCAAATATAAGCCCGAACAGACCGTATTGGAAAAAGGGTGCCGTCTGATACTATACACCGACGGTGTCACAGAGGCGGAAGACGAGCTTAAAAAACAGTTTGGCGAAGACCGTCTGCTAGAGTTCGCCAGCAAGCTCACCCCTGAACAGCAATCGGAAGAGGTGGTCCATAATCTTATCCAAGAGGTCAAGGATTTCACTAAAGATGCCGATCAGAACGACGACATCACCATCCTCTCCATTTTATTAAACGATATCAAATCATAATCTTATCATAAAAAAACACTATTATGAACGTAAAAATAACTAAAGAGGACAACAAATACAGCGTGGTGGTGGAAGGTCGAGTGGACACCACCAATGCAGAACAGTTCCAGCAGCATCTGGCTCCGCTGATGCAAGCCCAGAACGCAGAAATCAACATCGACTGTTCCGCACTGGACTACACCTCATCACAGGGCCTTAGATCTTTCCTGGTGCTTCAGAAGAGCACCATGTCACATGGTAGTAATCTGACCTTATTCAACATGCAACCGCAAGTGAAAGAGGTTTTCGACATCACCGGTTTTTCCAACATCATCAGAATCGTGTAGCACAGGAAATTTCCTGCATCAAAAACATCTGAAATAACAATATCAAAGCATCATATCATGCATTACATCTTCGTCATCAACGGCAGACAAGACTTCGCATACATTGAGGAGGAAATCCGCAAGCAGCTGGAAAATGTGGATATCCATTATACGGTTTACCTGACCACCGGTGTAGGCGACGGCACGCGATACACGCGCATATATTGCGACCTGCACCGGCAGGAGGAGGTCTGCTTTGTGGCCTGCGGCGGCATGGGAATATGCAACGAGGTGGCCTCCGGCATCGTGGGCGAGACCAACAAATCGATGGCCCTGATTCCTTACGGCTTCACCAATGACATAATCAAATCTCTGCCGGAACGCGACTACAAGAGCCTGGAGAAAATCCTCAACGGAACCGTAACAAAACTTGACATACTGAGAATCAATGACAACTATGCCTTAAATGTCTGCAACTTCGGATTCGACTCCATTGTTGCAATCGAGGCCAACTATCTGACGGAAATCGGCAAGAGCAAGCCATACGAGCGTGGGATTGCACGTGCGTTCATAGGCGGACGATTCAACCGCATCCGGGTTGTAGCTGACGGTGTACCTCTCAACCGAAGACTGCTGCTCAGCTGTTCATTGGCTAACGGACAATACGTTGGCGGCCAATTCAGATGTGCGCCGAAAGCCAACCTTTCCGACGGCTATATGGATATTTGCCTGCTTAAAGCCATGTCGACTTTCAGTTTCTTCCGTCTGATGAAGGACTATCAGAAAGGCAATCATTTAAGCCCTAAATACGGCCGGAATGTCACGTACACGAAAGCCAAACATGTGGACATTCACTCCAAGAACCTGACATATCTGGTCCTCGACGGAGAAATGCTCCCGGGCAAGGATTTTAGTGTCGATCTGATTCCTCAAGCCATACGCTTTGTTATTCCTAGCGAATAAAGCGATATTACAATGACACCCGTCATCAGAATAGTAGAGGCGCAAATTTTGCATCTTTACTAAATCAGCTATAGTTGTGATCCACCACAACAAAGAAATTGTGCTCGGGAAACCTGTCAAGCAGATAATTCTTCATCGTTCCGGCAAATGCCGAATCATCCTTCACGGTTTCTTCCGGCACAATATCGATGGTGATCAGGTTACGGTCTTCATAGAAGTAAAAGGCATGCACTTGCATCACACCCGGGTGTTCATTAGTAGCCTGAAAAACCTCTTTCTGGAGGCGGGCCAGCGGAGTGTCACCAATAAAATCTGCGTAAATGCCCACTGTCATGATGATGCCGTACTCTTTAAAGAACTTCTCCGACATGGTACGGGTCAGCAGATGTATCTCACGGGCGGTCATATTATCAGGCACGCTGACATGGAGTGAGCCGATCATGACATTTGGACCATAGTTGTTCACAATAATGTCATAGACGCCGTGGACCTCCTCGAACGACATAGCCGTCTTCTTCAACTCAGACACAAACTCGGGAGAAATGCGGCTGCCGAGCAGCTCGCCCACGGGTGAGGCCAGCATCTCCGCGCCAGCCTTTATAATGACGATAGAAATAAGTGTGCCGAAAATGCCATCCAGATTCACGTTCCAGATGAGCATAATGCCTGCGGAGATGAGGGTGGCAAGGGTCACCAGGGCATCGAACAAGGCATCGGCACCGCTAGCAATCAGGGCATCGCTTTTGAGAGCCTTTCCTTCACGCTTCACGTAGTAGCCCAGCACCAGCTTAACAACAATGGCCACCATAATAATGATCAAGGTTAGCGTAGTGTATGACGGTGTGGTAGGGGTGATGATTTTCTTCACCGATTCCACGAGCGAGGTGACGCCAGCAAAGATGACGATGAGAGAGATGACGATAGCGCTAAAGTACTCCACACGTCCATGGCCGAAGGGATGCTTATGGTCGGCGGGGCGTTCTGAGAGTTTAGTTCCCACGATAGTGATTACGGAGGAGAGCGCATCGCTCAGATTGTTCACGGCATCCATCACGATGGCGATAGCGCCGGCCATCAGTCCCACCGCAGCCTTGAATGCAGCCAGCAGCACATTGGCCAGGATCCCGACGATACTCACTCGTACAATTCTTTTATTTCTATCCATACTCATTAAAATTGAGAATTAATAATATAAGATTAAGTAGTATTGATTATTTAGTGTAGATTGACTAATTGTACTCAATATTGTCTTCTGCGGCCATGGGCAGGTTCTCCTCATCCACCAAGATGTAGGTTTTGGCTTTGTGGCTGAAAGTGCGGAGGTAATTGTCTTGGAGCGCAACTTCCACTTGGCGCATGGTGTCTTCGAGCAGACTGGCTTTCAGCTGGCACTCCCAGAGCACGATCACCTGCCAGCCGTTCTCCTGAAGGATTTGGTAATTCTGTTGGTCCCGTTCCTGATTGCGCCGGATTTTGTTCACCCAAAATTCTCTGTTTGTTTGGGGAATTTTGCAACATTCGGAATTGATGATTTGTGGATCCGCAAAATTTTGCGTCTCCACATCGTGTCCGTGCCAAAAACACCCGTTCACGAAAATGGCTGTCCGGTATTTGCGCATCACGATATCGGGTTTGCCGGGCACGCCTTTCACACAGAGGCGGTAGCGGTAGCCGTGTTGCCACAGCCATTGCCGCACCTTCAGTTCTGGCTTGGTGTTGCGGCTGCGTATCCGAGACATGCAGCGGTGGCGTTGTTGTGGTGTCATGATGTCGGTCATTGGCATCTATTTGGTTATACAACAAGTATCTACATCCACCAAAAACCGCTGTTTCAGTAGTTCAATGACCTCCCAGTCAGCGGGCAGCCACTGCACGCTGTCGAGCTCGTCGGGGGCGAGCCAGCGGGCGGCCTCGTGTTCGAGGAGGGTCAGCGAGCCGCTTTCGATGGTGCAGAAGAAGCAATGCATGGTGAGATGGAACTTCGGGTAGTCCCATTCGATGGTGTGCAGCAGTTCACCGACAGTGATGCGGGTCTCCAATTCCTCCCAGATCTCGCGGCGCAGCGCTTTCTCGGGCGTCTCCCCGGGTTCGATTTTGCCGCCCGGGAACTCCCACCAGTCCTTCCAGTCGCCGTTCCCCCGCTGGGTGGCGAAGATGCGGTTCTGGGAATCGTGGATAATGGCGGCGGAAACGGTGATGTGTTTCATAGCTTATTCGTTCTTGTTGAGGATGACGCGAAAGAGGGACATGGGGGTTATTTTTTGAGGGTTTCCAACGCCCGACAGAGCTGGTCGGGACAAGACGTAGGTTTATCGCCGCATTGGATGCCATCCAGTTTGCTTATGACATCATCGATTTTCTGGCCTGTCACCATACGACAGATGCCTTGCAGGTTACCGTGACAACCGCCAAAAAAGGAGACCTGCTGGATGACGCCATTCTCATCTACCGTCACATCGATGAACTGTGAACAGGTGCCTTGGGTTTTGTAGAGGGTGTGGGGCATAGGTAATTTTTGATTTTGAAGGATTGGATTTTGGGGAAGGATAAATGTGTGCAAATGGAGCGTGTAGAAAGGACTTAGCAGGCTTTACAGTTTATTCTTTGATTATTCTTCCCAGCAAAGAATCTTTGTACCAATACCTGTATAATTGTACTTTCTGGTATGCTGGCAAGCTCCTCAAGTACTCCAATTCAAATATTAATCTTGGCTCCTCGTCAGCTGATTCGGGGTGGATTTCTGCTTTGTTGCCAATGCGGACTACACGAATCAAGTATAAATCGCGAACACCTTTCTCTTTAATATAAGGCATAAAATAATAAAGTTTGTTGAGGGCAACAGTTGATGGGAACGTTTTGTTTTTCCCCGTATAATATAGTTTTGTTGGTTCTTCTTTAAGGAAATATTCTTCGTTATCTTTCTTTACCAGACCAATCAGAAGGTGCTTTGTCGGGTCAAGTGCATATTGCTTTTTAGGCAGGTTCACTAATAAGGTTTTTTCCACATCATCAAACAAACTCAAGTCCAGCATCGGTTTCGAATCGCGTACTGTAAAGATAGGGCGTGAGGAGACAGGTGCTTCGTTAAAAATGGCTTGGTAAAGACTTTTGCCTATCGCCTCTACAACTCCACATACAAGAGCATTGCCCATAAGGAAAGCTCGACGACCATCTGAGACATCAGAATGATATGTGTGGTTGTCGGGGAACATATTCATACGTTCCAATTCTATGGGCAACAATCGGCGATATCGGCCTGATTTTGTTTGTACAACATGTTTGAAACGTGACGGAGCTGTGCCTCCTTCTCCAGTGATAATGGTTCGGGAAGGCTGATCCAAGCTGTCGGGGAAGGCCATTCCGCCCTCAGAGAAAGTATATTTGTAACCCTCCTTGGAAACTCGTTCGATCTTTTTGGCCCCTTTCTCGTATTGCCATCTGGGTAATTCTTCATCAGTAATAAAGAAATCTTCCGGCACGAGGTTCTCGTCAACGAGGTTCCCTCCCAATGTCTGTCGTGGTCCGTCATAAACAGCTTCAGCATCTACAGAATACACATGGCGGTCCATCATCATTCCAGCATTGCCAAAGGGACTCTCTTTTTTGCTCTTGTTGAAACCATCCGACACTTCTTTTATTGAACCTTCGATGTCAAATACGGACGCCGTGCCCGATTTTGGCCTAAATTCAAAAGCCTTTGCCATTACACCATCGTATTCCACCCAGTCTTCCATCTGCTCAATCTTTTCAGCTACAGCAGAAGTCTTTAAGTAACCTACGATATAGGTTCTGCGTCTTCGTTGGGGCATTCCATAGTCTGCAGCGTTGATGATGCGCCATTCAACCATATATCCTAAGTCAGCCAAAGAAGCAAGGATGATGGCAAAATCGCGCCCTCGTTGTGTGGCTGGCGAATTGAGTAATCTGTCAACGTTCTCAAAAAAGATGTATTGCGGACGTTTGTCGCCCTTTTCATTTAGAATACGATAAATTTGCCACCAAAGCACACCTTTTTTACCTTCGATACCCCCTGAGCGGCTGAGTGTTGCTGCTACGGAATAATCCTGACAAGGGAAACCACCCACAAGCAAATCATGATCGGGAATGTCCTTTGTCGGCACGAGGTTAATGTCTTTATTGGAGTGTCCTTTTGAACCAAATCGTGCTACATATACCAACGAAGCATCTTGATGCTTAGTCGATGGTTCCCACTGGTTGTTCCAAATGGTTTCATAGGCATCCGACGCACCTTCAAGTCCGATGCGGAAACCACCCACACCGGCAAAGAGTTCTACTACACGGATTTTATGTTGTTTCTTAGCCATTATCTCGTTCAATATTTCTACTGTCTATAATTTCTCTTACATAGTCATTGTTAAACCAATAACAATATTTCTTCGCTCTCCCGCCATTTGGTGTTGGTGCAAGATCTTTCGCTTTTTGAGCTTTAGGGCGAACATGGAACTTTTTCTTGTCTGTGCCTTTCCACCAATATTCCTCTGAGATATGATTTGCAAATATGTTGTCTTTGATATGATTCCAATATTTCTCGGCCCAATCTAAATCTTTTTGTGGCATTGTCCAAAAAAAGACATCGTCAAGAACATAGTCTTCTTTATTTTTTGTTTGTTCCTTAAATATCACAAAGATAAATCTACTAGAAAAAAGTTCATAAAGACGTGAATCAATCCAATCTTCACACTCCGCCACTTCAATGTAGTCAATGTTTTCGAAAGACATAGCCTCCTTGATGATACCGTTGGCTTGGATACGGATGGTCTTCATCGTTAAACCAGCTTTAAGGAATTCTTCCGAACGGTTTACATTAGAACACTTAGAAGAAGTAGCAATCGCATTTGCCACCATTGCAAATTTGTTCTTCGGATTGTTCGAGATATCTACTTTCTTCCGCTTCGCAATTTTCTCAAAAGGCATATTCAGGAATGGATTGAATCGACCAAGCAGAATGTCTTCGAAAGGTTTCTTCAACAGAGCATTCGTGCTAACCAGCTCCGAATTTGCTCCTACCACATTGGAAACAGCGTTTTTGCCGCTTTTAACGACATAATCCAATACGGTGCGCATATAAGCCATCTTAAGGCTGAAAGCTCTGCGCGGGGCATCGATATCAGGGTTGTTAGGTTGTTTCATCAAGCTATCACCCTTCTGTCCTTTACGGCAAGCTCCGAGGTACATAGTGTCACCTTCTGAGAGTTCGTGAGCCTTTCCTTGTTTTATCTTGTCAATGATGACTTCGTAATCGTGGCGAATAATTAGCAAGTCTTTCTTTGGCAGTTTCCATAGAACGGAGAAAATAAATTCCAAATCAAGATTGTCACAATTATTCTGATGCAGATAGAAGAGCAACAGCATCAACTGACATTTCAGATAAAAATGAGAATGCTCGAAATCGTCTTTTACGACCTCGCAGTAGTTAATCATGTTGCACACAAGACGTTCCTTAATGAGGTAATCGTTCTGTTTGCTTTTCTTAAGTGGTGTACATTTCAGTTCCATCCCAGCTTCCGAGAAGTCGGCACCGGTATAGTTATTCGTTTCAAGCAAAAAGAAGATGTTCTCCACCATTTGTCCAAGACTCCCTTTGCCTTTCTTTGGCTCATAATCATCCCTGACAAAATCGCGCAAAGTTTTGCCCAACAAACTCTTGCTATATTCAAAGATATTTGTGGCCTTGGTAATGTCATAAGGTAATGCTGTTTTGTTTTTAGAGATTACAGTCATAATCAAATGCTTTATACACACATAATTAAGCAATGAATAAACAGTTTTCAAGTAGGAGTCGTGCTTTGCGCTCTTTTTGAATGAGTGACAAGAAAGCACTATCATATAAGGTGGTTGTAGTATACCTATTTTTAGCACTCCCCAATCATTGGACAGTTTTTCATTGTTTCTAATATAATTACTTTTCGCAGGAGAGGTCGCAAGCAACCCCTCCGTTTTGAAAAGTCAGTTTTGT
>CAJODA010000017.1 GCA_905233745.1 uncultured Bacteroidales bacterium
AAAGCCGTAACCGGGCCGCGCAGGGCTGGCAAATCTTTCCTGCTAAACCCAATTTTTAAAGATTACCTTTTGGAGCAAGGGGTACCGGAAGACCATATCATCATCATTTCTTTCGACATTGAAGACGAGGAAACTCCGCAGGAACTACTTGACAGAGAGAAGTTGAAAGAGTATTTGTATTCGCGAATCGATTCAAAGACTGAACCGTATTATATCTTTCTGGATGAAATTCAGGAGGTTGAAGGTTTTGAGAAGATTGTCAATGGATTGAATAGCCGCCCTAATGTGGATGTGTATATCACAGGCAGCAATTCCAAGTTCCTTTCCAACGACATCATCACAATTTTTCGTGGAAGAAGCGATGAGGTAAACATTATGCCCTTCTCTTTCAAGGAGTTTTGTCAGGATCGGCAGGAACCCATCGGTGAATTGTGGAAAGAGTACTACACCTACGGCGGGCTTCCGGCACTCAGAAAGATGCCGACATTTGAGCAGAAGAACACCTATTTGCAAAGACTCTGGAAGAAGACCTATCTTGACGATGTGGTGGAACGGAATCATGTTAAAAATCGTGAAGCATTGGAGGCGATTGCCGACGCTTTGTGCTCATCGGTCGGCTCGCTGACAAATACCACTCGAATCACCAATACACTTGCGAGCGTGAGGAAAATCAGGATAAGCGATGACACCGTTGCCAAGTATATCGGATATCTTGGGGAGGCATTCCTATTCAATGAAGCCAGACGATACAACATCAAGGGCAACAAATATTATGAAAACGTCAAAAAATACTATTCGGTGGATGTTGGATTGAGAAACGCTCGCTTGAACTATAGGCAGTTGGAACAGACTCATCTGATGGAGAACGTCATTTTTAACGAACTCCTGTATCGCGGCTACGCCGTTGATGTTGGAGTAATCGAAGTCAGGGTAATGAAAGACGGGAAATCGGAGTACAAGCAGTATGAGGTTGATTTCATAGCGACCAATGGCAATGAGAAATACTACATACAATCGGCTTATGAGATATCAAGCGATGAGAAGCGTGAGCAGGAACTCAACTCACTGAAACGGATAGATGACTCATTCCAAAAAATTGTCATTGTCAAAGACGACATCATGCCCTATCGCGATGAAAAGGGCATCTACTACACAGGCCTGTTCCAGTTTCTGATGAGTGACAAATTGTAGGGTGTAGTTTTTCGCCACAATCGTAGTCAAAAGAAAAACAACGTCTGAAAGATGAAGCAGAAAAAAGACAAAGAACAGAAAGAACTAGACTTTGAACGGCTGGTACAGGAACAGCGACAGCGGTGTGCTACCTCTTCGCCGACGAGGAGACCTGCCCAGCCGCCAGCCGCCTGCACAAGCGCATCGCGAAATTGCACCCCTTTGACTGCGCGCTGATCCTGCTTTGGCTCGAAGACCTGCCCTAGGACGAGGCGGGAGTGCGCATCAGTTGTACTGTGAAATTATTTAAGCGAACACAAATGGTTGCTGATAGATAACCGTCCCGAACATCTTAATGATAATGTTATAAGTCCCTTCGGGAATGTTTTCTATCTCGTATTGTAACACTTTAGTACATATACAGTTCAAAACATTCTCATCGTCGGTTTCATATTGGATAATGATATCATGCCCTACGATTTCTACTTCAACATCTATGGTGTTGATGGCACAGTTTAAATCGAATTCGTGGGTGAAATGCCATTTCCCGTTTTGATAAATGATATTCAGAGAGGGCCTTTCATCTGCATTGCTCCACTGCTTGCATTCGGATAAAGTCGGATTTGAAGCCGATGGTTCCTCAATGATTATTGGATGGGGATGATGGTGGATCGGTGGTGGCCAAAGGTGTTCGCATGAACTGACAAAAAAAACTGCTAGCCCAAGGATGGAGCCCAGTAAGATTCTAGATAATTTGTTCATAATTTTGATTTTTTATGTACCATCTCAAGACACGTTATAGTGCACCTTGTTGATGGTAAAGGTTAATATTAAAATTGGGGTTGTTGTGCCAAAGATGTTGCGACAGTTGTTCTTCTTCACTCGATATTCGCGAGGTTCTATATCAGAATCCATAGAATCCCAATATGGAGGAAGAAGTAAGTGCAGATTATTCGTTCAAGTATCGGGAAAGGATGATGGTTACTGGAAGAGAAGGGCTTTTCGTTTCGCAGAGTTCCCGAAAATATAGCTTTCGACATAATGTATAACGTTGATATTTGAAATATATTGTTATGCCGATTCGTTATACAATATTTTTTTGCAAAATTGTTTATTATCGCGTTAGAAGCTGTATAATCTCCCTAAGGCAGGCCAACGGCCTGTCGGGGTGCGTAGGATTGCGCGAGGCACGAACAAAAATACGCACGCCGGAGGTGTGCGGGGAAAAGTACACCAACGTTAAAACGTTAACAATGTATTATTTCTCCAATTCAGAATAGGTTTGAATAAGATTGCTGGTAGGAACACTTTCGATATTCGTATTGTGCAGATCATATCTTCGGGCTATTTCTTGTGCAATATGACTATTTACATATCCAAGGTTTCCTTGCGCAACCACCAAATCCAAATAATCTTTCATTAATTCTTTATCATTCTGGATAAAACAGAAAACAGTATCCGTAATTTGCTTTTCAAAAGCTGTAAACAATTTGTCGCAGAAATTCTCCATAATTTTAAAATTTAAAGGGTAAATAATTGTCATTTTATGATTTCCAAATAATCTTTTTCGTCTTGAATTCTAGTGTGCCTGAAAAAAATATTTGATGGAATTTGCCAATGATCAAATAGTAATTCTTGTCCAATATTGGTTTCCCATAATGTCCATCCCGCCTCCAACGCTCTTTGCTCGTCAACTTCTCGCTTAAATCTCACAACATATTGTTTGTCATCATCCGACAAGATATTATAAGACCATCTATAATATCGATATTCTCCACTCTCCCATTCTTTTTCCGCACTCCAATCAACGACAGTGTATTCTTTCGCCCTATTCTTTTCTGAAATGATTAATTTAAGCGGATTCTGTGTCCATGATATTTGGTATTTTGTTATAGTATCTATTTCAAAGCTCCCACTGGCAATGAAATGACCAGCTAAGGTCTCTTTCAAAAATGCACAATACCTTTCTCCCCAATCATATTGAGAAATATCGTTAAAAGGAACTACAACTTCTCTCTCCAGTTTATCACTTTCCCATTTCTCTCTACTCCACACATGTATTCCATCCAAATTCCATCCAACACTTTTGGAATATCTGTTTAAGTCATAGTTACCATAGTACTTGTCATCTTCTCCTATGTTCTCCAAGGCTCCTATTGCCCCATTAAGGCAAGGGCACAACCCCATAACATTCAAAATTGTATCATATTCTTCATAGTATTCTAAATCCTCGCGAGTGCCACATGACACACTATCCGATAGAGGGTATAAATAAAAATCTGGATATATCAAATGTAAACTTCTTTCCGTACATTCGAATTTCAACTTGTGAGGAGGTGTGACACTCGCTAATTCCTTTTGCAATTCTGCTTCTTCCATCTCTATTTCTCTTTGCCGTTCTGCCTCCTTTTGTTCCTTTTGTTCCTTTTGCTCCTTAAAGAACTCCTCAATCCAATCCTCTAACCAAACAACTTTATGATTAGTCGTAACATAATTAAAGGCTTTTGTGGACCCGCTCATATTAAACTCATAATATTGATACTCACTTTTTGCACTTTGCTTAATACGAAATTTTACAGAACTCGCAGCTCTAAAATCTTTCCAAAATTCCTTTGACGGCCACTCAATATAGTAGTTACCGACTCGGTCTTTTCTATCATATTCATATGATACAACTATCTCGTCTTCATCCAGTGGAATCATCCTCTCGCTCATGCTATAATTCCTATACTTTTTATAAGATTCTCCTATCTTAAAAGAAATTTCAAAACTATAAACAGAACAATAATCGTCTTCACCACAATAATACTTTCCTTCTACCGCCAAAACAACAGGAATATTACCCGCCTCACTTGTAAAATCCACCCACGAATCAGGGAAGTCACCTGCTTTTAATGCATCTTTCATATCAGACACTGTGTTAATCCAAACATACTGACCTGTATAATCATACTCCAACAAATTAAATAAAAAGTCCGCAATCGACAATTGTTGTGACACCCAATTATTGTATTGCCAAATTGAACAATACTCTCCAATCGTCAATCCATTTCCATTTTTATCATGTATATATGCTATTTTCATTGCATTGTCAAATTCCGGATCCAATGTTTCGCAAGTCCATTGTGCAGACAAAGAAAATGAGGAAAAAATGAGAGCGGCAAGAATGAATAATATTTTTTTCATAATCCATTATTTTTAGCATCGCAAACATACAGATTATTCTGTCTCACAATTATTTACAATGCTATCCAATAAGGATGCTATTTGCTATCCATTTTGGGATTTGGTAAAGGGATGCCTTACTTCCTATAATCAAAGCAATCAAAAAAATTATAGTCCAAAATCTTGGAAATACGCAACAACAAATCGGTACTAATATGCGATTTCCGCATAATCTTGAATATATTGTTGCGGGTGCACGGAATCTGCTTCGCCAGCCAGGCGGCTGTGCGGCCCTGTTCCCTTAACTTTTGGTGTATTATGCGCCCGATATGTATGTCTTGACCTGTTTCCATAAAAAAGACGTGAACTGTTTTCGTTGTGTGCTTGTCAGAAACGAAAGGCTCTGGTAAACCGTTGACGATGATAAGCACGAAACAATCCACGCCTGTTGGCATGAACTTCCGCTTGCTTATTCTCTCGTCATGAAAAATTTACCAGATTTTATCGTTCAGAGAATAAGAGCATTAAGCTCAATTTATTTATGTATATTTCAATTATTATGTCATTTCCGTGTAAGATTTACAAGTGCAAAAATATCAAATATTTTTCGGTTTCCGCACATAGTGCGGCATCTCCATCGGGATCTCCATGGAGAGTTCGATGTAGCCGGCAAACTCGCCGTTCTGAAACCAGGGCGACTGATATATCAGCTTCTTCTTGCCGTTTTTCTCAATGGTGTAGGCGTTCACATTGTGGTTCTTCAGCATCTCCACCAATTTGGTACGGGCGGGCTCGGGATGGCAGTCCAAGAGGTTCTGGCCGAGAATCTGCTGGCCATGGCTGAGCACATTCACCGCCATATCATTCATTTCCAAAATTTTACCATCTTTATCACATACTGTGACAGAATAGGGCACTTCGTTGAAATATTCGAGCATTGTTGGGTGATCTTTAAAGGTTATCAATAAGGATTGCAAAAGTATAAAAATGTTAGAAATAAGAAAATCCTAATTATTATGAAGACTTGAAATCATGCGGATTTTTTCTATTTTTGCAACTGAAAACAAAAACGCAACATTATGATTGTTAACCGATTCGGCTATTATTGGTTAGACAGCTGGGTGTTAGCCAATATTATCCAATTAGCCACACAGGATTTCTGCCGGCGCTACCTCAATCGCAAGAACGACCCCTGCGGGCGGCAATATGACCAAATGACACAGGCGGCACGCTCCGTTCCCGCTAACATTGCTGAGGGCAACTCTCGGCATTCAACCTCCAGAGAAACAGAGATGAAACTCACCGATGTGGCGCGCGCCAGTCTATCTGAACTGGCCAACGACTACCTGAATTGGCTGCTCCAATGGGAAAGCGTTCCGTGGTCCAACAAATCCAGCGAACATCAAAGCGTTAGTCACATCCAACTTGACTATCCCACCTACAAGGATGATGTTCAACACCTTAGCAGCATCCACATCTTGAAGCAAAAGCACAAGTTTGACGAATGGCTACACTCCGGTGATTCGATAAAAGAGGCCAATTGTCTGCTTATATTATGCAACCGCCTAATTATGATTTTAGGCAAGCAAATTGAGAACCAAATTGCCACTTTCAGGACAGAAGGTGGTTTCTCAGAGGCTCTAGCCGCTGAAAGACTTACCTTCCGCATAGAGGAAAACGCCCAAACAGGAGCGCCATCATGCCCGAAATGCGGCAAACCCATGCTAAAACGAGTGGCGAAAAAAGGAGCTAATGCCGGAAATGAATTTTGGAGCTGCTCATCCTACCCAAACTGCAACGGGACAAGGAGCGTGAAGTAAGAAGAAATATAATTTATCGTTATAACGCGATTACGGAATATCGGAATAACGAAATATCAAAAAAACTAACGATCAGTCTTTGCTTATCCGTACCCTCCTCAAATCCAGCATGTTCACTGGGTTGGTGCCCAGACCGCTGATGTTGGCGCGGGTGAAGCGAATCACTTTATCATAATAGAGCACCACCACAGGCGCGTCAGCCATGAGCATGGCATCCATGCGCGTGTAGTAGTCATTGCGCTGGGCTTCGTCGGTGCAACGCTGCGAGGCCTCGTACAGCTTGTCAAAGGCGGGGTTTACATAATGCGTGTAGTTGGAGCCCACGGGCTGCAGGTTTTTGGAATAAAACAGGGCCATGTAGTTCTCCGCATCAGGATAGTCGCAGATCCAGGAGCCGCGGAAGAAGGGCAGCTGGTAGCTGCGCATCATCTCGCGCTGCTGCGCGCCTTGCATCACGTCCAGCCGCAGATTTATGCCCAGTTGCGAGAGTTCATGCTGGATATACTGCACCAAGTCGGCGTAGGAGGCGGACACGGCCACCGAGATGGGCGGCAGTCCTTTGCCGTTGGGGTAGCCAGCCTCTGCCAACAACTGCGCCGCTTTCTTGGGATTGTAATCGTAGCCACCCGTGCGCGCGGAATCGTGCGAGGGCATACCCCGGGGCACAAAACCCGCCGTGCCCGGGTACCCCACATTGTTTCGCAAGTATTTCATCATCTTCTCACGGTCGAAGCCGTAATTGATGGCCTGCCGCACCCGCTTGTCCAACAACGGATTCTTCTTGTCGCCCGGCTTCAGCATAAAACCCAAGTACTCCGTGTTGAGGTACGGGCCTGTCAGCATTTTGATCTGATCCTTGTATTCGGGATTCAATTGCCCTTCCTTGGTGAGCAGCGCATCTTTGTAACAAGCCTCCACTCCGGACATGAAGTCCAGCGAGCCCTTCATGAACTCCATGAACACCGACTGTTTATCGACAATGAACGAAATGGCCACGGCATCAATGTAGGGCAGGCGGTTGCCCTGCTCGTCAAATTCGAAGTAGTAGGGGTTCTTGCGCAGCACCAATTTCACGCCCTCCTGCCAAAGCTGGAACTGGAAGGGACCCGTGCCCACAGGATTCTTGCGGAAGTCCTTGCCATAACGCTCCACCACCTCCTTGGGCACCACCGAACAGTATTTCATCGTGAGGATTCCCAGAAACGGCGGAAAAGCATCTGCCAGTTGTATCTGGAAAGTGGTATCGTTCAAAGCCTTGAAAGCAGGATTGCCTTCTTTGTCCCGCTTCACCTTCTGGAAAATCCATGCGCCCGGGGAGGCCACATCGGGATCCAAAATGCGGGAGAAACTATAGACAAAATCGCTTGCTGTAACCTTGCGGGGCGTTTTGAAAGGAAAGAACTCTGTGTTATGGAAGGTCACATCATCCCTAAGGATAAAAGTATAGGTCAGCCCATCTTCCGATATGGTCCAGCTTTTGGCGATGGCCGGGACGATGTTCAGCGAATCGTCCAGATCCACCAGCCCGTTGTAGAGCTGATTGCAGGGCCACATCACCGTCTGGCCGGATGCAAACGCAGGGTCAAGGGTCTGGATGCCTTCCGATTGGTTGTAGTGGAAAATCTTCTTGTCCGCATGGTCATACTTGGACTTGCAACCCGCTACGGCAATGGCAAGCAACAAACAATATGTTAGAAATTTTATTTTCAATTTTTTGAATTATTGGATGGCAGAGACGCAATATATTGCATCTCTGCATTATTATTTTACGATAATGCCTGATTGACTTTTTTGGATGATTCCAAAATGGAATTGTATTCTTCGGGGGTGATATCGGTATTGAAATAATACACGGGGTTCACGGGTTTGCCGCCTTTGAGGACCTCATAATGCAGGTGCGAGCCGGAAGACATACCGGTTGACCCCACATAGCCTATCAGCTGTCCGCGGGTTACCTTTTGGCCGGGTTTCACCACTTTTTTGGAGAGGTGGGCATAGATTGTCTTGTAAGAGTAGCCATGATTAATCATGACCACAATACCATATCCGCTGCCGGGGTTCTCGCTCGACACGGTGCCGTCGGCGGTGGCATAGACAGGCGTTCCTCTAGGTGCTGAGATATCCACACCCGTATGGGCGCGCAAAGTTTTCAGAACCGGATGGTAACGGCGTCCAAAGCCAGACGTGATGGTGTGCATGTTTTTCAAGGGACGGATGGCCGGGATGCAGGTCAGCATCTCCAATTTCTTGGTGGCAAGACGCTCCAGCGTGTCCATTGAGCGCGACTGCACCGCAAGGCGCACCGTAAGCTGGTCGGCCTTCTCATTGGCCTTGCGCAACATGTCATACGCCTCCGAACGCGACAGACTGTCGAATCGGTTGTCTTCCACGAGCAAAGGATAACGCTCCGAAGCGGGCACCGGATCGGCTTCAAAAATTGTCCTGTAAACATTATCGTCCCTGTCCTCAATATCCATCAGCACATCCGACATCTTGTCGATACGTGAGGAGAGATACTCCACCTCTGTCTTCAACTCATTGTTTTCCCTTTCCAGAATTCTCACTTTCGGAGAATCCACGAAATAGAAGGCGATCCATACAAACACCAGCGCAAATGCTATACCACTCGCAAAAACCCACATCAAACGCTTGGCCATGTGCTTGAAGCTGATCTTCACCTTCTCGAAGGAGAGTGTCTTGGGGTTAAAGTGATATAACGACTTCGGCATATTCAGACTTGTTTTTCCAGATGAAGAAACCTATTTGCAACCTACACAGATCCGATCGCCTGACTTGTAGTTTTTCAGTGTGCCGCTATTTCTCTTGACCAGAATCTTCAGCTGCACACCATAGAGTTGTGAGACATAATGGTAGGTGTCTTTTTCATCCAAAACATGATAATCAACCGGGGACTTCGTGCTTTTCATCTCTACATAGATCACCTCGCCTTCTACAGGTTCGGAATTGTCATACACATCATTATACAGCCGCAAGTTCTTTTCTGTCAGCTGTAATGAAGTGGCAAGAGAGGCATACGTGTCACCAGCTTTGGCCAACAGGAATTTCGTCTTGTTATTCTCGTAAACCGCACGTCTGGTGTAAGGATAATAGGCCTGTTTGAAGGGTACTTTGCTGGGGTTCAGCACGAATACGTGCACATTGTCCACCGTTCGCGGGGCAATTTGCGGGAATTCCTCCTTCACCTCCGGTGCAGCATTCTCCTGAGAGGAAGTGACAGTTTCTGTGCCAGTATCCCATTCCGGCTCTGTTTTTGCCTCCGACTCCACAACATCCCCTTCTTTGGCAGGAGCTGCTGTTTTAGGAACTGCGGGCACATCATATTGGGTCAGGTTATACTTCTCAATAATGGCGATGAGGGTGTCGGCATAGCGGGGATTGACCGCATAACCGGCCTCTTTAAGTCCGCGAGCCCAGCCTCTGTAATCCGTCGCCGGCAGCTCAAACAGGGCGGCATATCGGGAGCGGTTGACCAAAAACAGCGAGTGATCCCGGTAAGATTCCCCCGCATCCGTGTATTTACGATAACAGCGGTCGCTGCTGCGGTCCTCCGTCTCATAGAAGGTCTCACCCTCCCACTCGCTGCCATGGCACGTAATGCCAAAATGGTTGTTGGCCTCCATGGCCACGCGGTTGGTTCCCGCCTTGGAGGAATAAACCGCCTGTGCCAATGTGATGCTGGCCGGTATCTTGTAGGCCTCCATCTCCTTTACTGCCATGGCATTGTACGTGTCAATATAATCTCTGACCGCCTTTTCAGAAACAGGCTGTGCCCAGACAGCCCAAAAGGCGGAAATTGTCATAATGGTGCAAAATAATTGCTTCATGTCATTTGATTTTAATGTTTCAACATAATCTGGTCACCTGGCTGAATAACAGATTTGCCATTCATGTTGTTGTATTTGAAAATATAGTCCAATTGCACGGCATAGCGCTGGGCAATGTAGCGGAGTGTCTCGCCACGTTCCACCACATGCACCTTCCGGTCATTACTTTTCGCCTTGGACTCTATATAGACAATCTCCTTCTCCACTGGCTGGACACCTTTCCCCACATCGTTGAAACGGCGGAGGCTGGAGGCGGACACCTGCACGTCCAAGGCTATCTTCTCATACGTGTCACCTTTCTCTGCCACCACAAAAAAGGTGTTATTGTTGGAAAACACTTTGCGATAGGTGAAAGGGCTATCGCCCATAGGATAATCGCTGTCGGCAGTGAAAACCTTTAAATTGGCGGCAGGGGTGTTATTCGGATTGGTTTTATTGTTTGGTGGAGACGCATTATTATGCGTCTCTACAATGGTATTTTGCGTTTGTTCACGCACGATGCCTTGTGCATCCGTGCGGTTTTTGCCGGTATATTCAATTTTAGGGCGCTCGGTTGGCACCGATGGGGTATCGGGCTGGCTTGCGGTGGAATTATCCGCAACGGTTTTCTGGCGAGACGCAACCATAATGCCCTGCTGCTCCATGCACAATGTATCCAAGCGGGCGATGTCAAACCGCTCTATCAAGCTGATGAGACGGTCGGCATATTGGGGGTTAGTGGCATAACCGTCGGCCTTCAAAGTACGGGCCCAAGCCTCATAGTCCATGATGTTGAGATCAAAGAGATTCGCATAACGCTTGCGAGTGGTCAGAAACAGCGAATGGTCGGTATAGGATGCGGCAACACTGTCGTATTTGCGGAAGCACTCCTGCAATTGGTCGTCATCAATGAGGATGGTATCGCCAGTCCAGTCGGTGTGGCACTTGATGCCGAAGTGATTATTGCCTTCCACTGCCAGGCGGCTCTTGCCACAGGCGCTCTCAAAAACGCCCTGTGCTATGGTGATACTGGCGGGTATCTTGTACTGTTTCATCTTTTCAATGGCAATATCCTGATACTGCGCAATATATTCCCGGATGTCTGCCTCTGTATATTGCGCGGAAACAATCGGAAACATTCCGATAAACACCAACAGGAAACAACCTAAATGCAATACATTCTTCATCTTATGTTATATGCGTTAATATTTGTGATTTAATCATCCACCCTTCACCGTTCACCTTTCACCGTTCACCTTTTACCCTTCACCGTTCACCTTTCACCGTTTTAAACATCAAGGCTTCCATCACCATTTTCGTATAGAACTCTTTGATATCCAAATTATTATATTCCACCTGCCCAGGCACGATGCTCAAAGCGGTCTGGCCAGGGATGGTATTCACTTCCAGGAAGTATGGGCGGCCGTCGTCCTCGGAGAGGATGAAGTCGATGCGTACCACACCATGGCAATCAAAACTATGAAAGATGCGAAGGGCATAGTCGCCCATCAATTTCACCATATCGGCGGGCAAATCTGCCGGTGTGATCAGTTTATGACCCACTGCCGTATATTTGGCGTTGTAGTCGTAGAACTCGTTGGAGGCCACCACCTCGGTGACGGCCAGCATGCGAGGTTCTCCGTAAACGGACGTGACGCCGCAGGTAAACTCGCGGCCGCGCACGAACTTCTCCACCATCAGCTGGTTGTCATATTTGAAAGCCTCCTCAAAGGCCATGTCCACTTCACTGCGATTGTGCACTTTTGTCACACCCACGCTAGAACCGGAATTGCAGGCTTTCACGAAGCATGGATAGCCGAGAAACTTCTCAATACGCTCATATTCAATCGGATCACTTTTGTAAAAATGCAATGACGGAGAAATTGGGATATTGAGGGCAGCCACCGCCAGATTGCAGAAATACTTGTTGAATGTGAGTGCCGAGCAGAACACACCGCAGCCGGTGTAGGGCTGGCCCACGAGCTCGAAATAGGCTTGCAGTCTGCCGTTTTCACCAGGCGTGCCATGTATGGCGATGAATGCCACGTCGAAGCGAATCTTCTCCTGGCCGACGGTCAGCGAGAAATCATTCTTATCCACCTGCCACACTCTCCCGTCCGAATCCGTATAATGCCAATCAGCACCCTTTAAATGAATAAGATAGGAGTTAAACAAACTTTTGTCCAGCTGATTGAAAATGTTATCAGCTGTTTTCAATGAGATTTCATATTCGCCGGAATCTCCGCCGGCTATCACTGCAACATTATACATCATTATACAAAATTATCTAATTGCGCAAAAATACGCTTTCCTCCTTTTCGTCTATCACACTCAAAATCTGTTTTTAAACAGCAGATTGTGAATTGAGACACGCTATTCAACAATTAGCGGGTAGCGAGTACCTTTCGTCTCCTAAATCTTTAACGTTTCGCTGTTTATAAATATCTCAGGAGGCACTAAAATGCCAATTCGTTTCGTTGTATTTTTGCCTGTTAAAAAAATAAGTATGCAGCGACGTATTGTTTTTCTTTCATTTTTCCTATATATCACCGTAACATGTTGTCTTATAGGCACCGTTGGCGCGCAGACCAAAAGCAGCAGCCAGCTGAAGAAGGACAAGCAGAATATCGAGCGGGAAATCGCCAACACGCAGAGTCTTCTAAAAAAAACGGAAAAGAATCAGAAGGCCTCCCTCCAGCAGATTGCGGTACTCCGACAGCAGATCAGCAACCGTGAGAAACTGATTACCGCCTTGAACGATGAGATTTTGCAGATGGAGCAGCAGCAGGCGCTGAACCAAGAGCTCATCCAGAACCTGCAAAAGAAACTGGAATACATGAAAGCCGACTACGCGCAAGTGGTCTATATGGCTTACCGGAACCGCCGGTTGATGGACAAGGTGACTTTCATCTTGGCCGCGGACGATTTCTCGCAGATGTTCCGGAGGATGCGATTCTACTCCATTTTCTCCCAAAACGTACGCAGCCAATCCGAGAAAATAACCAAAACGCAGGAGGAACTGAAGCAGAAAAACGAAGAGATCATCGCATTAAAAGAGGAAAAGCTCAAGCTGCTCTCAGGCAAAGAGACAGAGATCAAACAGCTGGAGACCGACCGCAGGCAGAAGACGAAAAACGCCGAGCAGTTGAAGAAGCAGTCGCAGCAGTTGGCCGCCGACCTGAAGAGCAAGCAGGCGCAGCGGCGCAACATTGAGGCAGCCATAAAGAATGCCATTGCCGCCGAGGTGGCCGCCGCCAACGCCAAACGCTCCAACGCCAACAAGGGCAAATCGGGCAGCGGCAGCTCCACGGCCAGCAAGGGAAGCTCTTCCAACCCACGCAACACGGCCACCGTTTCGCTGACCCCCGAAGAGCAAACCCTCAACAACTCTTTCATCAACAACAAAGGCAAGCTGCCCTGGCCAGTGGTGAAAGGGGCCAAGGTGAGCGACTTCGGACACTATCCCCACCCCGACGTGCCGTCAGTGATGATCGACAACCACGGCATCGACATATTGGTGGATGCCGGCACACCCGCCCGCGCTGTGTTCAACGGGGAGGTGACCGCCATTCTCGACATCATGGGCACCAAAGTCGTGATGGTCCGCCACGGCGAATATATCACAGTATATCAGAACCTTGCCTCCGTAAATGTGCAGAAAGGCAACAAGGTGACCACCAAACAGACCCTCGGCACCGTAGCCAAAAACGCATCTTCCAACACCTACGAATTGCACTTTGAGGTATGGAAAAACAATAGCAACCTCAACCCTAACGACTGGTTGGCCAGAAAATAGCGCTATGATTATAAAAAGTGCTGAATTTATGCAAAGTGTGACGGACTGGAAGAAATGCCCGTCCCCCACCCTGCCTGAGTATGCCTTCATCGGACGCTCCAATGTAGGCAAATCTTCACTCATCAACATGCTGGTACGCAACAACAAGCTGGCAAAGACTTCATCCAAACCAGGCAAAACGCAGACCATCAACCACTTCCTCATCAACAAAAATTGGTTTCTGGTGGACCTTCCCGGATACGGCTATGCGAGCATCTCCAAAACCATGCGCGAAAAATGGTCAAAGATGATTCGCGACTATGTCCTCTTCCGTGAAAACCTGCAGGTGGTGTTCGTGCTGGTGGATTCGAGACTGGAGCCGCAAAAAATAGACCTGGATTTCATCAACGGATTGGGTGAAGACGGTGTCCCATTCGCCGTCATATTCACCAAAACAGACAAGCTTTCCGCCAACAAAGTCCAAGGTAACGTGCAGCGTTTCCGCAACAAACTCTCTGAAACATGGGAGGAGATGCCGCCTATGCTAACCTCCTCCGCTGAAACCGGGAAAGGGCGCGAGGAAATCCTGCAATTCATCGAAGAGATCAATCAACAATACCATTCGTCCCATAAAAACCAGAACAATGAAATTTAAAATCTTCCTTATGCTCCTTCTGGCTGTAGCCATAAGTGGATGCCGGACCGGCAAAAAAATGGCCAACGCCGACAAAAGCCCCCTATGCGGTACCCAATGGAACCTCACTGCCATTGAGGGCAACATTACAGACAGCCTTGCACACATGTCACAACCTTTCATCATGTTCACCCAAAATGGGGATTTCAGCGGAAACTTAGGGTGTAACACTTTCTTCGGAACCTATTACAAGAAGAAACACAAAATAGAACTGGACTATACGGGGTCAACCCGCAAGCTTTGCCAAGAGATGGAGATGGAAAGAGCCATGATAAAGGCTATCAAAAAGGATATTAACCATTTTGAAATAATCGGAAAGACTCTCTTCCTGTATGCGGGCAAAGAGGAGGTGATGCGGTTTGTGGACAGCGGGAACCGAGTGGAGGAGAACCAATAATTTGCATTTAGAAGGGTCGCTGATTAAAAAAAAATCCCGCATCCCTTGACAAATTGAAATTTCGTTGTATTTTTGCGCATCTTTTTGCTGGAGGGGCTTCCCCATCAAATCCTCATTTTGAAATCCTTCCTTAAGGCAGAAAGAAAATCCTATATTTCAAATTCTTAAACACATGTCAGAGTCCATTGAGAATAGACCTAAGAGAAGAAGAATTAGCACGTCCAAACCTATACCTGCCGGTTCTTCCAATCAAAAAAAACGCACTGAGAAAGTCATTCTGCCGGAGAAAAAGCCGGTTGTTTTCATAAAGGAAAGCCTTCCCAAGCCTTCAGACCAACCCGAAACCAACATGATGGTTGCGGAAGAGCCGATCATGATGGGCAATCCCGTTCCTGTGGAGAAGCCCCGCCGTGGACGGAAGAGCAAGACGGAGAATACAGAGACGGCAGAGATCTCTGTCCCCGCGCCTCAGGAGTCCGAATCAACGGAAGCATCCGCTGAAGAGAAGCCCGTCAAGAAGAAGAGGGGTCGCCCGAAAAAGAACCCGACAGAAGAGAAACCATCTGAAATTCAACCAGAAGAGACCCCTGCACTTGTGGTAGAGACACCGGAAACAGAAAAGAGTCCTGAAAAGGAGCCTGAAAACAAACCAGCTCAAACCGAGAACGAAAACGAAAATCCCAAGGTCTATAATAATAAGTCCAAGAAAAAGGACAAAAAGGAGAAGACGGACAAACCTCAAGGCAAGTCCGAGCAGAAGACCGCGGATTCCCCCGCACCGGCCAAAACCGAAGAGGAAAAGTTCATTGAGGAGCAGATGCGCATCCTCATTGATTCCCAGTACGACGGGGCGGTGAATGCGGAGGGTGTGTTGGAAATCACCAGCGACAACTGCGGATTTCTCCGTTCTTCCGACTACAATTACCTGGCCTCTCCTGATGACATATATGTATCAATGTCACAAATCAAGCTGTTCGGCTTGAAAAATGGTGACACCATCTACGGGCAGATCCGCCCGCCAAAAGCAGGGGAGAAATACTTCCCGCTAACCAAGGTAGATAAGATTAACGGCTGTAATCCTGAAGATATCCGCGACCGTATTCCTTTCGACTATCTCACCCCCATGTTCCCGGACGAGAAAATCAACCTTACAGGGCATCCGGACTGCAACATCTCCACGCGCGTCATTGACCTTTTCGCCCCCATCGGCAAGGGGCAGCGCGGTCTTATTGTGGCCCAGCCGAAGACAGGAAAAACGGTATTGTTGAAAGATGTGGCCAATGCCATCGCATACAACCATCCCGAGATATACCTCATCGTTCTGCTCATCGACGAGCGTCCGGAAGAGGTTACGGACATGCAGCGCAGCGTAAATGCGGAGGTTATATCTTCCACTTTCGACGAACCCGCAGACCGTCATGTGAAAATCGCCAATATGGTCTTGGAAAAAGCCAAGCGCATGGTGGAGTGCGGACATGACGTCTGCATTCTGTTGGACTCCATCACCCGACTGGCGCGCGCATTCAACACTATTGCGCCCGCATCCGGCAAGGTGCTGTCCGGTGGTGTGGAAGCCAACGCTCTGCAAAAGCCCAAGCGCTTCTTCGGTGCTGCCCGCAACGTGGAAAACGGAGGCTCGCTCACCATCATCTCCACTGCTCTTATTGACACCGGCTCCCGCATGGATGAGGTGATTTTCGAGGAGTTCAAGGGCACCGGCAACATGGAGCTGCAACTCGACCGCAAGCTCTCCAACAAACGCATCTACCCTGCTGTTGACCTGGTATCCTCCAGCACACGCCGCGACGACCTCCTGCAATCACCCTCCACCCTCCAGAAAGTATGGATCCTGCGTAACCATATCGCCGATATGACTACCATCGAGGCCATGACCTTCATTAAAGAGAATATGGAAGACACCAAAGACAACGAAGAGTTCCTGAGATCCATGAACAGCTAACCATACCCCGAAACCACCTCCCAACCATTAACCTATCTTATGAAAAGACTGCCAGTTCTTGCCTTCATTACCGTTTGCATGATTTTATTCATGGCAAACTGCAACAAGGCTAAAGCTTTCAGGAGCGAGGAGAAAAAAACTGTGGGAAACAACATCTCCGTCGAACGGGATACCACAGCCCCTCTGGCCCAGCAACTGGCTCTTTTTATTGACAGTATCTGCAACCGTCTGAACGGCACGATGATCATTGCCCGGCATGACACCATCTTGGTACAGCGCGCTTCCGGATACCTGCAGCTGTTCCGTGAGGCCACCGGTTACGATACCATCACCTACAACGATCTTGCCAGACTGCGAAAACAGAGGGAGAATATGGTAACGATGGAGAGCCTCTTTGACCTCGCCTCGGTTTCAAAGCAGTTTACCGCCGCTGCCATCCTGAAGTTATGCTCCGAAGAGAAACTGAAGTTGACGGACTCCCTGTGCAAATTCTACCCTAATTTGCCCTACAAAAATGTCACCATCAAGCAGTTGCTAACCCACACTTCCGGCATTCCGGAGTACTTCAACTTTGATTTCAATCTTTACGACACCACCTTTTTTATTGACAACGAACAGCTTATTCGGGTATTGGAACAACAGCGTTTCCCTCAAATGTTCCCACGCGGCACCCGCTTCAAATACGTGAACACCAACTACGCCATTCTGGCTGCCATCGTAGCCAAAGTCTCCGGGCATCCGTTCGAGTACTACGTGCGCACCAAACTTTGGGAACCGGCCGGTATAAAGGACGCGCGCTTCTTCACTGAAATTGTGGGCATCTCTCCTGTGGACTTGCTTCATCACGCCCCTGTAGAAAAGGGACAGGAGTATGTCATCGCCTATCCGATGAAAAGCATGTCAAACAAGCCCGTGGCGCGCGGACACTGGAGGAGTGGGGCTCTGGCACAGTACGACCGCCTCAACGGCATTCTCGGGGACAAGGGTGTGTACACCAGCGCCGAAGACCTCATCAAATGGACCAACGCCTTTTACATCAAATACAAAATCCTTCCTAAAGAATGGGTTGACCAGGCCATCAGTATCCAAAACAGGCTCAATAACGGCAAGCAGCCGAAAGAAGGATACGGATATGGTGTACGCTTGGAGAATAAGGAAGAGCATGGCTTTGTAGTTTATCACGGCGGCCTTTGGGACGGTTTCCATAATCTGTGGCTCTATCGTCCCTCCGACGGACTTCAAATTGTCTTCCTAAGCAATTTCTACAACCGCGCTCACTCCGGAAAATCTAATGAAATCATAAATTTTGTGGACAGTCTTTCACATCGCTAACCCCACTATATGAACGCTAACTACCACACCCATTGCACCTATTGCGACGGCAAGGACCCGCTGCCCGCTTTTGTAGCAGCAGCTGAAGCCCTGCATTTCGACCAGTTGGGGTTCTCCTCTCACGCTCCCGTCCCTTTTGAAAACAACTTCGGCATCCAGGAGAATCAAATCCCTGCCTACTGCCAAGAAATAGACCAACTGCAGACACAGACATCAGTCCAACTGCTGAAATCCTTGGAGTGTGACTTTATCCCTGGCATGTCCACCCCCTTTGACGTATTCAAGAACAACCATCACCTGGATTACATTATTGGCGGCGTGCATCTGGTGCGTCCCAGAAACAGCGACCAACTATGGTTTATTGACGGATCAAAGCGCGAAATTTATGACAATGGATTGTTCCAGCTTTTCAACGGTAATATCCGTGAGGCTGTGACCACTTTCTGGGAGCAGACCTTCGAGATGCTGGAGACCCAACATATGGATATCATCGCTCATGTGGACAAAATCAAGATGCACAACCAACATCGCTTTTTCCAAGAGGATGAAAAATGGTACAAAGTGCTTGTCGAAAAGGCGATACAGCTTATCCACCAACACGATGTGGTAATGGAGATAAACACCAGAGGGTTGTACAAAAAGCGTTGCGACGCTTTCTACCCTTCCACAGAAATATTGATGAAAGCCCGGAAGCTGGATATTCCGGTCGTCATAAACACTGATGCACACAAAGCTGAGGAGTTGGGATATTATGCCGACGAAGCGGAACAGGAGCTGCGGCACTGTGGCTATGAACACGTTGTGCATTACGATACGGAGCAAAAACGTTTCCGCTAAAACTATTTACGCCGGTTAATCTCCTCTTGAATCTTAGAGGCCAATTCGTAATCCTCGCTTTCTATGGCCCCCTCCAGCAGCGATTCCAATTCCGTTGTGATCATCTCCTTGATTTTCTGCTCTATATAAGCATCCGGACGAATTTCACGTGTATCGGATAACACATCCGCAGGATTGAATTCCTCTAAAACATCCGTTGCCTGGTCCATCAGACAGTTGGCGTTGAACACCTCTTCCAGCATATAAAACGGAGCCTCTGATCTAAGGGCCAATGCTATGGCATCGGAGGGGCGTGCATCAATCACAATCACACTATTGTCCGGACGCTGGATATGCAGGTTGGCAAAGTAAACCCCATCTTCATAATGCACAATGTTCACCTCCGCCAAGCGGCTGCCAAACTGACCGCAAAGTGCAACGAAGAGTTCGTGGGTAAGCGGCCTTTGCGTGTGTGAGCGGTTCAGCTCCACTAAAATGGCCCGCGCTTCGCTCATCCCTATGATGATAGGCACATACCGGTCCCCTTCCTTCTCTTTCAATATCAGGGAGAAAGCCTCTGACGGCTGTGTCGCCGCATGAATGTCCGCTACTATAAGTTCGATTCTGGGCATGTTGGGGATTGGGTGTTGGGGGTTGGGAGTTGGGGGTTGGGGCAAATACCAGCGAACAACCCCCAACACCTAATTTCTGAAGTACTCTACTGCATTCTGGAAAATATCCTGAAACTTATCTCCGTCGATGTTCTTATACAGGTTTTCGCCTTTGCGTTCGCTGTGTCCCATCTTGCCAAGTATGAGACCATCATCGGAGACAATACCTTCGATGGCATAGAAGGACCCGTTAGGGTTGTCAAGAGGATTCATGCTCACGCGGCCTGCTTCGTCGCAATATTGGAAGGCCACCTGGCCGTTTTCGAACAGCTGGCGTGCAAGTTCCTCATTCACGACAAACTTGCCTTCTCCATGGCTGACGGCGATGCTGTGCACATCTCCAACCTGGAAGGAGCTGAGCCAAGGGGAAGCCACCGTGGAGACTCGCGTGCGCACAATGCGTGAGATGTGGCGGTTGATGTTGTTGCGGTACAGCGTCGGTGAGTCCGGGGTGATGTCTCCCAAACGGCCAAAGGGCAGCAGTCCCGATTTGACGAGGGCCTGGAAACCATTGCAGATACCGAGTATGAGCCCTTTTCGGGCCAGCAGGTCGTTAACAGCAGCCTTGACCTTGGCGTTGTTGAGCACAGTGGCGATAAACTTACCGCTACCGTCAGGCTCGTCGCCGGAGCTAAAGCCACCGCTGAGCGCCAGAATCTGCGACTCGCGAATCGCCTGTGCCAGCTCATCCAACGACTCGTTAATCTCTTTTTCATTGAGATTGCGGAAGACAAAAATGTGGGACTCTGCGCCGGCATCCTCAAATGCCTTGGCCGTGTCGTAATCGCAGTTCGTGCCCGGGAACACCGGCAAGATGACCTTCGGTTTGGCAATCTTAACCGGTGGCTGGCCCACAGGGGCACATTTGCTATTAATCGCAAATTCCGCACCGGTAGAAGAAGTCTCGTTTGCAGCCATGTCGGGATAAAGGTTGAAATAAACCCCACGCCAAGCTTCAAGGCAGGCCTCTTTGTCCAGTTTCTCTCCATTGATGACAAACTCATCCGAAACGAGACCCAGCTCTATGGCAAATTCGGCATCCAATTTCACTTTCGACTCCACGATAAAACTGCCGTAACCATAATCAAAGAGATTCAAATCGGTGTGGATGTCAAAGCCGAGGTCATTTCCAAAGCTCATCTTCGCCAAGGCCTCTGCCACACCACCGTATTGCAGGGTATAGGCCGACACAACATTGCCGTTCAAGGTTTGTTGGTGCACAAAATCAAATACCGTACGGGTACGCTGAATATTGGGCAGGCAATGATCAATCTTGTTTTGAATGAAGTAGATATAATTTCCCTTTTCTTTAAATTCAGGAGAGATGATGTTTTTAGCGTTTTCCGTAGTAATGGCAAACGATACGAAAGTGGGCGGCACGTTGAGGTTTTTGAAGGTTCCGCTCATAGAGTCCTTTCCACCAAGCGCGGCCAGGTCGAACTGTTTGAGCATCCAAATGCAGCCCAGCATAGCAGCGCAGGGCTTGCCCCAGCGGGTCGGCTCGTGACCCATCTTCTCGAAATACTCCTGGAACGTAAACCGGAGCTTACGATAATCTGCACCGGAAGCCACCACCTTGGACATGGATTCCAAAATGGCGAACACAGCGGCGTGGAAGGGAGAGCGCAGTGCAATATAGGGATTGTATCCGAATGCCATGATACTCGCCGTATTGGTGTGCCCATGCAAAACGGGCAGCTTCTGCACCGAAGCCTGGGCCTCCGTCAGTTGACGTTTTCCGCCGAAGGGCATCAGCACGGTTGTTGCGCCGATAGTGGCATCGAACATCTCAATCAGTCCCTTCTGCGAAGCCACGTTGGGATTTGTGAGACAGCTCTCCATCTTCTCCTGCAGGGTTGTACCTGTGACGGGTTGCGGCTCAAGTACATTCTCAGGTATCGCATTCACCACCGCCTCTGTCTTCTGCCGCACACCGTTGGTGTTGATGAAATCGCGGCTGAGGTTGACAATGGTCTTACCGCGCCATGTCATCGTCAGACGGTTGGTATCGGTAACGTGGGCAATAATGTTCGCTTCAATATTTTCCTGGCGGCAGTATTCGAAGAAAGTATCCACATCCTTTGCGTCCACTACCACGCTCATGCGTTCCTGTGATTCGCTGATGGCCACCTCTGTGCCGTTGAGTCCCTTGTATTTGGTACGTACTGAGTCGAGATTGATTTCCAGCCCGTCGGCCAGCTCACCGATTGCCACACTGACGCCGCCGGCGCCGAAGTCGTTGGACTTCTTGATCAGGCGGGTCACTTCGGGGCGGCGGAAGAGATGCTGGATTTTGCGTTCCTCGGGAGCGTTGCCTTTCTGCACCTCAGCGGCGCAGGTGTCGAGCGACTTCTCATTATGTTCCTTGGAAGCTCCTGTAGCGCCTCCGATGCCGTCACGTCCGGTGCGTCCGCCGAACATGATGATGACATCGCCGGGTTGCGGGCGCTCACGGCGCACATGGTCCACCGGAGCCGCACCTACCACCGCGCCAATCTCCAAACGCTTGGCCCGGTAATCATCGTGATATATCTCGCGCACGTGCGTGGTGGCCAGGCCGATCTGGTTGCCATAGGACGAGTAACCGGCAGCAGCGCTCTTGGAAATCACCGACTGCGGAAGCTTGCCCTCCATCGTCTCACTCATGGGTGCGTTAATGTTACCAGCACCCGTCACGCGCAAAGCCTGATACACATAGCTACGCCCGCTCAGCGGATCGCGAATGGCGCCGCCCACACAGGTGGCCGCCCCACCGAATGGCTCTATCTCCGTCGGATGATTGTGCGTCTCATTTTTGAACATCAACAACCAAGGCTCCTCCTTCCCGTCCACATCCACGTTAATATACACACTGCAGGCATTGTTCTCCTCTGAGACCTCCATGTCCTCCAGGTTGCCGGCCTTACGCTCATACTTCCCGTTGATGCACGCCATGTCCATTAGGGTCTGAGGCTTTTCACGGTCACCATACACGGCCTTCCGCATAGCCAGATACTGGTCGTAAGCCTCCTGCAACTGGTATTGCAATGTTGACGGAGTGAAAGTGATGCGCGTCAGCTCCGTCTCAAACGTGGTGTGACGGCAATGGTCGCTCCAATAGGTATCCAACAACTTGATTTCGGTATCAGACGGATCCCGTTTCTCTTCGTTTTTGAAATAGTCCTGAATAAATTGCAAATCCTCCAGCGACATGGCCAGTCCCATCTTCGTCCGAAACTCCTCCAACCGCCCAGTAGTCCATGCGCGGAATTCGTCATACACACAAACATCCTGGACATCCGGATTTTCAGTCAGCTCCAGCACACTCATATCCTTCTCTCTGGCCTCCACCTCGTTGATGCAATATCTCTTGATCTGAGCAAACTGCCCTGCCGTAAGATCGGCATCGAACACGTAGAGTTTCGCACTCTTAATCACCACCTCAGCCTTGGGGTCAAGCAGCGAGAAGCACTGCATTGCGCTGTCGGCACGCTGGTCAAACTGGCCGGGCAAATACTCCACCGCCAGATACGTAAGGCCATCCAACGGGAAATCCTCCGTAATGGCGTCCACCACTGGCTCTGACAGAACGCCCACCTTGGCACGCTCCAGCAGGACATCATCCACTTGGAAAATATCATACACATTCAACAATCGCAAACTGCGGATTTGAAGATTGAAATTACGGTTGAGTGTATCTTTCAGACTGACGGCTTCCACATCAAAGCCCGGTTTCTTCTCGACGAAAATTCGTACGTTTCGCATATTAGGTGGTTTTGGTTTTTTAGAAATGCAAAAATATGAAAAAAGTGTAAAGGTGGGGAAGATTGAATATTGGAAAGTCATTCAAATCTCCCGGATTCTTAACTTCATTAATCTTCGGGCAAGGCTTTGAAGCCCAAGCCCATGATTTCGGAACTTTCAATGACGTTGACGAATGCCTGCGGATCGAGCAGGCGCAGATTGGATTTTAGTTTGACGAGATCCGAACGGTCCAGGGTTACATATATCATTTTGCGCTGGGCACCTTGGTAGAGTCCGGTGCCGGCGAAAGTGGTGCCGCCGCGTTTCATGTCGTTGATTATAAAATCACGCACCTCCTCAATCCTATCCGTGACAATAAAGACCGTCTTATAAGACTTGATACCATCCACAATAAGGTCAATGACCTTGCTCTCAATGACAATCAGGATAATGGAATAAATAGGCAGGCGAATCTGCTTAAAGGCTATGAGGGTCGTGAGGGTGATGCAGGAATCTACAACGAGCACGAGGGTGCCGAGAGATATTTTGGTGTATTTATGAATAATCATAGAGATGATGTCACTACCACCGGAAGTGGCGCCAGATTTGAAAATGAGGCCGATAGCCAAGCCATAAATAACGCCGGCCACCACCGTATTCAAGAAATAGTCAGGGATGAAAAACATATCGCTATGCGGAATCTGCACGTAGTTGTTCGCCTTGACAGCCTCTGCCACAATGCCCTCGTGAATCACGGGATTATAGCCCCATAGTGTCTCGATAAGCCAAGTGAACGCGAAAATCAAGATTGTGGAAACCACCGTTTTAACACCGAATTTGGGTCCTAACACCCACGTACCGACGAGCAGCAACGGGATATCCATACAGATGGCATAGTAACTGATCTTCCATGGCCAAACCGTATTGAGCACATTGGCCAGACCATAGGTTCCACCAGGAGCCAGCAAATAGGGGTTCACAAACATCACATCGCCTACGGCAAAGAGCAAACTGCCCACAACCAGCAGCAAATAGGCGAAGGTTTCATCTTTCAACTTATTTTTATTCAACATATTAGGTAAAATTAATTTCCGGATGCAAAAGTACAAAAAAAGGTGAAGCGGATGAAACACCCCGGGTAAGGAAAAACGGTGTATAAACAGACTTGCGGCCGCTTCAGCACTGAGTTCCTCCGCTCTGAGCGCTATAGAAGCGGTAGTACTCGCCTTGGGAAGCCATCAGTGCCTCGTGGGTGCCACGTTCGACAATACTTCCTTCCTTGAGGAAGACAATTTCATCCGCAAAGCGTATCGTGCTGAGTCTGTGTGCAATGATAATGGCGGTTTTGGTTTTCACATAGGGCATGAGAGCCTCCTGGAACAGAAATTCCGACTCTGTGTCGAGAGCCGAGGTGGCCTCATCGAGGATCAGAACTTCGGGATTCCGCAGGATGGCACGGGCAATGCTCAATCGCTGGCGCTGGCCTCCGGACAAGCGCATGCCGCGGTCCCCGATAACCGTCTGATACCCGTCCTCCATCTCCATAATGAACGGGTGGGCTTGGGCCACTTTGGCCGCCTCTATAACCTGATCCTCCGTAACTCCTTCAAGGCCAAAAGCTATATTGTTATAAACAGTGTCATGAAAGAGAATCACATCCTGATTGACAATGCCGAAAAGTGCACGCAGGTCACTGATTCTGTATTGGTTGACAGGAATATCATCAATCAGCAAATCACCCTTGGTGACATCATAAAAGCGCGGGAGCAGGTCCACCAAGGTGGACTTTCCGCTGCCGGACGGGCCGACAATTGCGATAGTCTGCCCGCTTTTGATCGTCAGGTTGATGTTTCGCAAGGTCTGGTTCCCGCCTTGGGATTGACCTTCGGCATAATCAAACGACACGTCTTTATACTCTATTCTATCTTTCAGTTTGTCAATAGAGACGGGATTATCCTGTTCAACAATTTTCTCATCGGCATCGATAATCTCATAAACACGTGCAGCGGCAGTCATGCCTTTTTGCAGGGTATAATAGGTGGTTACCAGCGCTTTTGCAGGCGGGATGATACGGGCAAACACCACAAAATAGAGCATGAACATCGTCCCTTTCATGGTAGCCGCAGAGGGGAGCCACACCAGTGCCGTAAGGGAAATAAGCAATAGCGCCAGAATACAGAGGAACTCCACCAGCGGCGCACCCAGCTCATTGATTCGGAACACTCGCTTGTTGAGCCGGAAGAATTGGAAATTCTCATGCTTGAACTTTTCGAATGCGTGTTCCTCCGCATTATAGCCCTTAATAACACGAAGTCCGCCGACTGCCTCCTCAAACAGGGAGCTCATTCGGCCGAGCAATTGTTGCGAGCGCAGTGAATATTTCTTAATTCCCTTGCCGATAGCCGCCAGCACATAGCCCAACACGGGAAGTACAACCAGCGTGATGAGGGTGAGCTGAACATTGATGGCAAAAAGGGTGATCAGGAAAATGACGAGAAGAAAAGGATCCCTGCAAAGAGACTGCAGGGAGGAGAAGACCGACCATTCCACCTCTTGCACATCGGCACCCATACGGCTAATGATATCCCCTTTACGCTGCTCAGAGTAAAATGAGAGCGGAAGGATGAGGATGCGCTCATAAAGGTCACGGCGCAAATCGTGGAGGATGCCCGACCGAATAGGGGCCAACCAGAACATACCCATATATCGGCACAAGTTGGAAAGAAAAGAGAGCACGATCATCACACCGGCAATGTAGAATAACGCCGATATCTTCCCGTATTTCAAGATGACAACTCCCATATAATAATAAAAGGTATCGATAATGAACCTCGAAGTGAGTGAAAACTCCGGACGGACGGTCACCGGCTGCACCTGCTCAAACAGCACAGACAGGAACGGGACAATCATAGAGAGGGTGAAAATCGAGAAAATGGCGTACATAAGATGCGCCAACACAACTAGAACGATGTTCGCTTTATAGTTCAGCAGATAGCGCAGCAGACGTTTCAACATTTCTATGACGGTTATTTGGCTGCAAAAATAATATTTTTTGTACTTTTGCAGGCTTAAAAAAACCGTACATGGCAAATTATCCCGACACCCTTGACAAGATAACGAAAGCACGCTTGCGACTGTCCACCTTCGGGTCCGTTTTCAGCATCGCACTCACTATGTTTTTCATTGGAACTTTAGGCTTTTTTGCCTTCTTCTCCACACTATATCTCAAAAATCTTTCCCAAAAAATTGAGATGGAAGTGCTGTTCTACTCCGACATCAAGGAGGCAGACATTATCGCTTTGGAGCAGTCAATCAAACTGAAGCCCTATATTGCTGCCTCCCGGGTTTCGTCAAGAGAAGAGAACACCGAGAGTGCCAAGAAGATTATCGGAAACAACTATACGGATATCATCCCAAATCCGTTGAACGCATCCATTATCATCAGTGTGGCGCCTGAATACGCCAACAGTGACTCGCTGGCAAAAATCTCCAAAGAACTGAAGCGAAACGAGATTGTACAAGATGTGGACTATCCGGACTATATCGTAAAGACTGTCAGCAACAACTTCCAGAAGATACAGTGGATTATCCTCGGCGTATGTGCGGTGTTCATACTCATCACCATGCTGCTGATTGCCAACTGTATCCGACTCAACATTTACGCCAAACGTTTCAACATTAAGAGTATGCTATTGGTTGGCGCCACGCCAAGGTTCGTACGTAAGCCTTTCGTGGCCAAGGGTTTTGTCCAGGGTGTCTGGGGCGGTATCATCGCCATTCTCGGCCTGGCTGTCATACTCTACTTCGGGAACAAGTCCTTGCCCGAATTCATCGATTTCTCACAGATGGCATACATCGCCATTATCCTCGGCGGCGTGCTCCTCTTCAGCATCCTGTTCACCATGCTCATCTCCTCCATATCCGTGAGAAGATACATCAGGATTAAGGATGAAAGACTCTATTTGTAAGCTTCGGACACCCCTGAAAATGTTTTTTTCAATGACGACAAACACTTACCATAACGATTATTGATGATTGTTTTACGGACGGATAATTTTCCACCCAAAAATTCCCCTCCTCTTTTTTTAGAAATATTCAAACTTGAAAAAAATGGCAAATACAAACACAAAAAACAATGATTCCAAGGGCGGACGCGCTCCTTTATTCAGAACCACCAATTATATCCTCATGGGTGTCGGTTTGGTTTTGCTGATTATCGGATTCCTTTGCTTGCGCGGTGGCGCCGTGGAGGACCCTGACACTTTCAACGGTGAGATTTTCAACAACACTCGTCTGGTCGTGGCGCCCATCCTCATGTTCTTGGGATTAGCCATGGAAGTGGTCGCCATCATGTGGCACCCCAGAGTGAAAAATGAAGTTAAAGACGACGTAAATGAATAATCCATGGACTGGCTAGAAGCATTGATATTGGGTATTGTGCAGGGACTGACCGAGTTCCTGCCGGTCAGCAGCAGCGGACATCTCACCATCCTGTCCCATCTTTTCGGTTTGTCCGGTGAGACAAATCTGACCATGATTGTGGCCCTGCATGTAGCAACGGTACTCAGCACGCTGGTCATCCTCTGGAAAGAGGTGGTCTGGATTTTCAAAGACCTTTTCACCAAACAATCCTGGAAAAGCTATGAGGGGTTGAATGAGGGCACCCGCTATGCCATCAACATTCTCATCTCCATGATACCTGTAGGCATTGTGGGTCTGTTTTTCAAGGATAAGGTGGAAGAGATTTTCGGCTCGGGTCTGTTGATTGTGGGCATCATGCTGTTGGTTACGGCTCTGCTATTGGCATTCTCCTACTTTGCGAAGCCGCGTCAGCGGGAGCGCATCTCCGGTTGGCACGCCTTTATTATCGGTATCGGGCAGGCAGTGGCCGTTCTGCCCGGCCTGTCGCGTTCCGGCACCACGATTGCCACAGGCTTGCTGCTGGGCAACAAGAAGGAGAGTCTGGCCCAGTTTTCCTTTCTGATGGTGATTCCTCCGGTACTGGGTGAGGCGCTTCTGGATGTGATGGACATCTGCCAGCAAGGCTTCGGCGCTGCCATGAACGGCATTTCCTCCGGTGCCCTTATCGTCGGTTTTGTCTCCGCCTTTGTTACGGGCTGCCTGGCTTGTAAATGGATGATCAACATTGTGAAGAAAGGCAAGCTTATCTGGTTCGCCATTTACTGCGCCATTGTCGGCATCCTCGCCATCTGCTTCGGATTATGCTAAAGAAATTCATAAACTCCGCCACCTTCGAGTTGCCTGCCTTTGAGGCAGACCCCGAAAGCGACCTGCTGTTATTTGACAAGCCCTACCGGTGCACCTCGTTCGACATTGTGGGCAAGGTTCGCCGCATAGTGCAACGACAGGCGGGCAAGAAGGTGAAAGTGGGACATGCCGGCACTCTCGACCCCCTGGCCACCGGACTGCTCATCATCTGCATCGGCAAGATGACCAAGCAGATAGACAGCATCCAGGCTCAGGAAAAAGAGTACACCGGCACCTTCATGATGGGAAGCACCACGCCGAGTTTTGACTTGGAGCATCCTGTGGACCACGAATATCCATACACACACATCACCCGCGAGTTGGCGGAAGAGGCCGCCCGCTCCTTTATCGGCAACATAGAGCAAGTGCCTCCCATGTTTTCAGCTGTGAAGTTCAGTGGCAAGAGGGCATACGAATTGGCCCGCGAAGGGGAGGAGGCTGCCCTGACCTCCAAAAACATCACCATCTACGATTTCGAGCTGACCCGTTTCGAACTTCCCGAAATCGATTTCAGAATACGGTGCTCCAAGGGCACCTACATACGCTCCATTGCCCGCGACTTTGGGAAAGCGCTACAAAGCGGCGCTCATCTCACAGCCCTCCGGCGCACACACATCGGAAACTACCATGTAAAGGATGCCATCAAACCCATCCTGCTATGAAAAAATCCGTCATCCCCCTTCTTTTACTGCTCCTGTGCTTTTGCTCCCACACCAAAGCACAATCCACTTACCGCCTTAAGAGTTGGGTGAAAACAAAACCCTCAGAATTGAGCGCATATAACAAGCCCATGCCTGAGGCCTGGGAACTAGTGTTCGAAGACAACTTTGACGGTTCGCGTATTGACACCGGCAAGTGGCATACCAGCACCAACGGTTGGAAACGCAACCACGCCAACAATCTCCATTACTACATGGATGAGAACATCGTCGTAAAAGAGGGTGTTGCCATGCTTGTCGCCAAGCGCGAGCCGAATGTCCGGAAAGGATGGTTCGCAGATGTGGACAACGGCAACGGAGGCTGGCGGGAACAGCTGTTTGAGTACACCTCCGCTATCATTGAAACCAAGGAGAAATACGACCATGGTTTTTTTGAAGCCCGATGCAGAATTCCGTACGGACGAGGATTCTGGCCTGCCTTCTGGCTCTTCGGTGAAGGCGGCGAAATTGATATCTTTGAGTTCAACACCGCAAAACCCAAAAAACATTACATCACGGTTCACTCCTGGCCAGAGAATGGTCAGCATCAGCAAATCACTACAGTCTGGAGAAGCCCGGTATCCTTCTCCGAAGAGTTCCACACCTTTTCTTTGGAGTGGGACAAGTGGAAAATGGTGTTCCGTGTGGATGGCATCGTGCGCCGGGTGGATTTCCGGTACATCACCCTCGACGGGAAAGCTGTGGAAGATGCCAGCCAGTTCGACCCTGACAACATCCTGGAGAACCCTGTCTTTCCAACCAGGAAACAATGCGTCAAACTGAACCTGGCCATTCCCGACGAAAACAGCTCTTTCCAACCTATGCCAAACGCCCGCACCCCCTTCCCATCCTCCCTCGACATAGATTATATCAGGATATACAATTGAACAGGTTGAAATTCCTTTCTTAAAATCCTGCTCCCTGTCCCCTATTTTTGTATTTTTGCCGACTACTTAATCATCACAATAAAATTGACTTTTTCAAGTTAACCAATAGTTAGATTCAGACTGGATATGGATATTGCAAATAAAAACAAGTTATGGTATCACCTCCTGCTTGCCGTCGGGATCTCCATCGTGATACTTTTTGTCATCTTATTGGCATTAAGATTATTCACCCGTCATGGCAAAGAGATAGAGATGCCCGACTACTTGGGGCGGAACGCCTCCGAGCTAACGCAAAGCGGCTCCCAGGAGGGCTTTGTGTTCGTTGTTGACGAAGAGGTGTACAAGGAGGGCACTGAGCCCGGCACCGTCCTTTTGCAAGATCCTGCTCCCAAGGAGAAAGTGAAAAAGGGCCGCAAAGTCTATCTGACAGTTTCTGCAAAGACCCCGCCCTATATCAAGATGCCTGCCCTTCAAGACCTCTCCATGCGTCAAGCCCAAATCATGCTGGAAGCACAAGGACTCGTATTGGAACGTATTATCGAGAAAACAAGCCCTTACGAGAATGTCGTTCTCGATGTGCTCTACCGTGGGCATCACATTGCCGCAGGTTCCGACATCCGCATGGGTGAGAAGATCACCCTTGTGGTCGGAAAATCCATCGGAGAACTGCCTGACAGTCTGGAAACAGTTGAGTAAACCAAAATTACAAACATGAAACCCATACGATATTTTTTATTATGTCTCTTATCGGTATGTTTTCTGTCGCCAGCAACCATGATGGCACAGGAATACCTCACGGGTGTCACCCAAAACAGCGTCCTGGCAAAAGCGTACAAGAATAACCCTCCGAAAGGGAATCGCGACATCACCGTGCGGTTGCCCTTTGTTGAAGACTTCTCCAACTATACCGGATACCCCAATAGTGGGCTCTGGCTGGATCGCAAGTGTTTTGTAAACGGAACCTTCGCCATCAATCCTCCCTCCATCGGAGTGGCCACTCTCGATATTATGGACGAAGATGGAAGCATCTATGCCCACGCGGAGCGCAACGCTTTTCCTGCCGACACCCTAACCTCTGTCTGCATTCGTTTGGACAGCAACTTCACCCAACATCGGCCCATGCGGCTTGGCGACTCCCTCTATTTCAGTTTCTTCTACCAGCCTGGCGGCGGGTACACCGGCGCCACACCAGTGGGATGGGAACGCCTGGGCGACGCGCCGGAACGTGAAGACAAACTGATACTGGAGTTCGGCTACGCAACTGGCAACATGGTGTTCCAAGGATTCATCTATGGTGAATATGTCATTGGAGAAGGTGAGTACTACGTGGCCGGCGACACCATTGACAACCCTTTTATCCCAGGCACGTACTACATCTTCGAAAGCAATGCCTTTGCCGGCGAGACCATCCTCATGCCCGCCGACTCCATCTTCGGCCCCGAATATGTATGGAACGAAGTGTGGTCAACCGAAGGCTGCACCCTGGACTCCTGGCTCGCACAAAATCCGCGTGACTATTTCAAACAGGTTCTTATCCCCATCAACGACGAACAATACCTGCGCAACAATTTCCAGTTCCGCTTCCGCAACTACGGCAGCCTTGACTTGGATGCTTGGGGCTGGAACAACATTACGGGCTGGGCCAGCAACTGCGATCAGTGGAACATCGACTACATCCAGCTGGATATCAACCGCAACGCACAGGATTTCTATCCCAGTGACGTAGCCTTTGTAAGCCCTACCACCTCTGCCCTGACCCTTTATCAGTCGATGCCGTGGCACCAGTACCGCACTTCCGACATGGCAGCAAGTTTCCATAACCAACTCGTCAACCTGTCTGACCAGGTGCGCAATGTAGGCTATGACTACACCGTTGTCAATCAGCAGGGCGGCACCGTCTACCACTCCACTCCTAACTTCATGAACGCTTCCCCTTATTACACGGACGGTCTGCACACCTACGGCCCGCATGCAAATCCAGCCATCGAGTTCGCCTACACATACGACGGGGCTGACAGCGCAGCCTTCACCATCACCCATGTCTTCAAGATGGAAGGTGCAAGTGACGAGAACAAGTATAACGACACCTGCCGTTTCGAGCAGAAGTTCTACAACTATTACGCATACGATGACGGGAGCGCCGAAGCGGGCTACACCTTGTACTCCTCCATGAGCAACCCGCAATCCTACCTGGCGGTGCAGTTCACATTGGCACAGCCCGACACGCTGCGTTGCGTGCGCATGTGGTTCAACCATGTGCTCGATGATGAGAATATTGACTATTTCACCCTTATGGTCTGGGATGACGACAACGGACTGCCCGGCAATGTGCTATACTCCATGCCCATGCAACTCCCTTACCACCCCTCCGACTACTTCAACTTCGCCAACTACTACCTTGAAGACCCCCTGCCCATAGAGGGCACCTTCTACGTGGGCTTCTATCAGAATCACAACACCCAGCTCAATCTTGGTTTCGACCAGAACAATGACGCTCGCGGTCATTTCTTCTACAAAGTCTCCAACGAGTGGGCCGAATCCTTCTACAAGGGAGCCCCGATGATACGCCCCGTGGTAGGCAAATACTTCGACCCCACCGGTGTAACAACCCAGAAAAAAACAACCGTCAGAATCTATCCCAATCCAACTTCCGGAACTGTTTTCATCTCTGATAATGAATATTTACAAGACGCTGAATATCAAATCTTAGACATCTGCGGACGTACCCTGGAGACTGGCCGGATCGACCAACGAAGCATCGACCTTGGCAAACAGAAACCCGGTGTCTATTTCATTCGGATTTACCAAGACAACCACCTGATCTCAACTGAAAAAATAATAAAGCATTAGTATGAATCTCAAACTTACAAGACCTCTTGTTTTCTTTGATCTGGAGACTACCGGACTCAATGTAGGCAAAGACAAAATCGTTGAAATCTCGCTTATAAAAGTCATGCCAGACGGCAGCGAAGAACATCGTACGGAACTCGTCAACCCCAAGATACATATTCCGGAGGAGTGTTCAGCCATCCACGGCATCAGCGACAATGACGTGAAGGACAAACCCTCGTTTGACGAGCTGGCCGACGACCTGCTGCAGTTTATAGGCGATGCGGATTTGGCGGGTTTCAACTCCAACAAATTCGATGTGCCGTTACTGGTGGAGGAGTTTCTGAGATGTGGCAGGCGTTTTGACTTACGCAATCGCTATCTGATTGACGTTCAAAATATTTTCCACAAAATGGAGCCGCGGAATCTTTCAGCGGCCTATAAGTTCTACTGCCATGCCAATTTGGAGGATGCGCACCAGGCCAGTGCCGACACACAAGCCACATACGAGGTGTTCAAGGCGCAGTTGGAGAAGTACAAGGATGTGGAATACACCGACCCTCGCACCAAAGCCGTGAGCATCCCCATAAATGGGGACATCAAGGCTCTCAGCGCCTTCACCAAGGAGCATAACACCGTGGATCTGGCGGGGCACATTGTGTTGGACAAAAACCAAAACGCTGTCTTCAATTTCGGCAAGCACAAAGGCGTGCCCGTTTCCGCTGTATTTGCCAAAGAACCAGCTTATTATGATTGGATGATGAAAGCTGATTTTCCACTCTACACGAAGGAAATCATCACCCAGATTTTCAAAGAAGTCCAACTGGAAAAGAAGTTCTCCCCACCCTCACTTTTTTAGGGGATACAAGGGTGTTTTGTATTAGAATTATTATTACATTTGCCACCGCTTTAAAAGCGGTGGTTTTTTTTTATGCCATTTCTTCAAATAATAAATATAAAAAAATATAATTCAACAACTTAACTAAAACAACAGTTTATGGAAAAGATTAAATCTTTGGCTGATCTCAAGAAAAAAAGAGAGGAGCTGCAATCTAAAATCGAGTTGCGCGAAGAAGGCGACAACGTAGAAAACTTGGTTCAAATCAAGGTTGCTATGGCCACCTGCGGTATCGCATCCGGTGCAAAGCAGACGATGGAGGCCATCATTGACGAGTGCAAGGCACAAAACGTCAAGGCGGTGGTTTCCCAAACCGGCTGCATGGGCTACTGTTATGCAGAACCCACCGTGGAAGTTAAGAAACCTGGTCAGGATCCCATCGTATTCGGTCATGTTGACACGAAGAAGGGTCACGACTTGGTCACCAAGTACATCATGGGTGGTGAAATCCTCGAGGGTGTTATCCCTGTAAACTACGAAAAAATCGACAAATAAAAAACAAGGAGGTCTCCAATGGCAAATTACAAATATCACATATTGCTTTGCGGTGGTACCGGCTGTACCGCTTCCGAAAGCCCCAAGATTAAAGAAAATTTCATCCAATTACTGGCTGAAAAGAACCTCACCGACGACGTGCAAGTGGTCACCACCGGCTGTTTCGGTTTCTGTGAGAAGGGCCCCATCGTCAAGATTCTGCCCGACAACACGTTCTACACACAGGTGAAACCCGAGGACTGCCGCGAGATTATCGACGAGCACATCATCAAAGGCAGAAAGGTTCAGCGTTTGCTTTACGAAAACCCTGAGGACAACAAGCACATTTCCGACTCCAAACACATGGGTTTCTACAAGAAACAGATGCGTATCGCGTTACGTAACTGCGGTTTCATCGATCCTGAAAACATCGATGAATACATTGCACGTGACGGTTACAAGGCATTGGCTTCCGTTCTGGAACAGAACGACCCCAAAGCCACCATCGACCTCATCAAGAAATCCGGTCTCCGCGGCCGTGGCGGTGCCGGTTTCCCCACAGGTTTGAAATGGGAACTCTGCGCCAAGAACGCTGCTGACCAGAAATACATCATCTGCAACGCCGACGAAGGCGACCCGGGTGCATTCATGGATCGTTCCATCTTGGAAGGCGACCCGCACTCCATCATCGAGGCCATGGCCATCGGCGGTTTCTGTATCGGCGCCACCATCGGTTTGGTCTATATCCGTGCCGAATATCCGCTGGCTATCCACCGTTTGCAGATTGCCATCAACCAGGCCCGCGAATATGGCCTGCTCGGCAAAAACATCTTCGGAACAGACTTTGATTTCGACATCATCCTCCGCTACGGTGCAGGCGCATTCGTCTGCGGTGAGGAAACCGCTCTGATCCACTCCATGGAAGGTCTCCGCGGCGAACCCACCTTCAAACCGCCATTCCCTGCTGTGGAAGGCTATCTCAAAAAACCGTCCAACGTGAACAACGTGGAAACCTACGCCAACATCCCGGTTATCATCAACAAGGGTTGGGAATGGTTCTCCTCCATCGGAACGGAGAAATCCAAAGGTACGAAAGTGTTCGCTCTGGCTGGACAAATCAACAACGTCGGTTTGATCGAAGTCCCGATGGGCATCACCTTACGTGAGGTCATCTACGAAATCGGTGGCGGCATCAAGGGTGGCAAGAAGTTCAAAGCCGTGCAAACCGGTGGTCCTTCCGGCGGTTGTTTGACCGAGAAGTTCCTCGACACCCCGATTGACTATGACAACCTAGTGGCAGCCGGCTCCATGATGGGCTCCGGCGGTATGATTGTCATGGACGAAACCTCCTGTATGGTTTCCGTGGCCAAGTTCTACCTCGACTTCACCGTGGAAGAGTCCTGCGGCAAGTGTCGGCAACAAGCGTCTGTGCGAAATCCTTGACAAGATCACCAAGGGCCAAGGCACCATGGAAGACCTTGACAAGCTCCGCAACCTGGCACATGTCATCAAAGACACCGCCCTTTGCGGTCTCGGCCAAACCTCCCCGAACCCGGTGTTGTCCACCATCGACAACTTCTGGGACGAGTATGTGGCACACGTGGTTGACAAAAAATGTCCTGCCGGCCAGTGCAAGGCCCTGAAACAATATGTCATCGATCCTGAACTCTGTAAGGGTTGTACAGCTTGCGCACGCAACTGCCCGGTCGGTGCCATCAAGGGTACGGTGAAGATGCCGCACGAAATCAACCAAGATCTCTGTATCAAGTGCGGTACCTGTATTGAAAAATGTAAGTTTAACGCAATTAGTATTAAATAGTAAAAGGGTATTAATATGGATATGATAAAATTAACAATAGACAATAGAGAAGTTGAAGTACCGAAAGGTACCACTATTCTTAAAGCCGCTCAAGGCATGGGTATCGATATTCCTACCCTTTGTCACTTTGAGCTGAACAATCTGGGCGTGCACAACAAACCCGGCGGATGCCGTATTTGTGTGGTGGAAGTAGCCGGCCGTCGTAACCTGGCTCCCGCTTGTGTCACCGAATGTATGCCCGACATGGTGGTGAAAACCAATTCCATGCGCGTCATCAACGCCCGTAGAACCGTTCTCGAGCTGATCCTCTCCGACCACCCGGCAGACTGTCTGCAGTGCGCCAAGAACGGCAATTGCGAGTTGCAGACCTTGCCGTGCGTTTCGGCATCCGCAAGAACCCGTTCATCGGACCAGAGCACGAGCAATCTTCCTACCAACTGGAGGTTTCCCCGTCCATCATCCGCGACATGAACAAGTGCGTCATGTGCCGTCGTTGCGAGACGATGTGTAACGAGATGCAGACGGTGGGCGCTCTGTCCGCCATCGAGCGTGGTTTCCCGGCAGTGGTCTCCACCGCCTTCAACCAACATCTTGATCACTCACCGTGTACCTTCTGCGGCCAGTGCGTCGCCGTATGTCCGGTGGGCGCTCTTACCGAGGTTGACCACACCGGCGCGGTTCTCCGCGCCATCGTGGATCCTACCAAGAAGACCGTCGTCCAAGTGGCTCCCGCTGTGCGTGTGGCCATCGGCGAAGAGTTCGGCATGGAACCCGGCACTATCGCTACAGGCAAGCTGACCGCCGCTCTCAAGGCCCTCGGCTTCGACTATGTGTTCGACACTGACTGGTCCGCCGAC